>CANQJB010000072.1 GCA_947624155.1 uncultured Clostridia bacterium
GGGCAGAAACCCGATCACCACCTCGCCCTTCCCGGCAACCGAGCCGACTGCGACCGAAGAGGCGGACACCGCACCCTCGCCTGCCGAAGATGAGGTCACCGCGCCTTCGACGGAAATCCCCGAGAATACGACTACGGAGACGCCGGTGACCGTTATGCCTCCGCCGTTTTCAGAGGACGGCGAGGTCGGCGGAGACGCGAATTCCGCGTTTTATGCAACCGTCGATCTGAAGCTCGGATATCTGGACTCACAGTTCTGCGATATCGCTGGGTGGGACGAGACTGAAGAATGGCTCGGCGCGACAGCGTCGGTAAACAGCGACCTCACCGCAGTCGACGAGCTAGGAAACCTCTATTCCTTTATCCGCCACTTTGATATTCCCGACTCTGCCGTCAGAGAAATACTCGTCAAAGCGCGAATAGGCTCAGAGGATGACGATTTCAGCGACGAGGAGATCGAGCTGCTGCTCTCGGACGACGCCGAGGCGGTCGCCGAGCACTTTGCCGCCGACACCGCAATCGTCAAGGGAAAGAACATATACTCCCCGAAATGGCTCTACATCCACCCTGTTTCTGACTATGCCGACGCGGGAATCGACAGCGAGGACGTCGAAAAGGTTCTTTCCGAGATAGACAGCTTCGGGCTGACCGACGAAGCGCGCGAAGCGTTTGAGAAAAAGCTCTCCGAGACAATGACCTATACCGACGGGGTGCTGGTATATAACGACGGAACGATTGTCTATAACCATAACCGCCCGCTTTTGCAGAAGGAGTTTACCGTCATCGACGAATTCTACGACCCCGACGCCGACGGACACATTTTCTACCTCGTTTCTGACGACAAGTCCGACAAAAACATCTACGCCTGTTTCTATATGTTTGATCAGCTTATCGCCGCGGGCTGCGACGGGCCGAAGGCATTCCTTTCCTCGGAAGCGGTTTTCAGGTTTACCGACTACTACACCGAAAAGCAGCCCGCCCCGATCGGCGCGGTCGTTCGCCTCGCCTGGGACGGCCTTGCCGACACCGAATATGAGATCCTGCGGCTGCCGATGCTCTCGAGGATTCAGTTTTCGGAGAGCGAGACGCCATATACCCAAAGCGAGCTGGAGGCGCTGAATTCCTCGCTCGAGGGGAAATATTTAGACGCTGTGGAATTGGTCGAGGAAATGTGGTCGCCTTACAGAAACGTCGGAGACGAAAACACAGTCGAGGTCGGCGGCACCGAGCCCTACCAAATGATCAAAAAGACCGATTTTGCCGAAAGCTTTTCGGAAATGCTCAAAGAAAAAGCGCCGATAAAATATCCCGACAGCGTGATGACCTATTACGGCGGCGAGCTCTACGCCGAAACGGGCTACACGCTCAGCGAGGAGGAATTTGCAGAGTTCATGTACTGCGCGATCGCCCAGCCGGCGGCCTTCCGGGGCGCGCTGCCCGAGGGCGTTGAGGCGGACTATTCCGACCTGATCGGCACGCCGGAATTCAAAACCGGCAATTTCACCCTGACCGATCGGCCGATCACCGGTGAGCTTCAGTCAAACTGCTTTATTGAAGCGCGGCTCTGGCAGCTTATCGGCGAGGAATTTATCTTTGCGCGTCTCGACAATGACATCGCCCTGCCGGACGGAACGGTTCTGCACGGCTGGCTGTTCAGAAGAGTCGGCAAGAGCGGCGAAGAGCCGGAAAGCGGCGGAGATTCGGGAGAATATCCCGAAAAACTCGATTTTCTGAATCACCTTTCGGAGTTTTACGACGGAGATTATGTTTATTGGCAGGGCGGGCGATACAGATATAACAGAATAATCCTCACAAAGCAAAACTGCGAGGACTTTGCGCAGGAGGCCGAATATATCGGCGACAGCGTCAGGGATTACGAACGGCGCGACGACCTTTGCGCAAATATACTCGAAAGCGGGGTGCCGCTTTACCGCTACGGCGGGTTTATCCTCGCGATTCCGAATGAGCCGGAGCTTGTCGGGGTCGAAAGTTATGGCGGCGGGCAGACCGCACCGGTGTATATTTATGGGTACTTATATCAAATAGATAAATAAATACGGGGAACCCGAACGTGTTCCCCGTGAACCTCTCTGCATGGCCTGTGCGCAGCGCTCAGGCCATATAGGTATAAAATTCGGGGAATAAATCCCCGAATTTTATGTTTATTCAGATCTTTTCCGCCTTAATCTTTCCTAATTGCCCTGTTATAGTCAAAGCCTCTGTCGGGAGTGAGCGGGGCGGGGCGGAGCTCGAAATATCTGATGCCGAACTCGGGGACGTCGAAGCAAAGCTTAGCTTCGCCCGAAGCGGTCAGCCTCTCGGAGCGGACGAGCGGATATGCCGCGCTCTTTAAAAGCTCCTTCTGCTCCTCAGAAAGGCTTCTCGGCTCGCCCATGTCGTGCCAGAGCTTGAGCGGGTTGCAGCATTCCTCGTCGACCGACTTTGTAATCAGGCAGAGCTCGCCCTCGGCAGGTAGATCAAATTCGAGCGAAAGCTCTCTCCCCTCGCGCTTGCGGCTGCTGTTCCAGACAACGCCCTTGTAGACGTCGCCGTCCTTGACGATGACCGCGTCGTCCGAGCGGTGGACGCAGTCGCCTCCGATAAGGTCCTTAAAGAACTTGAAGCTCCAGAATGTCGGCTTGGGGATACAGCCGTTCGCGACAAGGCCGAAGCCGCCGTGGAACGGCGCGAACGGTACGCCGACCTCCTCGAAGATGTCTCCGAAGGTCCAGTAAGAATAGCTCTCGTTGACGTCGCCGAGCCTCGAAAGCTGGTGGCAGAGGAAGGCGGCGTTCTGGTTGGTGTCGTGGATCGGGTTGTCGGGGCTGTATGAGGTGTTGAACTCGGTAATATGTATCGGCAGGCCCTTATAGCGCTCGTGGCTGTCGATGATGTCGCGGGTGGTCTTGAGGTTTGCGAATCCCGCCTCGGGGTCCATCAGCTCCTGATAGACATAGTGTCCCTGGCGGTCGGGCTGCTCGGTGGTGTAGTGGTGGCGGGTGACGAAGTCGATGGCGAGGTTCTTTTCTTCGCAGTGATCCATAAACTTCGAGATCCAGAGCTCGTCAGAGCCTCCGCAGACAGCGGGGCCGCCGACCTTGAATCTCGGGTCGACCTCCTTAACGGCGGCAAAGGTCTCGTCAAAGAGCTTGAAATATGCCTCCATATCCGCCTTTTCCCAGAATCCGGGGAGATTCGGCTCGTTCCAGACCTCGATCGGATAGGTGACGGCTTCGTCAGCGCCGTATCTTTCGATGAGGTGGCGCAGGGTGTCCTTGACAAGATCGTTCCAGAGCTTATAGTCCTTCGGAGGGCAGGTGTGTCCGCCCCAGACAAAGACTCTGTTCTGGCTCGATGCGAGCCGCCCGGGCATAAAGCCGAGCTCCAAAAACGGCTTCAGGCCGACCTCGCGGTAGGAATCCATTACGAGGTCGAGATAGGTGAAGCAGTGCTCGATGTGGGTCGTTTCACCGGTGCGCCAGTTGAAGCTCTCGCGATAGATCGCCATATCGTCGTGGAAAAGGCCGTGGCCGCGGATATGCTTGAAGCCGATATATTTCTGAACAAGCTTTAGCTGTTCGAAATATTCGCGCTGAAGCGCGAGGCCCATTCTGCCTGTGCCGACGCAGTAGTCGACGCGGTTGTTGAACTCAACTTTTTCGCCGGGGTTGATTCGGTAGCTTTTTTCTGTTTTCATAGCGATACCTCCAAGTAAATGATACTTTAATTTTATCTCATTTCGGAGGGTTTGTCAATATGAGGGTGAAGAAGAAAAGACGTAGAAAAAAGTTTCCGGTCGCTCTCTGCAAAAGTTCCCCCCAACCCCTTTCAATCTACTCTTATTTAAACCTGTTTATCTTCCCTCTCTCTCGGCAGCCGACAGCGCATGATACATCATTTTCTCAAATTCCTCAGACGTCAGATAGCTGACCGCCGCCCAGACCGCGAGCGCCGCGACGATTACCCCGGCGGCGATCATCAGCAGCTTTTTGAACCTTCGCGCCCTGCTCCCGCCCGACGAAATATAGCCGTCAAGCGAGTCGGCGATAAATTCCCGCTCCTCTTCGGTCAGCCGGTGGCTTCTGAGGTTGCCCGAGCCCGAGCCGATCCAGCCGTTCCGCGAAGCCCTTTTGAGCATAAACCGATACGCCGCGCTCCTGCCCCTGATCCTGCCGCAGGAGTCGCTGTAATTTTTGAGAAGCTCGATCAGCCTGTCCCTCGCCTCGCTGCGCCCGATTCCGCGCTTATTTAACTGCGAAAACAGCTCGTCGCCGCCGTAGTCCAAAAACTCGCTGACCTTTTCCCACCTTTTTAGTTTTCTTAGCTTCATTGTCAGCCTCCTCAGAGTAGTCCAAAAATTCACCGTGCTTTTTTCGCCTTTGGGGTAGACATTCGCGGACATCTATGTTATAATATAGAAATTCGATAAAACAAATGTTCGCCCTACAACCTCACCTGTCATCCGAAAGGAGACTTTTATGTCAAACCACATCTTCGACGCACCCATCCAATTTCTTCTCGACAACGCCTGCCCAAGCATCCGCTATCTCGTCGAACGGGACATTTGCAAAACCCCCGTTGACAGCCCCAAAATGCGGGGCCTTCAGGAGATGATCCTCGCCCAGCCGAACGTACAGAAAATTCTTGCCGCGCAGCGGGAGGACGGCTGGTTCGGCCATGAACTCCACGGCAACGACGGCATGGACGGACTGCTCGGAGGTCTGCTGAACGCAGGCGTGGAGCGGGACCATCCGGCGGTGCAAAAGGCTGTCCATGCCCTCACCACCCCGGAGATCGCCTCATCGCACAAAAACTGGTTCCATGGCGGCGATGCGCTGGACTCGGGCGGTCGCGGAGGGAACCGGTCCGTCACGGCGCAGATTTTGTCGTGGGTGCAGTATCCCGAGGACGACCCCCTAATGCGGGAGCAGATCGACCTGTCCTACAAACACCTCGCCGGTGTTTTGAATTACAACTCCGTCGACGACTTCACCGTCCGCGGCAAAAACGAGCGCGTCTACCGCCCGAACGTCCTATTTCCCGGCGCGAACCATATCGCCATGCTGAACGCGACCCAAAGCTGGCGCACCCCGGAGACCCTGTCCACCGCCAGAGCCGCCGCCAAACACGGCTACGACATCATGCTCCATGTCAACGAGACCATTCTTTTCCGAAAGCCCGCGGAATTCGGCGGCGGCGTAGTCGGCCCCTTCAACTTCAACTGGCAAGCACTTTCCCCCGTCACGGCCGGGCAGGTGACCGCCATGCTCAACGACCCCTATCCCTTCCGGTTCGCCTTCTGGCTCGGCTCCGTCTCCGGCGTCCCCGATTTTGTCCGCCAGTCCACCGGCACCTACGAAGTCTTAGCCGAATTTCTTAAAAAAGACGATTTTCACACCCTCGTCCCAGACAAAACCTACCGCGCCTTCCGCCAGGTCATGGGCAAGGAGCCGACCTTACGCAAAAAAACAGCGAAGCAGTGCGACCTGACGTATGCGCTTCTGCGCGCGTGCTGCGGCGTGCTGGGATGAAACATAACTCCAAAAAAACGAGCGATCCTCCGATAAGGGACCGCTCATTTTTCGTTTCCCCGCCAAACACTGACTTTATCCCGACTGTCCATAGCTCACACCGCTCTCAGATCGGCGAGCGTCGCGCCGAACTTCCGATATATCGAAAATGCGAGGCTTTCGCCGGAGGGAGCTCGGCGCTCCATTTTATAAAGCCGCCTTTCGCTGCCCTCCTCAGCCGCCGAGACAAGGCTCCCGAGCTTCGAGGGGAAGTCCCTGCCGTTCAGCTCCGAAAGCTTGTCATAAAGACCGGTCAGGTGGGTGACGAAAACTCCTCTGACTCCTGCCGCGGCAAACAGCTCGAGGTGTATCTCGGCGATTTTGAGGCATTCCTCCGGCGTGGTGCTCTGGAGAGATTCGTTGAGTATTACGGTGCTGTATTTCGTCATATTCCGCGCGATTTCTTTAAGCTCCTTGATCTCCGTTGTGAACCGGCTGGTGTCGATACCGATCTTCTCGTCTCTCGGGAAATGCGTGAAAATGTTGTCGCAAAGCGAAATTTCCGCGCTCTCGGCAGGCACATACATTCCGGCCTGCGCGAGCGCCTGGCAGACGCCTACCGCGCGGGCGAAGGTCGTTTTTCCGCCGTTGTTTGCGCCGGTGACCATATAAAACCTCGCGTCGGAGTCAAAATCAATGTCGTTTAAAACGATTTTGCCGGTCAGGTTCGCCAGAGCGTCCTCCGAGACAAGCTGGCGGTAGAAGTTCAGGTCATAAACGCCGCGCAGTTTCATCACCCGCTTCTCCTTTTCGAGAAGCTTCGGGCGGCACATCGGCACGCCTCTCGCCCTGACGCTCTTGATGAAATCCGCCGCGCCGGAATAGTAGTCGAGCTGGTGGAGAAGCACGTTCAGATCGGGGAACAGGCTCTGTCGGTAGCCCTTCAGCGCGTCCGAGATCCTTTTGACATACTCCCTTGTATATTCCGAAAGCTCCTTAAAGAGGGCGGTGTCGATGTCGGTCGGGGTGTGGCGGGTGACGGAATTGAGGTGCTCCTCGCCCGAAAAGCGGTCCTTTGCCGCGTCTGCGCCGAAGACCATTCGTTCGATTATATTCCCCTTGGGGTAGATTTTTTCCTTCGAGACCTCGATCAGCCCCGCCGAGTCGGGTATCATATTGGAATCGAAGTTGATCCCGATTCTGACGCTTTTAACCGACTCATTCATCGTTCTGCGAAGCTCCGCGAGGTTTTCGGCGATCATTAAAAAGTTCCCGTCCTGCGGCAGCTTTTCAAAGAACCCGAACAGCCCTTTTATTGCCTCGGATTTGATTCCCTGGCCGATACGCGAATAGAGCCGGTTGATCTCGCCGACGGTTCCCAAAAAGACGGAAAGCGCGTCCATCTTCTCGTTCAGCTCCAAAAACGAGCTGACCCGCCCGCTTTCCGGCTCGATGCTTCCGGCGGATAAGCTGTCAATTGTCTTGATAAGCTTTTCCGAGAGCTCCGGAATGTTCAGAAAATCTTCGAGGCAGTCGAGCCGGTATTCGACGGTTTTAATGTCGTCTGAGAGCTCGCCCGCGAGATTTGCAAAAAGCTCGGGATTTCCGAAAGAAACCATTCTGCCGATTCCTTCGAGCTGAAGATCCTTTAAAAACGCCGTGTTGCTCGCGGCGATCTCTTTTCTTCGCGCAGCGGCGCGCGCCCTTGATTCCCTGTCGGGATAAAAAAGGTCTACATAATCAGTTATTCTCATGTCAATCTCCGTAACCGTATAAAATTTTCTTCTTATCAGAACTGCTCTCTGATCTCTTTGCCGAATAGGAGAATCAGCAGCGATATCAGCCCCGCGGCCGCAGCGAGCAGCGAAAATCTGCACTGAACCACCGCGAAATCGGGCGAGCTTCCGGCAAAGATCTCGCTCAGCCGGGCGAGCCCGCCGATCGCCGAAACCGAGCGGATAAACGCGATACCGTTTGCGATAAATCCAATTCCCGAGAGAACTTCATACATCGTGATATAGTCCGCCCTGACCCTTCTCAGAACAAGCGCCGCGACCGCGAGCATCACCGCCCCGGGCAGGGTTATCACCGCCATAAGGGTGCCGATAACAGTTGAGCAGTTGATGAATATTTCGCCGAGGCTCGCGAGCCTCTTTCTGCCCGAAGCCTCCGAAAAATCGAGGTCGTGTCCGTCGTCGAACGGCTCCTTCTCGAACTTTGAAAAGTCGGGCGCGGCGGGGTCTGGCTTCAGAGCCTCCAAGAGCTTCGGAATCAGCTCGCCCAAATTGCTCATTCTGGAATAGTCCTCGGAAGCGAGCGAGGAAAATATCCTCTTTTTGATCTCAAGCTCCTCCGAGAGCGACATTATATATCTTTTCATCACACCGTCGATGCTCCCGCCGTCGGTCTTCATCAAGCGGATATCCTCGATCGAAAAGCCCAGCCGCCGCATTACGGCGATGTCCTTTAGCTCGCAGATATTTTGGTCGGTGAAATTGAGATATTTTCTCTCGCGTGATTCATATTCCTGCGGCGAACAGAGTCCGTTTTCGACGTAATATCTGACCGCCTTTTCGGTCAGCCCCGTTTTTGCGCACACCTCTTTGATCTTCACTTTTATTCCTCCGATTTCTGAATGAGTTATATTTCAACACTTCTTTAAGAGCCGAAACCGCTCTCTTCGATTAAGATTCTACCCTCTTACCCAAGGGAAGAGTCAAGAGCCGGTAAGAATCTTTGTAGGATTAAATAAAATGCAACAATTCAAGTTGTGCATTATGCCGTTAAAAATTTCGCGTAAAAATTTTTTGAAATTGCTATTGACAAATCTATTCTACTGTGATAGAATGCAACTGTACTATTGCAATAGTAAAAAGAAACAGGAGTGTGTTTTTATGAGCATCAAGTTTTTTGCATCAGAGCTGAAGGTAATGAATGTGCTTTGGAATAACGGCGACACCCCGGCGAAGACCGTCGCGAAGCTTCTCGGGGAATCTGTCGGCTGGAAGGCCAACACCACATATACCGTCATCAAAAAGTGCATCGACAAGGGCGGGATCGAGAGAATCGAACCCGGGTTTGTCTGCCACCCGCTTATCGAGAAGGAGGAGGTGCAGAAGGCGGAAACTGGCGAGCTTCTCGAAAACATCTTCGACGGCTCGGCCGACCGGCTGTTTGCGGCCCTTCTCGGCGCCAAAAAGCTCTCGGGCGAGGAGATCTCGAAGCTCAAGGCGCTTGTCAATGAACTCAAGGAGGACTGAGCGTGGGAATTTTCGAGATTTCTCTGACAGCAGGTCTGACGGTTCTTCTGATCGTCGTTATCAGGGCGCTGACCCAGTCGTCGCTCCCGAAAATTTGCTTTGTCGTGATGTGGGAGCTGACATTTCTGCGGCTTCTGTTACCGGTCTCTCTCCCGCTTCCGATACTTCCTGCTCAGGAGCTGTCCTATTCCGGCGAGCTTGTCATGCCGCAGGAAGAAAGTCCGTCGGCGTTCTATGAGATTCCGCCGATCGCAGATACTGCGCCGTCGGGGGTCTATGCGGTCCCTCAGCCAGCCGATTCTGCGCCCGCGGTTATCCAAAACGCCCCGCTGCCTGAGACCGGCACGCCGAAGGGCGGAATTTCCGCCGAAAAGCTTGTCAAAGCGGTGTGGCTTGTCGGAGCGGCAGCACTGGCGGCAGTATTCGGCGCGAGCTATCTCAGAACGCTCAGAAAATTCAAAGGAGCCGAAACGGTCGGGGACGGCGACGCTCCCGAAACCGTCAGAAGCTTCGGACTCAAAAGAAGTGTAACAATAAAATGCAGCGGCTCAGCAGGCGGCCCGCTTACCTACGGCGTAATCCGCCCGGTAATAATGCTGCCCGAGGGCTGGAAAAGCCTCTCACAAAACGATCTCAGGCTTATTCTCTCGCACGA
>CANQJB010000073.1 GCA_947624155.1 uncultured Clostridia bacterium
GTGTAACATATCATTGACAAACGTACACCGAAAATAAAAGAAAATCTGCAATATTGCTTGACAAATCCGGTTTGTTCTGTTATAATATTGAGGCTGTTTAAACGCAGGAGCCATTAGCTCAGTTGGCAGAGCATTTGACTTTTAATCAAAGGGTCTGGAGTTCGAATCTCCAATGGCTCACCAATCACCGCAAGCCCGGTTCGCTTGCGGTGATTTTTTGCGCTTTTTTGCCTGCGCCGCCCCGATATATTAAAAAACTTCAATCCGCCATAATTCCCTATTGTAATTTTCAAAAAAATATGCTATCATATTTGTAAGAATATCTGTGAGGGGTGTTAAAATGATTAAAAGCAGACTTGAAGCCAAAGCGCTGCGCATCTGGCTTTTTTGTATAGTATTTTTCGCCGCGGCGATTCTGATAACAGCTTGGCTGATCGGGTTCTATTCCGCCTCCGGCGTATATCGCTGGCTGCCCTTTTTAAATTTCAAGCTCTCGCTTAGCGGCAGCATTTTCGGCCAAGAGATTCCCGAATGGCTCACCGAGAATTTCAGCTTTATCTGCACCCTTGCCGCAGTTATCGGCTTTATGGCGCTTTTTGCCCATATCGTTTATGTCACCGTGCTTAATATCTACCGCGCTCAGCGCAGAAAAGCCGCCAAAGTCCTCCGCAGGACAGGCTATTCCAAAGAATACTATGAGCTTCTCGAAAGAAAGCGCCGCAAGCTCTCGGGAGGAACCCTCGGCGCAAAAAACGACCTCTGCATCGCGAAGGCTTATTGCGACGGCAGAAGATATGACGACGCTTTCTCGGTTCTGAGAGACATCGACCTCAACCGCTTCGACGCGAAGATGGCCGCGGAGTATTACAACCTCTATACATACCTCTTCCTTTTGACCGGCGACACCGAAAGCGCGAGGTCAACGATCGAACTCGGCGAACCGTTCTGCTCGAAATATTCCGACCGACCCGAGCAGAGACTGACTGCCGCGCTTCTGAAATATGCCGATGGCGACTATGAGGGCGCGCGGGACGGATTCAGAGGTCTTTTGAACTGCAAGCCGACCGAGGTCAGAGTCTGGGCGGGGCTTTATCTCGGGCTCGTTTATCTCAGGCTCGGCAAAAAGGAGCATACACGCAAGCTCGTCACCGCCCTCGGAAAATACAAGAAAACTCCCCGCCAGAGCGAGGATATGCTGAAGCTTCTGAAAAAGCTCGAAACGGCCTATGCTCTCGAAGCCGAGGAACAGGCGGCAGAGCAGCAAGCCGCCGCGGACGCCCCTGCAATGTAAAATAATCAAATCCTGCCCCTGAGATTTTCAAAGGGGCAGAAATTTTAGGAGTGGTTTTGTGAAAAAGGACATTAAGCTCACCGAAGTGATTTTAAAGGCTTTTCTGACCTGCTTTCTGCCGGTTATGGCGATACTCTTTGAATGCGACCCCGACGGCGCGATTATCGAAACCGCCGACGCTGCGGGCGGGGCATCTCGTGTAACCGTCTGCTATTTTTACCCCGTTTATCTCGGTAATGTGAATTTCTTCCCGTTTTTGACCGCGCTTCTGAGCGTTCTTCTGCTGCTCATAGGCGCGATGTATCTTCTGTCGGGCGCCGAAAAAGGCGTGATCGCAGAGAGCGCGCTCGCGTTTGCGGCGTTTTTTATATCGCTGATACCTCTTGCCACGGAGGTCATTACAACGCCCGGAATTGCAATATCGGCGCTGCTGCTTTTGCAGTCGGTCGTCAGCTTTTCGCTTTACCGGCAGATCAGAAAAACAAGCCGATAGCGCGTAATTTGACGGAGAAGCGCGCATACAGCCCGAATATCCACACCGAAAAAATCGGAATTGTATATTATATTTTTGGAGTGATTTTATGACAAAGATCAAAAGCGCGGCTTTTGCCTGCCTGCTTCCCGCGGCGGCACTGATTGTCGAGATTCTGCCGCTCGGCGCGGTGTGCAAATTCGCCGACTACCCCGACAGCGCAATAATAAAGACCTGCTCTTATTTCAGTCTGACGCCATTCGGCTACGCTAATTTCTTTCCGCTTCTCACAGGAATTCTGACGGCGGTTCTGCTCTTTTTGGGCGTGCTGTCGCTCGCCAAGCCGGATAAGAAGCTCCTTTCGGCGCGGCGTGTGATCTCCGCTTCGGCGTTTATTGCGTCGGTGCTGCCGATAGTTTACGGCGCGGAATTTTTCAACCTTTTCGGCATTATAATTTCGGCGCTCCTTTTGGCGCAGAGTCTGATCGAATTGGTGCGAAAAGAGTAGCCGGAACACTTGGGCGTATAACTCCCCCTTGCCATTTCCCCTAAAATGCGCTATACTGTAAAAAAGGGGGAATTTAATTGAAAGCTGTTGTTCAGAGAGTTCTGAGAGCCGCCGTGAAGGTCGACGGGGAGACGGTCGGCGAGATCGGGCGCGGATTTCTGATACTTTTGGGAGTCGGAAAGGACGACACCCCTCGGTGCTGCGAAAAGCTCGCCGCGAAGATCGCGAAGCTCAGAATCTTTGCCGACGAAAACGGGAAGACAAACCTTTCACTCTCCGATGTCGGCGGCGGGATACTCGCGGTTTCGCAGTTCACCCTCTTCGCGGATTGCAGCCACGGCAACCGGCCGAGCTTCTTTGAGGCTGCGGCTCCCGAGCCCGCGAACCGGCTCTATGAGCGGTTCTGCGATGAGCTTGAAAAGCTCGGATTTCCGCCCGAAAAGGGAGTTTTCGGCGCCGATATGAAAATCGACATGACCGCCGACGGCCCGTTTACCGTTCTTTTGGAAATTTCGGAGGAGACATGAATATTCAGATCTATTCGCGAAACAAGTGCTTCGACTCGAAAAAGGCGGAGAGGTGGTTCAAAGAGCGCGGAATCAAATTTCAGCTCATCGACCTCGACCGAAAGGGAATGAGCCCGCGCGAGCTCGAAAGCGTTATATCTGCCGTCGGGCTGGAAAATCTTATCGACGAAAAATCTAAGTCGCCCGACGCTGCGGCGATGCGCTATCTCTCGAGCCGCGAGCAGAAGATCGAAAAGCTTCTCGACGACCCGAGGCTGATAAAAAGCCCCGTAGTCAGAAACGGCAGACAGGCGACGGTCGGTTGCTGCCCCGAAATATGGGAAAAGTGGGAATAATCTGAAAGGTGGTATCTTTTATGTCAGAAGTCAACGTTGATAACCGCACGGTCATCAAGAAAACAGTCAAGTCCGGGATCACCTTCGGCAGCGCGCTTGCGATGGTAATAAGCTATTCGACATGGCACTCCGTCTTTTGGGCGATAATTCACGGCCTGCTGAGCTGGGCTTATGTGATATATTTCGTGCTGAGATATTAAAACAAAAACAAACCGGCGGCATGACGCTCATGCCGCCGGTTTTTATGCTTTTGTGTGTTTATTATTCCGTTCTCAGCGCGACGACAGGGTCTTTCTTCGCGGCGATTCTCGAGGGAATAAGCCCCGCGATAAGGGTCAGCGCCATGCTTATCAAAACAAGAGCAGTCGCTCCCGAGACGGGCAGGATCGCCGACAGCGAGTCGATCTCGGTGAGAGAGTGGAGAACAATGTTTATTGGCAGAATCAGAAGCAGCGATATTCCGATTCCGAGTGCTCCTGCGACAAATCCGACGATAAGCGTTTCGGCGTTGAATACTCTCGAAATATCTCTCTTTGAGGCCCCGACCGAGCGGAGTATTCCTATCTCTTTCGTTCTTTCTAGGACAGAGATATAGGTGATTATTCCGATCATTATCGAGCTGACGACCAGCGAAATCGCGACAAAGGCAATCAGAACATAGGAAATAGCGCTGATGATAGTCGTTATCGAGGACATCAGCAGGGCGACATAGTCGGTATAAACGATCTGATCCTCTTCCTCTCCGGCGTCGTTATATGCCGAGATCGCGTCGGCGATAAGGTCTTTGTTTTCAAAGGTCGAGGCGTAGATATAGATCGAGCGCGGCGAATCAAGATCGACCTGCCCCAAAAGCCTGAGATTTTCTTCATAAGTCGAATCGGAGCGCGTCGAAGGCAGCTTGTTCTCGAAGATATAGGAATACTGATCGGGAGTGATCTCTGCGGCGTCGAACATCGCCGCAATAGCGTCGGCGGAAAGGGTTTCTAGCTGAGCCTGAATCCCTTCGGCATACTGCTGAGTAATCACCGCCGCGAGGACCTGGTTGAGGTAGTCCTCCTTTGTCTCGGCGTCCATGTTGTGGATATAGTCAAGGACAGTCGCCTCGTCCATCTGAGTCTGTGAGACGAAGGCCTGCATCAGCATATCGTCGACAGCGGCGTCGTCCATCGTCGCGCGGTACTGCGAGATCGCCGAGGCGAGATATTCGTCGGTCGGAATCGAGGCGAGCTCAATATAGAGCGAAGATTTATCGGTATTTGAAAGGTTGGCGACCCATTCGTCGACAGAGGAATGAATCTCCTCCTCGGTCGGCTCCTCGCCCTCGACCTTGAATTTAAGCCCGCTGATGACGTCGGTCTCGGGGTCGTCGATCTGCGCGGTGACGATCTCGCTCTCGTTAGTCCTGTTGATTATCTCGTCGGTCAGGGCTGAGGTATAGCATACCGCGCCGGTCATAAAGTTCGCGACGGCGTCAGGGCTCGGCTTGACAATTCCGACGACCTTGAGCTTGATCGCCTTGTCGGAGTCGAAGAGATATTTGAGGCCGGTCTCGGTCTCGCTGACGTCGATATAGGCGTCGCCCGACTTCTGATATTTGTCGCAGTCGAGGATTATCCTGAAATCGAGATTCATTATTTCGTCATAGGTCCAGCTTCCGAATTCCGAGGTGTCGATCTGCTCCTGGTTTGCGGCGGCGGTCATCGCGTCGCGGATATCGTCGATGGTCTTTAAACCCAGCGCATAGAGCATCATGTCGCTGAGCTCGTTGCGCTCGCTGACAACGACGACGACTTCGTCATAATTCTCCGGCCAGCGCCCCGCGACAACGTCGCACTGTTCCTTCATCAGCTCGTTGACCGGCTCGCCGTCCATTCCCGCGAGCATCTCCTGCCAGGCGTTTATCTGCATAAAGTTTGAAAGGGTCGAGCTGGTCGTCTCAAAGCCCATCGCGCTGTACATACTGCTCATCAGTTCGAGAATGTCCGACTTCATGATATTTCCGTCCGGGTCGACGGTGTAGGCGTTGAAGCTGTTTCCGTAGCCGTAGCTGATCGCGGAGGAATACTGCTTGATGTCGTCGGTGCTGTCGATATATTCCTTGAACTTGACAAGGTTATTTTTCTGAGTCTCCATCGAGTTGACCGAGTTCATCATCTCATACATTATCTTCGACTCATATACCGCGTCGAGGTCGTGTCCCTCCTTGATCTCGCCGTTCGCGGTGTCGCGGAGCGAGGTCATCAGCGAGGTCATATCGACCTCCTGGGCGTTTATCGTTATCGGGTAGGAGGAAAGGGTGTCCTCCTGAACCCTGTCGATATATGTCTGAACGCCTGTCGAAACAGAGAGGATCAGCGCGATTCCGATAATTCCGATCGAGCCTGCGAAGCTGGTCAGAATCGTTCTCGCCTTTTTTGTCATCAGGTTGTTGAGCGAGAGCGAGAGGGCGGTGAAGAAGGACATCGAGGTCTTCTTGCTCTTTTTGAGATTCCGGACTTCGGTCTGGTGCTCGGCGGTTTCGCCGTCGAATGGGTCGCTGTCGCTGATAATCTCGCCGTCGAGAAGCCTGACAGTGCGCGAAGCGTATTTTTCGGCGAGTTCGGGGTTGTGCGTGACCATTATTATCAGCTTATCCTTCGAGATCTCCTTTAAAATCTCCATTATCTGGATACTTGTCTGAGAGTCGAGGGCGCCGGTCGGCTCGTCTGCGAGAAGTATTTCGGGGTCGTTGACCAAAGCCCGCGCGATTGCGACGCGCTGCATCTGGCCGCCGGACATCTGGTTAGGCTTCTTTTTTAGCTGATCCCCGAGACCTACGCGCTCGAGGGCTTCGATCGCCCTGCGCTTTCTCTCGGCCTTGCCGACGCCCGAGAGGGTCAGCGCAAGCTCGACATTCGAGAGAACGGTCTGGTGGGGGATCAGGTTATAGCTCTGAAATACGAAGCCGATCGAGTGGTTGCGATAGGAGTCCCAATCGGAGTCGCGGAATTTTTTGGTCGATTTTCCGTTGACCGAAAGGTCACCCGAGGTATATTGGTCGAGGCCGCCGATGATGTTCAGAAGGGTGGTCTTTCCGCAGCCGGACTGGCCGAGTATCGCGACAAATTCGCTCTTTCGAAACTCGATCGAGATCCCGTTTAAGGCTCTGACCTTGTCGCCGCCGGTTTCGTAGTCCTTGATAATATTCTGGAGTTTAAGCATTTCATCACCTATTAGTCAAAGTAGCTAAAAATTTGATTCTTTCTTTAGACATTATATCATATACCCGTGCGGATTTCAATAGCCGGCTGTGACGTTTGGGTGAAATATTCATGACAAAACGGGGCTGAGGCGGGTTTTTCGGGTTTTACTTAGTATTAAGACATAGCAAAGCCCCTCCCCCTATTATGGGGAAGGGGCGGGCTGAACAGATAAAGTCCCTCAGACAGCAGCTTGCCCTCAGCCGCTGTCAAATCTCACAAAATTGCACTTATCAACTTGTAACATCTCACAAACTTTCAGACGAATTTTCGGATTTTGCACCCTTTTTCCAAAAAATCAGTACATTATAAGGAAAGGAGAGTGATAAAATGAAGAGAATTTTTTGCGCCTTGCTCGCCGCGCTGATGCTTTCGTCCTGCGGCGCGCCGGATTTTTCCTCCGAAAATAAGCTCGCCGGCTATGACGCCGACATGAGCGGAGCAATCAGGGCCGATGGCGGATATTACTATCTCTCATCTTCGCCGCGCAGTGATATGTATATAAAAACCTACATCTGCTATTACGACTCCGAAACGGGCTATTCCGGAATCGTCTGCGCGAGGCCGGAATGTCTCCACCAGGACGAGAGCTGCTCCGCCTATTTTCCGGCAGGGGCGGAGGCGCTGAGCTATTATAACGGAAAGTTGTGGTGGTATGACAGCGGCGGGATATACTCCTGCGACCCCGACCTCAGAAACCGCCGGAAGGTCGTTTCAACTCCCTCGGCAGAGCGGTTTGAATCCGCCGTCTTCCACCGCGGATATATGTATCTCTGGGGAAGCAGCAAGAGTGTCGAAAATGCCGAGCTCGGCGAAAATTGGAGCTTCGGCAGGATTAGCCTCAAAAACGGAGAATATGAATGCCTCTTCGAGGATACGACCGCGCCGGTCACCGCCGCGAGGGGGATCTCTTCCGTCGCGTTTTCCGGCCCGAGGGCATATATCGCCTTCGATCGCTCAAACCTCAGCTATGACGGCTCGGAGTGGCAGACCGATTATGATTTCGACATCGTTGAGATCAATCTGACCTCCGGCATGAGCGAAATCATCTGCACCGACAGCGGGTTTCAGCCGTTCGGTATCTATTCCGAAGACGGCGAGATCTGGGTGTCGTTCAATAAATATGTTTCCGGCTCGGAGTGTTCTGCGGGCGTTGCGAAGCTTACAGACGGCGGCTTTGAGGAAATATTCAGCTATTCCGTCGACAACGCGCTCTCGTTCTATGAGGCGCCGGTTCTGAGCGGCGGGGCGGCGATAACCTATAATACCGACGGCGGGATTTCGCTCTGCGTCAGAGACCTAAATGGTGATTTGATGTTTGAGGGGAAGCCGAATGCCCCGGTCGAATACAGTGACGATACCTTTGTCGACTCGGTCGGCTGCGACGGGGAATATGTCTATCTTTCAACCTATGAAGTAGGGACAAATTTCAGCGAGAAGCTCGCCGCGCTTCCCCTCGACGGCTCTGAGGGGTTTGTGATTAAGGGGTAGAGTGAATGCAGCAAAGCGGAGAAGTGAGATTTAAATAATTCCCTATTGAAATTTTCAATTTTCCCCATGGCTAAACCGAAAATTTTCTAACTTAACGTACAAATATACTTATCCTGCAATCGTTTTAACCGCCCAATAGATCAGCCCATAGACCACCGACGCCGCGGTGCCGTAGAGGATCACAGGCCCGGCGATCGAAAACACCTTTGCGCCGACGCCGAGGACCCAGCCCTCGGTTCTGAACTCTATCGCCGGTGAGACGACCGCGTTTGCAAAGCCGGTTATCGGCACAAGCGTTCCCGCGCCGCCCTGCTTCGCGACCTTCGGGTAGAGCCCGACTGCGGTCAGAAGCGCCGAGAACAGCACCAGCGTGACCGAGGTGAAGCTGCCCGCGGCGTCTCTCTCAAGGCCGACCGCCTTAAACAGCTCCAGCAGCCCCTGACCTGCGGCGCAGATCAGCCCTCCGATCAAAAACGCCTTCGGAATGTCGAACCACGACTTTGAGGGCGCCGAGGCCGCCTTTGCCATTTCACCGTATTGCCTGTCGGAAAGATTCATAAAACCGCTCCTTTCAAAAGCTTTTTAACTATTCTTCCCGCCTGCGACGCTTATATTCCTTTTTTGACGACAAAAACCAGCTCGCCGACACCGCCGCCAAAGCAATGCAGGAAACGGCGTCACACCAAAATTCATGGTCGGGTTCCGAGGCTAAAAGATAAACCGTTAGATTTACCAGCAGATCAAGCGGAATCGCAAGCGCAAAGATCAGTCCGAGCATTATGCCCCTTGATTTTGAAAACTTTTTTGAGATGAAGAAGCACACCCACAGATAGGCAAGCGATAAAACCGCACACGGCACGCCGATTTTCGCGACCGGCGCGTGTGAAACAAGCTGCATAGCGACAAGGTAGGGAATTATCAGAATCGAAAGCGTAATAAGCGCGCCCCTGACAGGGTCGCCCTTTTCTAGCTCTCTGAGCACCCCGAGAATTACCGTCGCGCCGAGCGGAATACTCAACGTCGTATAAACCGACCACCCGCCTCCGCCCAAACCGATGTCGCAGAGAGCGCAGATAATTATTGCGAGCGCCGCCAAAAATCCGACGGCTATCATGACTATTCTGATGACGGTCTTTTTGTTTCTCGTTATCTCGTCCCGCGCATAGTCCATAGCGTCGGCGACCTCTTCCGGTTCGGCGCTTGCGCCGAATCTCTCGCCCCTTAAAATCTCACCCTCGCTGACTCCAAGAACCTCGGCGAGTTTCGGCAAAATCACTATGTCGGGATAGCTCAGACCCGTTTCACTCAGTTAAGGATATAAACGTGTATTTTTCCGTCCGTCAGTCGATTTTGCCGACGAAACGGTAGTAAATCTCAACTTCCTGCTCCCGAAGACCGTTCGGGTGCTTAATCGCTTCATGCACCACGATCTTTTCAATCA
>CANQJB010000074.1 GCA_947624155.1 uncultured Clostridia bacterium
AAACCAAACAAACGAAACCCCAACCGAAGGAGTGTAATCAGTGCAGAAGATACTTAGAATTGTACTGACTCTGACTGTGGTTTCCGTACTGATCTTGACGACCGCCTGTTTGCAGGCGGCCGTCAAACAGGATTCGGTGAGCAAGGCTCCCTAAACCGCCTCCTCGGCCAAAACCTCTTGCGTAGGAATGCAGAACAGAAAATCAGATTAGAGTTTGAAACTTTGTAAAGAGAAACATAAGATTATTTCTGCACTACAAATTATTGATTTTAAATCCGGCAGGGACTTCATGTCCTTGCCAGAGTTTTCGTGTTGTAAAATTCCGCACATTGTCGGAGTTATTTATGACCGATTTCGTCACTTTTTCCTATATAAAATCAATTTTGGGGAAGCAATATAGTTACCATCCTTGCCCCCTTAGAACGCCTCACAGCGCAGATTTTTCCCGATTTTTGACACATATTACAACAGTAAATCGGTTCTAGCCCATTTTTAGGAGCAAGAGCCGATCTGTATTATTTTGATGTAGTGTAAGCGTGGGAATGCGTTGCGGGTATTTAAGTATGGGGAACGCCCTCCTCCCCGATTCCCCAACCAATGTCAAGACAGCCGGCCGGCCTTGTGATATAATAGCCTCAGAAAGGGGGGAGCGAATGAACGAATGGCTTTATTCGGCGCAGAAGCTGATCGATTACATCGAGGAGCACGCCTGCGAAAACCTGTCGCTTGCGGACGTTTCGCGCCATGTCGGTTATTCGCCGTATTACTGCTCGGAGCAGTTTCACCGGCTCTCGGGCATTACGATACGCGAATACATTCTTCAAAGGCGGCTCGCGATGGCTGCCGCAGAACTTCGGGAGACCGGTATCCCGATTATTAAAATCGCGCTGAAATACGGCTTTTCGGAGCAGTCGGCCTTCACCCGGGCATTTAAAAACACCTTCGGCTGTGCGCCGTCGGAATACAGAAAAAGCCCCGGTCCTCTTCCGCTGCTTTGCAGAAAAATGCTCCTCAGACCTTTCAAAAATATTGAAGGAGGAAATTTTATGAACATTTCAAAAATTTACACCAGGGTGGAATTTATCCCTGAGCACAAGTATCTCGGAGTCTATAAGGAGTCCGAAACAAAAAACGGAAGGCTCTGGCCGGGACACGACTGCGGTCTGACCTGCGGGATCATTTCGAGCTTTTGCGACTCCGATCTCGACAAAATCGTCACCCGCTTCACCTCGGGCTGGACGCATAAAGGCAAAGAACCGTCTTATTTCTTCGGTTCCGGTGTGCCGGTCGATTTCAGTTGCGAGATCCCCGAAGGGTTCGAGCTCAGAGGCGAGTTCCCGGGGAGCTATTACATCGCTTTCTGCCACCCGCCGTTTGATTACCTCAGCGAAAACGGCGCAGCAATGAAGGCAGTCTGGGAAGCGGCGAAAAGCTTCGACCCGTCAACGCTCGGCTTTGAGTGGAATGAAAATGTCTGTCAGGACTATGAGCGCCACTATCCCGAGGTTCTGGGATATCAGATTCTCCGCCCGGTCAGAAAAATAAGCCATTAACTGTTTCATCCGTGTCCCTAAATAATTATCCGTGCTTAGACGAGCCGTCCCGAACAGGGGCGGCTCGGGGCTTTTAGGGCATAAGTGTCCAAACCTCGCCCTTTATCCTCCTACTTTAAATCCGATATCTGACCGTCTGGCCTCTGTTTTCCTGATGCGGCCGATCAGGTCGCATCTCGCCTCTTGAAATTTCCGCTGCATTGTGATATTATTGTAAAAAGCGACGAAGGGGGTATTTTTATGGAGCGTTCGGGAGCTGTTCCAAGGCTGACAGGAGAGAGCGGGGGCAGAACCAACTTTCCTCTCAGATCTGAATCGACGCTCAGAATCGAATGGGTTCTGGAAGACGGCAAAACCCGCAAGCCGCACGGCCTGACCACCGTTCAGCCGGCGTGCTGTTTTATCGCCGCGGGAAGAATATATCCTTCGACAAAGCTGCTGCAATATAAATCAAAGGAATACGACGCCGTCTGCAAGGATATCTACGGCCGGGAGGTTTACTGTTACAGTGAAAGATTCCCCTGCTTCGATTCCTATGACGCGCTTTATGAAACCAGGTGTTACCGCTGGTACTTCATCAAGCACGGCGGCAAACTGACAAGGGTCTACTGCACTGACGGAATCCCGACGGTAAGCGTCACCGAGGACGTCAGAGACATCGAAACCGGCTGCGCCAAGAGAATGTTAAAACACGGTTTTATTGAAAATAAGGAGGAGTTATTATGAATATCTGGCATGACATCAGCCCGAAAAGGATAACCGCCGACAGCTTTGAAGCAGTTATCGAGATCACCAAGGGAGAAAAGTGCAAATATGAGCTCGACAAGGAGACCGGTATTCTCCGGCTCGACAGGATCCTTTACACCTCGACCCACTACCCTGCGAACTACGGATTTATCCCCCGCACATATGCCGAAGACCTCGACCCGCTCGACGTTTTGGTGCTCTGCTCCGAGCCGATCAGGCCGATGACGCTGGTAAAGTGCTATCCGATCGGCGTTCTGACGATGATCGACAACGGCCGCAACGACGAAAAGATCGTCGCGATCCCCTTCAACGACCCGACCTATAACACCTATACCGACATCTCTCAGCTCCCGGCGCATATCCACGACGAAATGTCCCACTTCTTCAGAGTTTATAAGGAGCTCGAAGGGAAGCAGACCGCAGTTAAGGAGGTCGACGGCGCAGAAAAGGCGAAGCAGATTATCCGCGCGGCGATAGATAATTACATAGAGACTTATTGCAAGTGAGTTAGAATAAAGCCCATTAGAAACTTCGATTTTATTAAAAAGCAGATACCGCATTTCTTGCAACTATATCAGAAGCTTCACCCGCGCGGTCGGAATGTCGCCGGGAAAGTATTCGCGCTGCGCGAGAGCGGGCGCACTCGGAAAGTTCTGAGCTCTGCCGTTCCGGCATTTCGCCGGAGCGGCGTTTTAGGGCTTGAAAAACCCGCGGCAATGTGATATCATATAGGCTTGAAAAGGAGAGCCGCAATGAAACCGAAGATGATAATATTCGACTACGGACACACCCTTATTTATGAACGCAATTTTGACTTTCGGAAAGGCTACCGAAAAATTTTTGAGTATGTTGTGAAAAACCCGGATAACATAACAAGCGACGGGATACAGGAATTTTCGGAGAGAATTTATAACCGAGCCGGCGTTTGCCGCAAACAGGGCTTCGAGATACATGAATTTCCGCTTTTGCGCACGACTGCCGAATATTTCGGGCTTGAGTTTTCGGAGCCGATTGAGATCATCGAAAAAATTCTTTGGGATCACAGTTCGGAACACGGCGTTATGCCAAACGCCGGAGCGCTTATTGATTTTCTGAACGGACAGGGCGTACGAACCGGCGTGGTTTCAAATATCGGCTGGTCGGGCGGCGCGCTGAAAGCCCGACTTGACGAAATGCTGCCGAATAACCGGTTTGAGTTTGCAATTGCGTCGAGCGAATATGCAATAAGAAAGCCCGATCCGATCCTGCTTCGTATCGCGCTTAGAAAAGCAGAACTTGAGCCTTCAGAGGTCTGGTTCTGCGGGGATAATATTATGACCGACATTGTGGGCGCGCACCGAACGGATATGTTCCCGGTATATTACGACTGCGCCGCCGAAAAAGACCCTAACGCAGCAGTCGAGCTGCCTGCGGATTTTGATTATTTACATATCCGCGATTGGTCCGAACTGATAAACATATTAAAATAATAATGATGGGAGACTCTCCGATGTAAAAATCACATTGTACAATAAAATAATATCAAAGGGGTTTACTAATGTCAGATTTTATAAATGAAATTAACCGGCGGCGGACCTTCGCGATCATCTCGCACCCCGACGCCGGAAAGACGACGCTGACCGAAAAGCTGCTTCTTTACGGAGGCGCGATCGCGCTGGCCGGCTCGGTAAAGGGGAAAAAGACCGACCGCCACGCAGTATCGGACTGGATGGAGATCGAAAAGCAGCGCGGGATCTCGGTCACAAGCTCGGTAATGCAGTTTGAATACGACGGCTACTGTATCAATATCCTCGACACGCCGGGACACCAGGACTTCTCGGAGGACACCTATCGGACGCTTATGGCCGTCGACTCGGCGGTAATGGTTATCGACGCGGCGAAGGGGGTCGAGAATCAGACCCGAAAGCTCTTCAAGGTCTGCGTGATGAGGCATATTCCGATCTTCACCTTTATCAACAAACTCGACCGCGACGCTAAAAACCCGTTTGACCTTCTCGCGGAGATCGAAGACGAGCTCGGAATCTCGACCTATCCGATGAACTTCCCGATAGGGAGCGGAGTTGACTTCAAGGGCGTATATGACCGCGGGTCAAAGCATATTCTGAGCTATGAGCGCGGCGACGGCCAGCACGAGATTGAGGCGATCGAGGCGGACATCTCTGACCCGTCGCTCGACTCTCTGATCGGCGAGAGAAACCGGCTCCAACTGATGGAGGACGTTGAGCTTTTGGACGGCGCGGGCGACAGCCTCGATATGAACGAGGTCAGCTCGGGCAGACTTTCGCCGGTCTTCTTCGGCTCGGCACTCAACAACTTCGGCGTCGAGCCGTTCTTAAAGGGCTTTCTTGAAATGGGGCCGAGCCCCCTGCCGCGGGAATGCGAGGACGGGATAATCGAGCCGACGGACAGCGCTTTCTCGGCGTTTGTATTTAAGATTCAGGCGAACATGAACAAGGCTCACCGCGACCGCCTGACCTTTATGAGAATCTGCTCCGGCAAATTCGAGCGGGACATGGAGGTCTACCATGTTCAGGGAGATAAAAAAATGCGCCTCTCGCAGCCTCAGCAGATGATGGCGGAGAACCGCGAGATAATCGAGGAAGCATACGCCGGAGACATAATCGGTGTATTCGACCCGGGAATCTTCTCGATCGGCGACACAGTCTGCTCTCCCGGAAAGAGCATCAGATTCGAGGGGATACCGACATTTGCGCCGGAGCATTTCGCGCGTATACGCCACAAGGACACGATGAAAAGAAAGCAATTCGTCAAGGGCGCTACACAGATCGCCCAGGAGGGCGCGATTCAAATCTTCCGCGAGCCGGACACCGGAATGGAAGAGGTGATCGTCGGTGTGGTCGGTATGCTCCAGTTCGATGTGTTTGAACACAGAATGAGGACGGAATATAACGTCGAGATTATAAACGAGGGCCTGCCCTATCAGTATATCCGCTGGATTGACAACGAGGGAATCGACCCGAAAAAGCTGAATCTCAGCTCCGACACCAAAATCGTTCAGGACTTCAAGAACAACTACCTTCTTTTGTTCACCAGCGAGTGGAATATCCGCTGGGCGCTTGAAAAAAACGAGGGGCTTCTGCTCTCGGAGTTCAATAGGAATTAAAATCTCAGCGGTACGGAAACCCGTACCGCTGTTTTATCATTTTATCTCTTCAACCCCCGTCAGCTCGCCGCAGTCGTCATATACGGTCTGAACGTCGATCTCCCCGCCGCCGTCGGAGCTGAACACATATATTCCGCCGTCCGGACTTAAATCGAGGAATTTACTGACCGGCGTGCCGTTGAAATAAAGCTTTCTCTTGCCGTCCTTTTCCCGATACTCAAGGCCGTATTTCTCATATGGCGCGAACTCTACTTCAAAGCTTACGCCGCCCGCTTCGGAGCTGCCCTGCGCGACGCTTTCTTCCGTCGTCGCGACGTTGCCGTCATAGGTCAGGAACATGTCGGACACTTCGCCATCAAACGTCGTCTCACCCTCACCTTCGCCGCTCGTATAGACCACAGTCTTTATTATCGAATACTCCTTTCCGTCGGGAGCCGTCCAGCTTATGACCTCGTCCTTTGAGTAAAGGTCGCCGTCGATGATAGTTTTCAGCGTTTCGTCGAGGCTCTTCTCGATGCTCTTTAAATCGTCCTCGGTGAGCGCGCGGTATATTTTTTCGCCGTCTGCGGTGTGCCACCAGAGCTTTTCTCCGCTTTCATACATCTCGCGATAATATTCAAGCTGCTCCTTCGACCATTTTTCATAGTCCTCGGCGGTCCAAAATTCGTTTTCATAGGTATAGGAGATGTTGGAAAGCTTCGGCCGAGTGCTTTCGCCGCCGTCGGATTTCATCTGCTTCAGCCCCCACGCCGTTCCGAGCTTTATTACGGCTAGGTTGATTAAAACCGACGCTGCCAGTATCACTGCCAAAGCCGCGCCGAATATGAGCTTTGGCCTAAGAGATATCGGCTCTTTTGCCTTAGCGGCGGCCTCCGCAGGCGAGGGGATCGGCTCCGGCTCGGGCTGAGGGACAAACTCGACCCTTGCGGGCTCCGGCGGCTCACCGTTTAAAAGGGCGTCCGCCGACACGCCGAAGATTTCGGACAGGTTTTTAAGAATGTATACGTCGGGTGCGGTATCGCCCGCCTCCCACCTCGCGACCGCCTGCCGCGAGACGTTGAGCTTTTCCGCGAGCTGCTCCTGGGTGTAGCCATGCTCCTTGCGAAGCGTGACAAGTTTTTCGTTGAATTGCATCTAGGCACTTCCTTTCGTGTTTTATGCCTAAATTATACGCCCTGCGCAGCTCTGAGTCAATCGCGGAAATATAACATTCGCGCTACAAAATGTAACATTGCATAGTGGAAACAAGGAAATTGGAAAACCGGCGGTTGCAACGTAGTACGGCAACCTTATCGCAAAGAGTCAACCAACACGTTAAGGCGCGCGCACTCCTGTCGGAATGCGCGAATTTAAAGTGGACGCCCTCCCTTGCAGGGCGTCCCTCTTTAAAAATCAGTCCACCGGACTGATTTTTAAATTCACCCCTTGCGTAGATCGCGTCTGAATGCCTGCGGGAGCGACATGCACGCGGGGTTTTGTCCAAGAGGACGAGCAATCAATCGTTTACGATTGCGAAGTCCGATTGGATACAAAACCAGCTTGCATTGCAACCTTTTGAAGATGTATGATATAAAGGGTGAGAATCACACCTAATATATCATAGCTGACGGCTTATTTGCGGAAATGACGTTCTATGAGGAAAGAAGCAGAAAAAATGGCGAAAGGAGGGGCTATAGCTTACGAACTGAACGGCAGAGGTTATACCGCTACCGGCGATTATCTCCTGCCAAATATCGCGTATTGTGACGAGACCTTGCATTTAGGTCGCTACTCTCGGCTGCGACAGAAGTTTCTAAGCTCGCCGAAAGCGAGGGCGTGACAGAAGCGTTGAAAGAAACGAATCAGCTTGAATGGGGTCGCAAGATGAACAGCATTCGCAGCCGAGCCGAAGAAATCATTTTATCAGAGCTAATTTACACACTATGAAAACTGCCCTCAGGCAAACGCTTGAGGGCGATTTTTTATTTATCCTTGCTTCTCGACTTGTAAACGTTAAACCTGTTCTTGCACTCCGCGCTGCAAAAGAGGTTGTCGGGGCGCTTCGCCTCAAAGACCTTGTTGCAGTGCTTGCACATCTTGAGCGGGTTTTTCTCATCAGTCAGCATAGTGCTGAACATCATCTGAATCATCAAAAGCAGCGAATGGAAATCCCAGATTATCATCGGCTTATCGCGAAGCTCGATGTGGTACGTCGGTGCGTTGCCGTCAAACGCGGACATCGCCTGACGAAAAAGCTCCATTCATATCAAAAAAGTTGACAATTAAGTTTGCTTATGTTATAATAAATCAACACAATTTTTCAAGGGTGTTTAGTTTATGAATAAAAAAAGATTGACAAGGGAATTGAAATGGGGATTTCAATACTACCCCTATTATCAAATGCGTATTGATAGCGATAAATTTTGTGGTTGGGCAGCTCTGAACGATTTGACGGACGGAGATTATTTGTACTGGGATTATTTTGAGAAGGCGGGAAAGGTTCCGGTGGCGGGAAAAGGAATGTGTTGGCTTACCCTGATCCCCGACGGAAAAAAGCAATCTGTAACGGCAATGTTTACTGAAAATGGGGAAATATCCGCATGGTATATTGATGTGATTTATTCGTTATTGACAGATGAGGACGGAGTTCTGGCTTTTATGGATCAATACCTCGATGTTCTTCTTACAACAAAAGGCGATGTATTGATAGATGACAGGGATGAATTAGACGCAGCGTACCGTTCAGGAGAATTTACAGAAGATGAATATAAAGCCGCACTAAAAGAAGGAGATACGATAGTTGACGAATGGGGTAAAGATATCCATAAATCTGAACTTATATGCAAACAAATGTTAAAATATGTCAGGGAGCAGACACACGATCACCCGCTGACCGTATTTCTTGATATTGACGGCGTATTAAACGTTTTTCAGTCCGATAAAGAAGTGCAAACCATACTGCCATCTGCGGGAAGTAACATTTGTGATTTGATACACAGAATGAAAGCAAATTTAGTAATTATATCCAGTCATCGGTCAGGCGGAGCAACCTATGATACGGTATCGGAATTTTTCAAGCAAAACGGGATAGGTTTTGACATCACACCGTTTGGAGACGACTATCGAAGCAGAACAGAAGAAATAAACGCTTATCTTCGTATGCACCCGAATATCGAAAGGTATGTTATTTTAGACGATTGTTTTCAAGATAACTATAATGGCGATAAAAATTTGCAGGGACGCCTTGTCTTTGTTGACGCTTTAAAAGGCTTGCAAAAGCAAGATATTATAAAAGCGTGCGAAATTCTGAATTGCCAAATTAGCTGAAAACAGTGATAGTGACCAGAACAGCAATAAGTTCGCGCCTTTTTTGAGCATTATGAACGAGTGGTATCTGCGAGACCTGAGCAGGAAGCAGAGAGCGGCTATCAAGGTCAAAGGCGAATCGGGGAAGCCGACTACCAACTGTGCCATATATGGGTATAAAAAGGCTCCGGGTGACAAATACAGTTGGTATATAAAAGAGGATTTAAAATGAAAAATCTAATCATTCCGCCCAAATTGAACGAGGGCGATACAATAGCATTTATTTCAATTTCAGGCGGCCGCGCCGGGGATAAAGATATGATTCCCCAGTATATGCTGGGTAAAAGGAGATTTGAAAAAATCTTTAATGTAAAAGTTGTTGAAACTCCCAATGCGCTTAGAGGGAGCGAGTAT
>CANQJB010000075.1 GCA_947624155.1 uncultured Clostridia bacterium
GGAGCGGAGCACCGCCGGAGGCTTGAACTTCTTGGGCTTGTAACATAAAAAAGACATTATCAGTATAATGTCGTAAAAACATTTTACTTACATATAATACTACGGAATTTTTCAAAAGTCAATACCTGAAAACCGTCTATTTGAATCATAGCACAGCCAAAATTTTTTGCAAGCACTTTGTGAAATATGCAGGTTTTTCGGTGAAATCGGCATTTTTTCCTTGAATTTTGACTTTTAGACATGGAAATCACACCCTTTTATTGTCAGACATTTTGAAAGGGTGTGTTTGCCTTACAATCTTTTAACTTGACCCCGCTGATCGCCTCAGCGGCTTTTTTGTTTCTATGACATTATGTTGATAATGTCATAACCAAAATCCAGTTAAAATTTTTAAGGAGGAAACAACATGAAAAAGGCTACACTGTTGAAAAAGCTTTTGGCAGTCAGTCTGGCGCTGATCTTTATGCTCAGTATGCCCGGAATGTCTGCAATCGCGGAAGCAGCCCAAATCGACAACGGTCAAAACAGCGTCCCTTTGAGCGAAAACAGCGATAATAGCGACAATGGCGGAGAGAGTGTAACACCGCTTCCGCAGGTCGTTGATGCAGGCGGCACACTGTACTTTACAAAAGATGCGAAAGGAAATCTGCAACCGGCTGATGCAGCTGCGGCAGACCCCGACTTGGTAATGACCAAGACGGTGGCGCACCCCGACGGTTACGCCGAAAACGAGTTTGAGGTCACGCTGCAGGTTGTGACTACCGAGAATCTCGAAGAGATTCCGGCTTCAACCCCAAGCTGCGCGGTCGTTCTCGTTATCGACGTTTCCAACAGTATGGACGACTGTGCAATTTGTGCAAGCGATAGTTCGCACAATCCCAAAGGCGCTTCTACTGTTAAAGTCTTAGGACATGATTTCCAAGATCGGGGTCGGTCTAAAGATGGTAAATGTGATAGTTGCGGCAAGACTGAAGCTGAGCACACCGTTACAATACCAGCACACAACTATGTCTCCCGCCTTGAGCAGGCAAAAGAAGCAGCAAAGCAGTTTATCAATACCTTTGCAAATAATACCGGTGCCAGAGAGGGCGACAAGCGCCTTGTTCAGATAGTCGCCTTTGGCTCTAATGCAAAGAACTATACCTCTAAATGGTACGATGTAAATGATAAAAAAGACAAAGAAGACAATATTGCAGCGCTTGATGAAATTATAGGCTCTGGTTTGTACGATGGAATTAGAGTTGCTAATGGTAATGGTAACAGTTATGGCGGCACCAATATCGAAGGCGGTCTTATGCTTGCCAAGAATATTTTCAACGCCGATTTGCCTAAAAACAAAGAAGATACAACGGCCGCTCTTGCCGGCATTGGCTATCTCTATACCGTTATGCTTACTGACGGAAACCCGACATTCTATGTTTCGGACAATAATTCTTCTAATAGCACAACAGGTATTACAGGAACAAGAGGCGGCGGAACCAGCACTACGAATAACGACGTCAAAGACGTTAAAACTCAGGCCGACGCAATTAAAGGCCTTGGAAGCACTACCGGCGCTATTTCAAAGCTCTATTCGATTTGCTACGGACAGGACGGCAAAGGAAACAGCGTGTTCGATTCAAAAGCGTTTGGAGAAGTTACTCTTTCTGATAAACCGACAGGAAAATCATGGAGTAATACATCAGTTGGTGAGTGGCTAGACAGCTTCTCAACTGCTGCTTATAAAGCAACCGATTCGACTTCGCTCTTTGACTCCTTCAGCGCGATCGGCGATACAATCAAAATCGCAACGCAGGCTTGGAAAGTTGAAGACTCGATGGGCTCGAACATTTCCTTCTCCGGGGCAGTTTCCGGCGGTCTTGAAAACGACGTTACCAGCAGTGCGAAGGAACTGACTTGGAATCTTCGCAGTTCAAGCTTTGTAAAAAATCCAAAAGACGAGGCAAAGAAGCTTTATACTTACACCTATACTTATAAATATAAAGTCAAGCTCGACAACTTGGATTATATATCTAATGAAGATGCTATACACAATGTAAACACCAAAGCTGAGCTGTCGGTTCTGCTTACCGATGGCGAAGGCAACTGGCTGACAGAAATGCAGAAGAAAGAGTTCCCCGTTCCGACCGTTAAGGCGTTTGAGGACGAACTGACCTTTAAAAAGGTTGGCCCGAGCGGCAAAGCAATCAGTGGCGCAAAGTTTACTCTGACAACTGCTGACAAGACCGACTGGGTCATGGAAGAAACCAGCGGCGAAAACGGTACTGTAACCTTTAGCAACATTCCTTCGGGACATACTTACACTTTGACTGAAACCGAAGCGCCTGAAGGATATGAAACAGTAGGTCCGTTTACCGTTAATGTTGATTACGGCGTGGTTAGTGTTCAGGACAGTGACGGTAAAGCTGTTAGCAGCTCTATTACAGACCCGTATACTACCGGCGATCTGAAGATCACAAAGACAGTAGTCGGTAGTCCGGATGGTATTGACTCCAAAGAATTTACATTCACCATCACGGCTGATGATAATACTGCGAAAAAGATTTCTGACGAAAAGAAATTTGAAGTTATAGCAGGTACGGCGACGGAGTCCGTAATGTTTACTAAGGACTCTACTACTGGCAAGTGCACAGCTACGCTCACCCTTAAAGCTGCTGAGGCCAAGACCATAAATGGTCTGCCTATAGGTACTTACACCGTAACTGAGGATGAGAAATCTGCGGGGATCGAAAACTGGAAACTCGAAGTTACCGGTGGAGGAGAGGCAAATGTAACGCTGAGGGCGGTGAAATCACCGTTAGCAATACCTATACCAGAGAAAAAGGCGACCTATCCGTAACAAAGAGAGTAGATGGCGATCCGGATGGTATTGACGACGAAAACTTTACATTCACCGTCACCACTACAGAACTTACAGCTGAGGAACTGGAATTTGACGTCTATAAAGGTGACGAAAAGGTAGGCGTTGTGAACTTCATTTCCGCAGAAAATGGTCAGTATACAGCTACAATCACCGTTAAAGCCGGTGAGACTAAGACCATAAAGGGTCTGCCCACAGGAATTTACAATGTTGCAGAGACAAATACACCTGAGTTTGAAGATTGGAAACTTGATCCTCCCTCTGAGGAAAGTAAAGAGGTTTCAATCAACGCCACGGCAGAGTTTGAGTTTACCAACACTTACACCAAGAAGACCGGCGATCTGAAGGTTGAAAAGATTGTTACCGGCGATGGTGGAGACAAGAATAAGGACTTCCACTTCACAATTACCTTTACCGGCGACAAGGCTCAGCTTGTTAGCGGAAAGACTTACAATTGGGAGAAGACAGGTGCTGAATCTGGAGATGGAGAGGTTACCGTTGTTTCCGAAAACGGTAAATATGAAATCACAGGCATTACTCTGAAAAGCGGTGAGACTTATACTGTCAAGGGCCTCCCTGTCGGAATTGGCTACACCGTAACCGAAACTGAAGCGAATCAGAGCCACTATACAACGGAATCTACCGGTTCGACCGGCACAATTCCCGAAGAGGGTACTGCTCAGGTGACATTCACCAACACCCGCGGTGCCGGTGATCTCGAAGTTAAAAAGACTGTAGTTGGCGGTGGCGATGTAACCGGAAAAGAATATACCTTCACTGTAGAAACAAGTGAAAAGATTAACGGTACATTCGGAGATATGACCTTCACAGACGGTAAGGCGACGGTCAAAGTTGAGGCTAATAAATCTAAGACCGCAACAGGTCTTCCGACCGGCGATTATACAGTTACCGAAGTGAGCCCCGAAAAGGTTAGCGTCGGAGATGGATGGCATTACTACACTACTACGTACAGAATTGAAGGCAATGATGTAAAAGACGGTGTTGTAACTGTAACCGAAAATAATAAAGCTACCATAGAAGTAACCAACAATTACACCAAGGAAACCGTATTCATTCCTGAGGTTGAAAAGGTTGTACTGGGTACATCTGCGAATGATATTCCTTCCTTCACATTCAAGATGACTGAGATCAAGGGCAAGGAAGAGATAAATCGTGGAACCGTTACCCTTGCAACACTCGCAAGATCCGACAGTGAAAGCAAGATTGAAGACGGAAAAATCAAAGTGGGCACTGCATCGTTCGCAGCGCAGAAGTATGAGGCAGAAGGCACTTATACCTATATTATAGAAGAAGTTGCCGGTTCTGCTACCGGATACAAATATGACAGTGCCAAATGGACGATTGAAGTAACAGTAACCAGAGACTCCGATACCGGTGAGCTTAAAGAATCTCATGTCTATTATAAGAACGGTGAGGAAGCTCCGGGAGCTTCAATTGTAACATTTGAAAATGAGTACACCGGAAGAGGTACATTCACACCCCGTGCTGAAAAGGTAGTCAAGGGTGAACCTGATGATGACACGGTATTCACATTCAAGCTTAAAGATGGCGAAAAAGACATCGGCAGCACATTTGTAATCGGCGCGGGCACAGCAACATTTGATGCGCTTGAGTGCACTCTTGATGACATTGGAACGCACACATACAAAATAAACGAGAAGATACCTGAGAACGCCGATGGCAACTACGCCTACGATGAGACAGTCTGGACTCTGACTGTGGAAGTTGGTCAGAATGAAGACGACACGTTAAGTGTAGTAGGAACGTACACAGACGATACTGAAGAATCTGATGCTCACGCTACATTCACCAACACTTACTCCAAGCCCATTGAACTCGCTCTTAAAGCTGAAAAGAAAATCGAAGGTACACCTAAAGATAATGAGACCTTCACATTCAAGCTTACCGAGATTAATAATGATGGAGTGAATACGGAAAAGGAGCTCCAGACCAAGACTAGAGATGGCGTCGGTGAGGTAGACTTTGATGCCATTAAATACACGAGGGCAGGCACTTACACCTATACCATCGCAGAGGTTTCAGGAAACAACAGCAATTACGAGTACGACACGGCTGAATGGACTGTGACTGTAAATGTAACCAGAGATGATAATGGCACACTTAGTGCATCTGCGACTTATACCCGTGCAGGTGAGACATCTACAGAAAAGGCAACATTTACAAATAAGTACTTCTCAGATGCTAAGTTCACTCCTAAGGCTGAAAAAGAAATCGACGGAACCCCAGATAGTGAGAATTTAGACTTTAAGTTCGAGCTTAAGGACAAAGACGGAAACTTGATTGATGACCAACAATATACGGTGCTGGCCCGGTAGAATTCAGCGAACTCACTTATAGTAAGGCCGGCACCTACACCTACACCATCACTGAGAAGAAAGGAAATCTTAATAACTTCACCTACGATGAGACCGTGTGGAAGCTGACCGTTGAAGTAACCAAGGTTACCGATGACGACGGAACCCATAAGTTCATTGCAACCGGTACTTACACTACTGAGGCTGGCGAATCTAGCGAAACCGCTGCGAAATTCGTCAACAAATACACCGTTCCCGGAACGTTCACTCCCAAGGTAAGAAAGGTCGTCATGGGCACAGGCGCTGCAGGAGACCGTCAGACCTTCTCGTTCAATCTCACAGGCGAAGGAATTGAAAATCAAATCGTTACTATCGTGGATAGCGACGCTGAATACAACAGTGCGGAAACTGAAGTGGGCGTGGCTTCCTTCGAAACCATAATCTATACTCAGGAAGGTACCTACACCTACCACATTACGGAGACCAAGGGAAACGATTCTAATTACATGTATGACGGTGCTAAATGGAAAGTAGTAGTTGAGGTAAAAAGACTTGCGGACGGCAAACTTGAAGCAACTCCCACCTATTATAAGGACGGTAAAGAGGTTAGCGGAGCCACACTTGTCACATTCACTAACATATACACCGAGCCTATTGAGTTTACTCCCAAGGTAAATAAGGAATTCACATGCAGAATACCCAGCGAGGAAGCTGGAGATAGCGTCGAGACCTTCAAGTTCACACTTGAGAACGAAGAAACACATGCGAAGATCGGCGACACAGAAGTTATCGGCAAGGGCGTAGGTAATTTCGATGCTATCCGCTATGAAGCTGCGGGCGTATACAAGTACCTCATCAAGGAAGAAGCCGGCAACGGTCAGTATTATGAATACGACCCGAGCGTGTGGGAACTTACCGTAATGGTTGAAAGAGACGAAATGACCGGTAAGCTCAGCTATAACGCCGATTACACACGTATCGAAGGCGGTAGCGCTGAGAAATCTACCGAGTATGCGACTTTCGTAAACAGCTACAATCCTGTCGGAAATCTTTCGATCAAAAAGACAGTAGTAGCAGAACCTGATAACATTGCAGCCGGCAAGGTATTCTATGTAACGGTTGAGTCCGTTGAGATGAGAATTTGAGCGGAACATTCGGCAGCTATACATTCTCAAACGTCAAGGCAGAAATAGAAATTCATGCTGGCGAGACGGTAACGATCCCCGGACTTCCCATTGGAAGATACAGTATCACCGAGGATGAGACCAAGACATCGATCGAGCACTATCACTTCACAAGCAAGACGATTACAGAAAACGGTTCTGTAACGGTCAACACCCGCGAAACGGTTGAGGTCGAGGTTGTAAACACCTATGAGCCCAATACCGGCAGCCTTGAGGTCAAAAAAGTCGTAACGGAAAGCGCAGACGCGACTAAGGCATATCACTTCACCGTAACGCTGAGCGATAAGACCATTAACGGTCTGCACGGAAGCATGCAATTCGAAGACGGTATTGCAGGGTTCGATCTTAAGGTCGGAGAAATTGCTAAGGCAACCGGACTTCCTGCCGGTACTGAATACACCGTCGACGAAAGCAGCTACGCAGACGATGGATACGACGATCCTGTTTACAGATACAGCCATCGCGTAACCGAAGGCGGCGAAGAAGTCGATGACGTCAGAGAAAGAGCTATAGTATCCGATGAGACAAATATTGTAACCGTAACAAACAACAGAGAATTCGGCGATCTGGTCATCAGCAAGAAGGTAGTATTCAATGGCGGAACAGATGTAAGCGAGATCCGCAAGACATACTACTTCGAGGTAACAGGCCCTAACGAGTATTGCACCGTAGTAAGCGTACCCGTAGGAACCGGCACAAGCGGCGAGCAGAGGATCAGCAGACTTGTACCCGGGACTTACACGGTAAGAGAAATCATGAATGACGAGCAGACCGAATCCGGCGCACTTTACACCGGTGCTGAGATGGATGGTTGGACGCTTGATGTCACAGGAAACACTACCGCGGAAGTAACTGCGGGCGTCACAGTAACGGCTGAGATCACAAATACCTACACATCCAAACTCGGCAAGCTTGAAATCATCAAGGTTACTGAGGACGACTACGACGAAGTTGACAGCAAGACCTATTACGTTCGCGTCAAGGGTTCTGACGGCAAGTACGTTGTAAATCCTGCCGACAATACCAATGTATTTACCGTAGTTCCCAATGCTTCTACCGTTATCAGCGGTCTTGAGCCCGGCAACTACACCGTCGAAGAGATCAATGCCGAAGTCGATGGCTATACTCTCACTGCAACCGGCATGGACGTTGTAGAGGTAGTTGCGAACAACACAGCGTCGGTCAAAATCAAAAACAAATATGAGCTTAAGGTTGGAAGCCTTAAGATTCATAAGACCGTAAACGTTGTAAATGGTGAAATCCCCGAGTCTACCGAATTTAACTTCACCATTTCGACGGAAAATCAAAAAGTACGCGGCAAGACATACGGAAACGTCGCATTCAATGAAAGCGGTGTTGCAGCACTCACCCTTGCGTCAAATCAGGAGATCGTAATAGAGAAACTCCCGATCGGAAAATACACCATCAGCGAGAATGCCGCAACCGTAGAAGGATATGATCTGACAGTAACCTACAACGGATTAGAACAGACGGGTGTGTTCACAGTCGATGTAGAAGAAGACAGTGTTGTAGGGGTCAGCGTAACCAACAACTACACAAGACAGCTTGGGTCGATGATCATTAGGAAGGAAGTAGAGATAGTCGATTCACCCGCTGCAGGGCCTGCCGAGATAGACGCGTTCGGATTCACGGACGGCATGATGCCTATGGCAATGCCTGATGAAATACCTGCCTTAACCGAGACAGCGGCTCTTACAGAGTCTGAGCTTCCCGCATCAGAAATCACTGAGCCAGAGGCAGCAGTGACCGAGATCACCGATCCTGCAGTTTCCGGGATACTTGGATCAACCACCCCGAATCCTTATTACAGAGTTCCCGTGGAAGAGATACGCGTAAGGGCCTTCATAATCAAAGTCACCGATCCCGAAGGAAAACCCGTAATAAATTCCGAAACCGGAAGTGATGAATTCGTTATCAGAGACGGCGGCTATGTCAGAATAGATAACCTCATACCCGGCGAATACACTGTAACCGAGGTTGAATCACCCGCAGAAGGCTGGGAGTGGAAGGTTACTATAAACGGCACTGAAGGCATTGGCAGGGTAACTGTCGAAGCTAATAAAGAAAGCGCGGCAGAAGTTTTAGTAAAGAACACCTATTCACAGTATAATCCCGAGGTCGGATCACTCACGGTGTATAAGGAAGTGACTGGATATAGCGGCGATGCAAGCGGAAAGAGCTTCACATTCGACGTTTACGGACCTTTAGAGTTCGCCTACGATCTCGATGAGACGACAAATCCGAGAACACATACCCTAGGAGTAAGCGGAAATAACTCTGCAACGCTCGAAGGACTTGAACCCGGAACATACACCATAACCGAGCGCGACGCCAACATCAAGGGCTACACCTTAAATGTAACAGGCGACACCGAGGTATCTGTACCCGAGGGCGGAAACGTTACCGCTAATATCACTAACGATTATACTGAGCGCGATAAAGGCTCACTCACAATAGTCAAGACGATAACCGGTCTTGATCCTGAGGATGAGAGCAAGGCGACGTACACATTCAAAATCGTAGGCGTAGATGAGACCGCCAAGGAAATCTTCAACGAAGCAAGAACAATCTCCGCTGCAACCGGCTGGACAGTAATTGTTTCCGACCTCAAGCCCGGCACCTACACAGTGACCGAGCGGAGCGGCGAGATCGAGGGCTATACCCTTGAAGTCAC
>CANQJB010000076.1 GCA_947624155.1 uncultured Clostridia bacterium
AATCCCGAACGGCAAGAAGTTCAAGGCTGCCCAGACCGGCGGCCCCTCCGGCGGCTGCATCCCCGCGGAGCACCTCGACGTTCCGATCGACTATGACAACCTGATCGCGATCGGCTCGATGATGGGCTCAGGCGGACTTATCGTTATGGACGAGGACAACTGCATGGTCGACATCGCGAAATTCTTCCTCGAATTCACCGTCGACGAGTCCTGCGGAAAATGCACCCCCTGCCGCGTCGGCACAAAGAGACTTCTTGAAATGCTCACCAAGATCACCGAGGGCAAAGGCACTCTCGAGGATCTCGACAGAATGGAAGAGCTCTGCTATTATATCAAGAACAACGCCCTTTGCGGCCTCGGCCAGACCGCTCCTAACCCCGTTCTCTCAACCCTGCGTTACTTCAGAGACGAATATGTCGCTCATATCGTCGACAAGAAGTGTCCCGCCGGAGTCTGCAAGAATCTCCTCACCTATAAGATCGACCGCGAGAAGTGCATCGGCTGCGGAATGTGCGCAAGACAATGCCCCGCCAGCGCTATCTCGAAGACCGACTATACTGCCCCCGGCAAGAAGCTCCCCGCAATGGCTATCGACCCTCAGAAGTGCGTGAAGTGCGGTGCCTGCATGAGTACCTGCAAGTTCAAGGCCATTTCCAAGGAATAAGGAGGAAGTTGCTAAGTTATGGATAAAATGATAAATCTTAAAGTAGACGGCGTCGCCGTCAGCGTGCCTGACGGCACAACGATTCTCGAGGCCGCCAGACAGGCCGGAATCACCGTCCCTACCCTCTGCTATATGAAGGGTCTGAACGAGATCGGCGCCTGCCGTATCTGCGTCGTTGAAGCAAACGAGGGCAGAGGCTTCCGCACCGTCGCCTCCTGCGTATATCCCGTCACCGAGGGAATGGAGGTCAGAACCAACTCGCTCAACGTTCAGAAATCGCGCAGAACCACCCTCGAGCTCCTGCTCTCGACCCACGACCGCAAGTGCCTTAGCTGCGTCAGATCCGAAAACTGCGAATTCCAGAAGCTCTGCCGCGACTACGGAGTTGACAAGGAGGATATATTCGACGGCGAGAAGCCGGTTTATGAGCTCGACACCTCCGCGCCTCATATGATCCGCGACAACAACAAGTGCGTTCTCTGCCGCCGCTGCGTTGCGGCCTGCAAGGCTCAGCACGTCGCCGTCATCGGCGCTAACGACAGAGGTATCGACACCAATATCTCCTGCGGCTTCGGTATGCAGCTCGCAGAGGTCGGCTGCGTATCCTGCGGCCAGTGCATTATCAACTGCCCGACCGGCGCTCTCCGCGAAAAGGACGACACCGACAAGGTATTCGCCGCTCTCAACGATCCCGAGAAGGTCGTTATTGTCCAGACCGCTCCCGCTGTCCGCGCCGCTCTCGGCGAAGACTTCGGAATGGAGATCGGCACCGGAGTCGAGGGCAAGATGGTCGCCGCGCTCCACCGCCTCGGATTTGACAAGGTGTTTGACACCGACGTCGGCGCAGACTTCACCATTATGGAGGAAGGCACCGAGTTTATCCACAGGCTCAAAAACTGCGGAGTTCTCCCGATGATCACCTCCTGCTCCCCCGGCTGGGTCAAGTTCTGCGAGACTTATCACCCGAACATGATTCCCAACCTTTCGAGCTGCAAGTCTCCTCAGCAGATGTTCGGCGCGATCATCAAGACATGGTATGCCGAAGAGCACAATATCGACCCGAAGAAGATCGTCTCGGTCTCGGTTATGCCCTGCACCGCCAAGAAGTTTGAGATCAACCGCGACGACCAGTCTGCGGCCGGAATCCCCGACCTCGACATTTCGATCACTACCCGCGAGCTCGCGAGAATGATTAAGAGAGCCGGTATCGACTTCAAGAACCTGCCCGACGAGCAGTTTGACAATCCTCTCGGCGAGGGAACCGGCGCGGGAGTTATCTTCGGCGCGACCGGCGGCGTTATGGAAGCCGCTCTCAGAACCGTCGCAGAGCTCCTCGAAGGCAAGGTTATCGAGAACGTCGACTACCACGCTGTACGCGGCACCGACGCGATCAAGGAGGCAACTCTCAATATCGCCGGCACCGACGTCAATATCTGCGTTGCTTCGGGACTAGACGCCGCTCACAAGGTTCTGACCGCTGTTGAGAACGGCGAGAAGAACTATCACTTCATCGAGATCATGTGCTGCCCCGGCGGCTGCGTCAACGGCGGCGGCCAGCCTATTCAGCCCGCGAGCGTCCGCTCCTCGGTCGACATCAAGGGCAAGCGCGCCAAGGCGCTTTACAGCTATGACGCCGCGAACGTCAAGCGCAAGAGCCACGAAAGCGAAGCGGTCAAGATGCTCTACGGCGAAGGCCACTTCTTCGGCGAGCCCGGCAGCCACAAGGCTCATGAGATTCTGCACACCAGCTATGTTGACAGATCGAAGAGCGTTGTAAAGTAATAATTTAAAATTTTACGGGAGATCCTTTCGGGTCTCCCGTATTTTTGTTTTCTGAGCGATTCAGCAAATAAAAAGTTTTCGATCCAACCTTTTTCAAAAGGTTGGCAGGGATTGAGGGGGCGGAGCCCCTCATCGCAGCCCGCAGGCTGCGAAAGCCCCACACGAAGGGCACCGCAAGGGGTGAATTTAAAAATCAGTCCGGTGGACTGATTTTTAAAGAGGGGACGCCCTGCAAGAGAGGGCGTCCCCTTTGGATTCGCGCTCTCCGACAGGAGTGCGCGCACCTTAACGTTTGATTTTTCGCTTTCTTAACTTTTCTGCTCGTGCAGAAAAGTTAAGCGAAAAGAGCACGCTAAAGGGAAGAGGGGCCAACCTTGTCCCCTCTCCCCTTTAGAATCCTCTCTCCTGTCCGGCTGGGGGACTACCGTCCCCCAGCGTCCCCCTCAAGGAGAAGATAGATTAAGTACCTTAGACAGCAACAGAGATACCTGACCCCAGCTAATTCTGACAGAGTTCAGACGCCCTGCTCCTTGAATCGGCGTAGACTCACAGAAGCACTGCTTTAAGCCCTGAAAATCCATAAACTTTAAATTTCGCTCCGGTTTTTAAAGTTTAACGGGGAACCCGTTCGGGGTTCCCCGTCATAGGCCGAAGGCCCATTCCTTTCAGAGGCTTTCAATTGTACCGACGCACTTCTCTCATTTCCATAATAAACCCGATAATTGAAATCCAATATTACAATACCACAGTATTTTTATAATGTCAAGTATTCTGGTAAAAATATATTGTAATATTTGTTTCGGAGGGATAAAAATGCTGGGGCAGAATATCAGAAGTCTGCGCCTTGAACGGGGGCTCAAGCAGGAGGAGCTCGGGCATCGAATCGGGGTCAGCAAGCAGAGCGTTTCAAACTGGGAGAACGAAAACATTATGCCGTCGATTGAGCTTTTAATCAGGCTGGCGGACATTTTCGGCGTTTCGACCGACTTTTTGCTCGGGCGGGAGCCGGTGCGCGGCCTCGACTCCTCCGGCCTGACGCCGGAGCAGCTCGCCCACCTTCAAACGCTGATCGACGATCTGAGAGGAAAAAGTTAGCCCAAAAGAGATATGCGCAGTTTGGCGCATATCTCTTTTTGTTAAAGAATTTATAACCTACTCCTTCGGCTTTTCAAAGATTATCACGAAATTGCCCTCCGGCTCGGCAAAAACTGTCCAGCCGGCGGCTTCGAGTATCGGCCGCGCCTGAGCGGTCAGCGGGTCGCTTTGGGAAAGAATGCAGTAATCATATTTTTCCAGCCCTATCATTCCGACTGCCTGCCCGCTTCCGTCGCGGACAAGCGTTTTTTCCGAAAACTCATATATCTCCGCGCGGTCGGCGGCGTGGGGCAGAAGGAAGGTGTTCGCGAGAACCGAGGCGTCCTTCGGAACAGTCTGAATACAGGCGTCGGCGCTCTGATAAAAATCTTTGAACTCGGAGTATTTTTCTGTATTTGAAAGCTTCGACGACGCCATCGAAACGCCGGTCACGACCGTTATTATCGCGGCGGCGGTAATGAATAAATATCTCTGGCGCTTCGCCATGTCTTCGGAATTTACCAGCGCGAGATAGATCAGCAGGCAGGAGGGGCCGAAGATATACTGAAAGCCGATGTCCGCCGCGTAGCCGTATCCCGCGCCGATAATCAGGTTCATTATCACATAGGGGATCATCAGCAAAAACCGGCGGAGCTTCACAGTCATAAACGGCAGGAACAAAACCGGCAGCATCGTCTCGATAAAGAACCGCAGGGTGTTCTCCTTTAAAATCAGGCTGATAAGGTAGCCGGGGTTCAGAAAGGCGTTTTTCAGCACCTGCAAGAGGCCGTCGCCGGTCTCGGCCATTAAAATGTCGAACCGCGAGGCGGTCATATAGCTTCCGTCGCCGTTGAGAGTCAGCCAGCGCATTATTATCACAAAATAGACTACGGCGAGCAACGCGGCGATCAGGCCGTGCTTTCTCTTTGGGCGGCGGTTTTCGAGCGAGAAGAAGATTCCGATGCAGATAACATAGAGCGGAGCGTCCTCTTTAACTATGCAGGTCAGCGCCGACATCACATATAAAAGCGGGATATTGGCGGTGTCCGTCGCGTAGATCAGCCACATCAGAACCGTCGGGAGAAAGGCGTTTTCGTGGAACTGGAAATAACAGGGCATTATCAGCCCGATGTTGAATACATATATCAGGCAGGCGGATATAAGCATCGAGCCCCTGAAGCCGTGGCGCTTCGCAATCAGATAAAGCGGGATTACCCCCGCGATCGCAAAAACAGCCTGAGCGGCCAAAAGGGTCTCGCCGGAGGGAAAGAGCATATAAACCGGCAGGAAGAGATAGAAGATAAACGAGCTGTGGACCTGAAAATGGGACATCATCTCTCCGCGCTCACAGGTAGTCATCGCGGTCAGGTTCTCTTTCAGAGAGTTGAACGCCTGAACAAAGATTCCCATGTCGAAGCAGGAGGTGCCGAAGGTGCGGTAATTCGCGATAGTAGTCGCGGAGATAAAGACAGCCACCCCCGCCGCAAGCGAGAAGATTATCACCCCCGCGGGCAGAGCGGAGAGCCGCTCCGCGCTCGCAAAGCTCTGCTTTCGCAGCGCGTAGACCGAAAATATCGCAGCGATGATCGCCGCCGAAGCGCCGACATAAAAGCTCCCGCTTCTATATACGAGTATCAGCGAAAACGCGACCGAGCTGACGATAAGCGCCGCGCTGTCGGTTCTTTCAAACCTCTTTGAGACCAGGCAATAGAGCAGCGAGAGCCACAAAAAGACGAGCGCTGTCCATAAAAGCTTTGAAACCGGCGACGAGGAGATTATAAACTCCTTCCAGCCGCCTATCGGGTCAAGCTCCTTTTTTCTCAGAAGAAGGATCTGGGCTGAGGATACAATGAAAAATGCGCTGACCGCGCGCTCAAACAGGTTCGTCGGCGCGCCGAAGCCGGACAAAGCGGTCAGAAGCTTTTGCTTGAAATTTATAAACATTGAAACGGTACCTTTCTGTTTATTGTATTCACTTCTGATAACAGCCGAATTATATCGCAAAATAACAGCTTAAAATCTGCATTAAATAAAGAGTCAACCGAGAGTATAAAAGCTGAGCTCTTCTTTTTAATTCTAAGCCATGAGCGCCGAAATGTCAATATATCAGCTCCGACACATAGGTTTCAGGCGCAGGATTCAGCGGAAAGCTATGACCCTCTCGAATCTTAAAAATAAAAAATTTTATGTTTATCGTTAAAAAACTATTGACAAACATAAATCCGTGTGTTATAATCATGCCATACTGAAATTCGGAGGTATGATTATGGAAAAACTTACTAAGACCGCGAGGATCGTCGACGTCTTCGCAAAAATACTTTTTATCTTCTGCATCGTCGCGATATGTATGCTGATTGCCGCTGACATTTTTATGATTGCGTCAGTTATGGCTCTGCCCGAAGATAAACTGCCGGAAACCCTATCGGTGGTTTTTGACTTTGGCGACAGCGAATTTGTCGTCTTTGAAAACGGTCGGCTTATGGTCACAAAACCGCAGCTTGTGGCATATACCCTGACCCTGAGCCTGACCGCGGCGACCGCGGCAGTTATCCTGATGATCGGCGCAAAGCTGGTTCGCAGAATACTTTCACCGATGAAAGAGGGAAGACCATTTGAAGAGGGCATTTCGGAAATCATTAAAAAATTCGGCCACTTTGTCCTCGCGGCGACAATTATCGGCGCATTCATTCAATTTCTGCTCGTCATCGTATTAGCAGTTATGGACATTGCGCCCGAATCGGCGCCGGTAAGCATTTCGACCGACGGCATTTTTATGGCGATAGTGATTTATCTAATCAGCTATATTTTCCGCTACGGCGAAGAGCTCCAGAAGCAGGCCGACGAGACGCTCTGAGGTGGGTTATGGCTATAATTTTAAGACTTGACCGCGTTATGGCGGACAGAAAAATGTCTCTCAACGCCCTTGCCGAAAAGGTCGGAATCGCGAACGTGAACCTCTCAAAGATCAAGACCGGAAAGATCTCGGCAATCAGATTTTCGACCCTCGAAGCGATCTGCGCCGCCCTCGACTGCCAGCCGGGGGATATTTTGGAGTATAAGAAAGAGGAGTAAAGGCGTCGAAGAAGCAGAGAAGAAGGCTGCCGGACATTACAGAAGCGTTGTTTGGGTGCAATCTGTCGCACCAAAATAAGAGGCACCTGTCGGTGCCTCTTTCGTTTAGAGACTGAAAGAAGTATAAGCGATGCCGGCGGCCCAAACGGCGAAGCCGTTGGGCCAGCGACGCGATTAAAGCTCTTTGAGGACGAGCAATCAATAATCTACGATTGCGAAGTCCAAAAAGCAAGTTTTAACGCTTCGCTTGGTGCGTGGTGACAAGCCAAAAGCTCTAAAGGCTTTTGGCTGGCGGTTTCCCAATATCGCCTACGGTTTAACGACTTTGTTATTCAATGAGTTTCCCCAGACTTTTGGGCGAAACCGCGGTCACCCATTCTGCACATGGATTATCCCCTGCATCCCACCGGGGTGCAGGGGATAATGGTGCGGGTGACAGGACTTGTAACCAAGGCGTCGCCGATACTGCCTGAAAACGGTCACTTCCGTCACGACGCCTCTGCGAAGCCGCCTCGGCTTTGCCTCGGGTCTGCTCCGCAGACTGCCGGCTTCGCCCGACTAAGCAGATTCAATGAATGCGCTGCTTTCAGCCGTTCGACTTCCCTCGCCATGCCGAATCGGCTCGGTCGTCTCACGGGAAAGCAATCGCGTCCATGCACCCCAAAGCGCACACACTCTCGCACAAGAATAAGCGTTGACATTATCCTACTTTCGCGATTTTCAAACACTGGCTGCGCTTTGAGTGCAGCTTCGCGATCTGTCTCAGACCAAAATAAAAGCACCCTGCGGGTGCTTTTATTTGGTGCAGTTAAGCAATCCAAATCCGAACCAACTTTCCTCCCTGCCAAAGCCGCTTGAAGGTCGGCAAAGACGATAACCGTGGTGCCTTCTCTGTAATTGAAAGTGATGACCATTTTGTCATCAAGCAGGAAAATCGAGTTGATAAACGTGTCAATCAGCATCTTGCGGCGGGTCTTCTGCCGCACGTCGAGCTTTCTGAATCTCTTGAGCCAGAAAGTCAAAAACTCCTCGCCGACTCTCGGCTTTGCGAGCTTTTCACAGGAGATTTTCGTTTCCAAATCCTCTTTTGCATTTTCAAGTTCCTCAAGTCTGCTTTTCGTGGACTTAGTAAGAATGCCTTGCTGTATCGCATTGAGCATATTTTGAATAGCCGTCTCCGTTTCACGAAGCTGCTGCTCATACATCGGCAGATGTGCATTCTCCCTATCCTGCAAGTCCATCAGCATAGAAGCGATAGCTTCGATTACGTTATCGTCATTTAGCATCTTCATAGTTTCGTTGACTACTAAATCCTCAATCCAGTCCTTTTTGACAGGCTTTTTGTGACACTCCGCGCGCTTCTTCTTGACCGAAACGCACTTGTAATAATGGTGAACGTTCCCCGTCCTGCTCGTTCCGCTTTCACCGCACAGGTATGCCCCGCAGTATCCGCAGAACAGCTTTGTCGTGAGAAGATAATCGTCCTCTGCCTTATGACGGGCAGGGGCTTTTTTGTTTTCCGAGAGCCTGTCCTGCACCCTGCCGAACACATCTTTAGAAACGATTGCGGGTATGCCGTCGGGAATCACAATATCACGGTATGTATACTCCCCGATATATCTGCGGTTTTTCAAAAGGTGCTGAACGCTGTTGTAATTCAGCGGCAGGCCGCGGCTGTTTTTCACACCTTTCTCGTTGAGATAGTCGAGAATGTCAGTCATTGTCGCCCCCTCGTCATACTGCTGAAAAGCTTCTGTAATAAACGGGGCGGTCAGCGGGTCTATCTGAAAATGCCGCTCGCTGTCAATAGTATAACCGATAGGCAG
>CANQJB010000077.1 GCA_947624155.1 uncultured Clostridia bacterium
ATTTCAATCCACGGGTCCCGTGTGGGACCCGACAGCAGACTTGCACAAATTCATCAAATATCTTTGAGCAAATCTGTAAAAAACAAGTACTAATGAGCTAAAAGCTCTAGTCTTTTCAGCAAAATTCCAAATTAAATTTTACTATTTGTTAAAAATCTCGGTGCGAATATCCGGGCTTTATATGATCATTACGGTTTCGCACTAAATTATCAATGGATCATTGACGTCAAAGCCCGGATTTGCTCCGATATGTTCCACCTTGTTTTTATAGTTGTTCCCAAGGTAATAAAATCTCAGACTGTCTTTGTCCTTATCAATGATTTTTTCAAGGATATTCTTTACTTTTCTGCAAACAGCGGCGTCCATATTGCATTCAAATACTGAATTCTGTACCCTTTGTCCATAATTCACACATTCCTTTGCAACTTTGCGAAGACGCTTTTTGCCCTCAGGGGTTTCTGTATTGACATCGTAAGTTATGAGTACAAGCAAATTATCACCTACTTCCAGAAAAACGGCGGATATTCGTCAAGATCTCCGCGGATATATCTTGCAAGCAGCAACGCCTGTGCAAACGGAACCATTCCCCATTCGACCTTTTCGTCTAAAAACGGATGGGTTATAACCTCCTGCTTTTTCGACTGCCAATGTGACAAAAAAGTTTTTCTGAACGAATCGGTCATAATAACTGCTCCGCTTTCCTTTTTTACAAAGCAGGACGGGTCAGCTATGCGTTTGTTTATCAGCGTCAGCACAAATCTGTCCGCCATAACGCTTCTGAGCTCTTCGACCATATCTAAGGCCAGTGAGGCTCTGCCCGGGCGTTCGGTGTGGAAGAAGCCTTCATACGGGTCCAGTCCAACCGATTCAAGAGCCGATGAACACATACCGGTCAGAAGTGTATATGCAAAAGAAAGCATAGCGTTTATCGGGTCAAGCGGAGGTCTTCGCGTTCTCGACGAAAAAGAGAAATCCGACTTTTGCTGCAAAATCATCTCGTCAAATACAGAAAAATAATCTGACGCCGCCTTGCCCTCTATTCCCCGAAGATAATCAGCAGATTCCGCATTCTTTGCACCTATCATAGCAGCACTGAGCTTTTCTGACACATCTTTGAGTTTGTTTTTGTCAACACGCATCGGATAATCTCTACAAGTTCGTTCGAGTACCCACTTAGAGTTATAAAGCTTGCCGATAATACAGTTTTTCGCGATTTTAAAACTTTCCTCTTCATTTCCTGCAATCCTGTACTGTTCTCTTCTCAGAAGGATATTTCCCCTCTGTCTGCCGGTAACTCTGGCGAGAAATCTGCCTGAAGGTGTAAGAAAGCTTATAGAGATATTCCTTTCAGAGCAGGCTCCCATAAGCGCCGGACTTGCCCCTGCGTATCCAAAGGTGATTATCGCTTCAATATTGTGCATAGGAAGCCGCATAAGCTCTTCTTCCTTTTCTGAAACGACGATGTTTTCACCATCTAATGAGATATACTTTCCGGGTGAAGTAATATACAGCGTATTAAGCAGCTTTTTCATAACTATATCTCCGTGTCCGAAATTGCCGACATTATATATCCTTTTGCGCTTTTCTTTTTCTCAAGCTGAGGCAGACAAATATCCCTGACCGAGCAGGCGTTGCACGATTTGGTACGTTTGGCTGACGGGGTGATGCCTCTTGAGCTGTAATCATGAATCAGTGAAACAATATTACTGACGCTGTTTCTCAGTTCGTCTGAAAACTCAATTTTTTGGCGTCGCTTTGTCTCAGCGTAATAGATGAAGCCCTCGGGAATATAAACGCAAAGCATCTCCTCAAGGCAAAGAGCCTGCGCGCAAAGCTGTAACCTGTCAAACTCCTCTGTTTTAGATGTCCCGCGCTTGTATTCAATCGGAATCACCTTAAAATATCCGTCATATTCGGGAATGTAAGCAGCCTGCGCTGACTCGGAATCGGATCTGTGAAATTCCACCACGTCACATTCTCCGCTTATTCCCAGTTCTTTAGAACTGACCTGTATTCCGCGTGATATTATGAGATCTTTCCGTTTTTCGGTTGAAAAGCTGTCGTGCGCCCGCTCATGAACAATACGCCCTTCGGCGGTTCTGAGGTTTTCAAGCCATTGCTGTTCTAAATATACAAGTCCCCATTGGCGCTTGCAGAAGGCAAAGTGCTGTATTCCGGAAAGCTGTATATAATCGTCCTCACAGTACAATCAATATACCTCCGGCTCAACACAGCCCTCGAGCTTTTCAAGCTCTACGTTGTAATCGCCAAAGCAGACCGGCCTGTCGGTTTTGGCGGTAATTTTTACACTTCTGTGTATCTTAGCGGTAGAAACAGCCGGGGTCTTTTCAATGTGCTGCCACCAATAAAGTCTTTCGACCTCCATGCTTCCTTCAGGCCTTGCGGATGACGAATCGTTTTCAAAAAGAGTTCTGAGCGCAAGCTTCAGTTTTTCGGCATCTTCCTGAGAAAAGCCTGTCTTTTCGGCAAGCTGAACGTTTACACTGCCCTTTACCACATAAAGCCCGTATGTAACGCGGTGCTTCATTCCCATGGTATCTGATGCACGTCCTTCCTTTGACTCGCTGTTGACGCTCTTTGTTATCTGTGTGCTTACAAGTTCGACAGGTGAGACGCTCATTGCCGGGTGAACCGAAACGGGTCCCCTGACGCCTACGGAAACCTCCGCTCCTTTAAATGCGAAAACCTGACCGAACATTCTAACATCTGTCCAATGGTCACAGGCTATTTTTGATATTGCTGTTTTATCTGCTTTTTTGCCTTTGGACATTTCCTTTTTGAGCTCCTCACAGCCTTCTGCTCTTGAATGCAGGCTGTCAAAGCCGTCGTCTGCTCTGTCGTCAGACTGAACAAATATCTTTTCTCCCATATCCTGAAGACGGTTTCTGATTTTCCTCTTTATGCAGACATCGGAGATTTCTCCGTAGCCGTCAAAGTTTTCCCGAGGGCGGTTTCCGTTTAGCGGATCGCCGTTCGGATTGGCATTAGTTGCAGATATAAGTGCTACGAAATCAATTTTTCCTTTAAGATTACTCATTTTCATTTTCCTCCTGTCCTTTTTTGCTTCTTAAATCGTACGACTGGTTATAGAATCCGAGAAGATAAAGTCCGTTGAGCGGAGAATTGCTTGCAAAATCCGACTCGCTCATTTTATCGGTGATTTCACCGATAAGCTTTTCATAGTAAATTCTCTGACCGACATTAAGTTTCTGAAGATATGGTATTATTCTGTCGTGTATATTTACCCATGTCTTCATCGGCTGACGTGAAAACAGATTCATATACCTTTTTGCGTTGGTGAGTCTGTCCTCATCGCCCGAGTAGGTCAGATATTCTATCCTGTCGGCGACGGCAAGCAGTCTTCCGAAGAGATAGCTCCTGTCTGTGCTGTTTGTGTTAAGTGACACGTTCCATTCCTCCTTGCTACCTTTTTCTGTTTCTTTTTTCTTGACAAACGAGCCTGCGAGCGAAAGTGCGCGATCCCATTCTCTGCTTTTTGAATCAAACGACTCCGGTGAGGATGCTCTGTTTACCGCCAAATTTACAATATCCTGCGGAAGTTGCTTTCCATAAATGATGCAGGGTCTTAATCTGTTGCAAAAGCTTTGAAGCAGTTTTTCATCTCCGTCTATCTTTTCGCGTCCGTAAAGTGTGCAGGCTATTTCCCTAAGCCCGGGGATTCCGTAATATTCGCGCTGTCCTTTTCCGGCTGAATAGTGAATAAGACCGCAGTCATTGTGCCATTTTTTGATGTTTTCGAGATATTCGCTTGTGCTGAGCTCAGAAGCCTCGATTACCGATAAACGCCCCTGAGTGGCGGCATTGAACGCCATTATAACAGTCTTTGAAGAATAATCTGTCGCGCTGATATATCCGTTCATAGCCGATTCAAACCTTGCGGCACTTTTGGAATCTGTATTATAACGATTTTCTTCTTTAGTAATTGACTCCTTGACCGAGCATATTTCATCTGTGCTAGCGCTGTAATCGGGCAGCGGATTCATCGCCGATTCCCAGACAACAATGTACAGTCCGCCAAAATTGCTGCCCTGCTTTCTTATTATCCATTTTAGAGCGTTATGGATCTTCTGCGATTCTTCATAGCCTATTGCGAATGCTTCATTTGCTGTTGAAAAACGCCCTCTGAATGTAAATCCTTCGCCGTCGTTTGATGATATCAGCTTTGTACCGTCTCCGTCGTTACGGATTTTTTTCGGCTGAAGATATGAAATAGGAACTACTTCACCCGTGAGATATGAGATATCTTCATTATCTGCCCGACTTTCAATATATTCGATATATGAGCTTCTTAATGTGGGATCGAGCCAACATTCAGACGGAGGAGCGTCGTCGCTCCATTCTGCTTCGACAGAAAACCTTACAAAGGTCTGCTTTATATCGGGTATTTTTCCATCTTCATCTGCTTCAAGAACTCCGCTGTTAATGAGATCGGTGATAATGTGCTCTTCTTTGATGTACTCATATACCGCCTGAACCTTTTCGTGCGAATGCTCCGATTCTGCCCAGTTTTTTATTCCGTCAAGATACTGCCTGTGCTTTTTCTCTGCATCTTTATCAAAAGAGGGAGCATAAGAATTGTAGTTTATGGCAAGATAATCGAGCTTGTCGCAAAGAGGGTGTGCGGCAACTCCGGAGGTTCTTGCTGCGGATTCTTCGGTTGCGGGAATTACTGTTACCGCATCTTCTTTTGCAACTTTTTCTGCTCCTAAAAAGTCACCACTCGGTGAAAGTCTGACGGTTACTGTCGCTTTTTGGGTGGTATGATACGGCGGCAGCAGAATGACCTCCTCGCCGAATCTTCCCTTTTCAGCTTTTCCGACCAGCTCTGTGTTGCGCTCATAAAGGCTCAAAAGTTCCCTAACCCAGTTCAAGGCGCCACCTCCCCGAATTCATTTATGCCCGAGAAATTACCTTCACCGAAGCTCTTAATATCCATATCTTTTATTCTGCGCTTTTGTACACATTCTTCCGGTCTCGGAAACTCAACGACTCCGTTTTTCATCACCGCACGGAAGAACCTGACTGTTAAACCGCCGCGGTCTTCGTCCAAAACCGCTTCGTCGGCATAAGTTATTCCATGGTACATAAACCCGAAGTCAAGCTCGCCGATATTGTCATAAAACCCTTGACCTTCGTCAAAATCGCACGGTTCGATATATCCCTGACATTCTCTCGTGCCGAGGAAAATATCCCTTCTGCCGCCGCGCTTGACCATGCGCTTTGCAATATTGTGATGCTTGTTTTCGTTGCGGTCTGAAGTCAGTTCAGGGCGGTTCAGGTTCCATTCAAAGTGGGCTTTGACCCGATATCTTACATTTTTCAGATAGGTGTAATATGACAGGTCGTTTCCGCCGTTGTATTTTATCGGGCGCATTCCCTTTGATTCGGTCTGAATGGGATTCATAACCCTGACCGCATCTACGATCCAAATAATCGTCGGCTTCCAGTAGATGCTTTGAACAACGCCTTTCAGAGCTTCGTAGGTCGGAATGTGATAGCTCAGCTTTTCACCGCCGACTCTTGTTATAGGGTCGGAAAAAAGAGCATATGGCCCGGTGAGCTCAAACTCGATTTTGTTTTCGTGCAAAATAACACTTCCTTTCTATTAGTTTATATTCAAAAACGGCATCATTCGCGGCTGTTCTGTGACGCCGGTTTTCGGGTCGTAATATCTGTCGTCGAGTATTATCAGACGCCCATCCCAGGCACGACTTATTCCGTTGCTGACATTTTTATAAAATTGCTCTGAAACGGAAACGGAATAGGATTGAAGCTCTCTGAGAATAAGTTTTTTCTTGACGAGGGGAGTTTCAAGGCTTTCGAGCACTTCAATGAGCTTTAATGCTTCATACTCTCCGATAATAAGCGTGATCTTTCCGTCGTCTTCAATCACTTCAAACTTTTCTCCGGCAGTTTTGAATGACTGACAAAGAACCTTTTTCTTTCTTTCGGGGCAAAGATCCTTGTTTCGCGAGAGCATTTCGACGATCGTCGTTGCCACTCCGTATACACACACGGGGTAATTAAGCTCCGTGCTGAGTTTAGAATAAAGCTTCTTAAAGTACATATCTATATACTTCTCGGAATCAAGGCGAAGATTTTCACTATTATAGCGGCGATACTGATCCAGAACATATTTCATAACGTCCTGCGCAGCGCGTATTTCTTTAAGGGATGAAACATTTTCGGCGTCACCGTTCATTCTTATAATAAAAACGTGACCCATATCAAATTCTGCATGGCGGTTGCACCGGCCTGCTGCCTGGATAACGCTGTCAAGTCCTGCTAAAGACCTTATAACACACCTGAACGAGAGATTCACTCCTGCCTCAACCACCTGTGTGCTTATGCAGATTCTTCTGCCGCCGTTTTTCAGGCCGTTGATAACATTTCTGCGGTGTTTGGGATACATATTCGTGCTCAGATGATAAACATCATAATCAAGACAGATACTTGAAACACGCTCAAAAACTTTTTTTGCGCAGCTTTTGGTATTTGCAATAAAAAGAACATCTCCGTATTTCTCTGCTTTGTCTACTATGTATTTAGAAATGTCTTCAATACCCATTCCTTTCGGACATATATCGGTATCGTCATGAAACTCAGCTCTGATAAGGGCGTCTTTAAACCACTCTTGATTCGGAATCATCGGCAAAGACGGAAGCATACAGAAATGATCCGTTAGATTTTCAAAACGCGGCTGAGTTGCGGAGCATAGCACAAATACAGTGTCGGCATATCTGCTCAAAAAATTAACGGCGAGGCACAAAAGCTCTGTTACCTTTATCGGCAGCGCCTGTACTTCGTCTAAAATCACTATACTGTTACATAAGCTCTGAAATCTTCTTATGCACCCGCTTCTGCCGGAAAACAAGGTGTTGAGAAGCTGTACTGATGTTGTAACCACAACCGGAGAGCACCAATCCTCGGTTAAACGGTCATATCGCTGCTGATCTGCCTCGTTCTCGATAATCAGATTTGAATGATGTTCAAGAACTATATCCGATCGCCCGAGAGCCTCGCGGATCTCGTCTGCATTTTGCTCGGTAATGGATTGGTACGGAGCGGCATAGATTATTCTGCGTTTGTTAAACTCTTTAGCATTTGCAACTGCAAATCTGAGTGACGACAGGGTTTTTCCTGCGCCGGTCGGAACATTTAAAATATATCTCGGTTTAAGCTCATTGGCAGCCTGTCTGCAAATATCGGAAATATCTCTCCTGAGAACGTTGATCGGTTTGCTGTCAGACAGAGATTCTGTTCTTCTTTCAATATTATTCAGGCACTCACTCCACAGTTCTTTAGAAGCTTGTTCCTCCGAGAATTTTTGGCTGTTATTCATAAAGTCCTCGGTATTTCTGCGGTCGGCGTCGATCAAAAGAGATATCAGCAGACGCTGATACATGCCGACAATGAAATCTATGTTGCTGTATTTGGCACCTATTCCGTCACAGTCTGTTGTGGCTTGTTTCAAAATGATATCACTTTCGGAAACCGCCTTTTTTGCATATTCATTTAACACATCTTCACCAATATCTGAAATGAGGTTTTCGATACACTCGTCAACAGGCAGAGATGAGGATTTTACCCGGCGCAGATCTGTAAGAAATTTTTCGTGATCAGAGTTGTAAAAATCCTGAATACCATGATGAGAATATATTGCCGAAGCTGCCATTTCCGCGGCGACGGAATCAGGCATAAGTTTTTCTGCCAATATTCCTCCGGCGGTCGAATGATCTAATTTTTCTGAACCGTTTTGGCTTTCTATGCTTTTTGAGAAGTATTCCGCCCATGATTCGGAATACTTTCCGCAATCATGCAAGAGGCCGGAAATGTATACAAGGTTTTTAAGACCGGATATATCGCATTTTTCCGAAGAAAGCTCTGCACACTCTCTTAGGTGGTCTTTATTTGTTTGATATGATCCGGTTATCGGATTATAGTGCGAATAAAAAACTCTGTCAGACATTTTTGTACTTTACTTTCAAATATTTTTTATAATTATATCATTTTTT
>CANQJB010000078.1 GCA_947624155.1 uncultured Clostridia bacterium
ATAGACGCCTCTGGCCGTGGCGTAAAGCCGCGCCTTTTTCACGGCTTTTTTCACGGAAAATTCCTTCTTAAAGCAGTCCGCGGGGTACCGCCTGCCCTTTTGCGGCCTGACGACACCGCAGATCCACCGGGCTTTCCAGTCTCCGGGATCAAGGAGCCCCAGCTCAAAGGACGCGGCGGCGGGTTCGCCGGGAACGTCATTTTCATCCCAGAGGGTAACGCTCCATTCCACTTTGTCACGGCTGCAAAGTTTTGCGCCTTCGTATGCAATGTGGGTCATACGGGAGCTTTCCACCCTGCCGCTGTCCCACACAGTTTCGTTATCCCGTTTGGCTGCAATCCGGAAGGCCGTCTGTTTCACACCGCCCTCGCAGTGCCAGTATAAACGCGGATTCGTGATGCCGAGACCGAGGGGATTTTCGAGATATTCGGTTCTTAAATGTACTGCTTTCATACCGCGCCTCCTCTGTGTTTGATGACTGCCGCCGTACTGTTTTTGCCGTCGGAAGCGGTGACTGTCAGATTCCCCGCGCCCATGCGCACAGCGGCCAGGGCCCTGCCGTAGCATGTCGTGTAACTGCCAGCGTCAAACCGTTCCGCCGTCCTGGGGTTGGCCGAGCCGAAAGCTAAGAGTTCGCCGCCCTCCACGGTGACGGATACGCTTCTGTCGACGTTGGATTCCACGATTCCGTCCGCGTCGGTGACGGACACAGGGACAAAAACGATCTCGCCGGTTCCGGCCTCCGGGGTCTCCGGCGTGACGCTCAGCCGCAGGGTTTTACCGGAAGAGGCGAGGATACTCCGCCCCATTTCCCGGCCGGAAGCGTCGAAACACACAGCCTCCAGCTTTCCGGGACGGTAGAGCGTCCTGTATACGGCCTTGCAGAGTTTTGTTTTCTTCTGACCAAGGGTTTTGCCGTTCTGGAACAACTCCACTGCAGGCTGGTCCGTGTAGACTTCAATAACGGCTTTCTTTCCCTCGCATCCCCGCCAGCTCCAACTGGGAATGGCGTTGGTGCCCCGCCAGACCATTTTGGCAGGCTTGGCGTCGTGGTTAATGGGCTGGGCGGCGATTTTCGGGGCATCTATATGACCCCAGGCAGCCTGAGCCAGGAACAGTTCCCCGTTGGGATTGCCCAGAATGTCCATAGCCCCGGTGTCTGCCAGCAGCCAGGGATAGGGCTTATTGAAGCCCTTGCTGTCCGGGGTATAGCCCCAGGCGCCCAGCCCCGCTTCGCCCAGATAGTCCCAGGCCGTCCACATGAAGTCCCCGATGAGGTACGGGTATTTTTTCACCATCTCCCAATTTTTTGCGATATCCTGGGGAAAGGTCTCGCTGCCGAAGATGAGCCGGTCAGGATGGAGCTTTCCGTCCAGGGGATAGCGCCCGGAGGCATAATTGTAGCCGCAGATGTCCAGCGCGTCCATAACGGGGCTTACCGCCTCATCGGCCTTTTTGGAGTTGGCGGACTTGTTCATGCCGGTGCCCACCATGTTGGTGACCATGTTGAACAATGTGGAATTCATCCCCGCCATAGCCATGTCGCCGGATTCATCCCGACCGCCGCTATTTTCGTCGTAAACGCCCTTGCCCTTCTTCGCCGAGGCGATGATCATCAGGTTGAATCCCCCGGTGACGGGCCGCGTCGGATCAGCCTTGTGGAGCAGGGATGCCATTTCCCGGGCTTTTTCAACGCCTTCCGGTTTCGCCGGTTCCGAGACCTCGTTGCCGATGGAGTAAAGGATGACAGATGGATGGTTATAGTCCCGGTTCACCATGGTCAGGAGGTCGGACTTGTAGTTCTCACGCCACTGGGAGGCGTAGTCGTACTTGTTCTTATGATTGTACCACATGTCCCATGCCTCGTCCATGACGTAAACACCCAGCTTATCGCAGGCATCCAGCATGGCGCGGGAGCAGGGGTTGTGGGAGGAGCGGATGGCGTTGAAGCCAGCGTCCTTCAGCTTCTTCACACGACGGTACTCCGCCTCGTCGTAAGTGGCTGCGCCTAATATACCGCTGTCGTGATGGACACACCCGCCCCTCAGGAGGGTGGACACGCCGTTGACATAGAGGCCCTTGCTGTCCCAGGTGATCTGCCGGATGCCGAAGGGAATATCCTGGCTGTCTGCGCCGTTTGTGACGTGGGCAGTATAGAGGTTCGGCGTTTCCGCGCTCCACAGCCTGGCGTTAGGGATGGTCAGGGTGAAATCCGTCCCCTGTCCGCTGACTCCATCCACCTCCGCCTTCACAGGCTTTGGAGACTGGATGCGGATGACGGCGGGGTCGACTGTGACGGTGCTGATCTTCACGCTCTCCGGCTCAATGCTCTCTGCCGGTCCCTGCCAGAGCCACACCGGACGATAAATTCCGGCGCCGGAATACCAGCGGGAGTCCGGCTGATTCCGGTTCTCGCACTCCACCCGGACGACGTTTTCACCGGTTTTGAGGAGTCCGTCGAGATTCACGAAAAACGGGATGTACCCATATGCCGCGCCGCCCGCAGGTTTTCCGTTTACGGACACCCTGGCGTTTTTGTAGACACCCTCAAATTGAAGCACAAGGTGTCCGTTTTCAAACCCTTCCGGTGCGGTGAAGGTCTTTTCATAGACATACTCCCCGCCGGGAAAGAATGCCTGGGCGCTGCCGCTTGGATTTTGGGCGTTCCGATTTTCGTGGATCATCGCATCGTGGGGAAGCGTTACTAGCTTTCCGTTACAGGTCCAGCCGGTGTTGAATAATTTCTTCTGCATTTTTCATTGCCTCCCTACGCACCTTTATTTTTTGCTCTTGGCCTGTTTCGCAGCCAGTTTCTGCTGGTACTTGGCTTCTTCCGCCTCAAAGTCCAGACCTTTCCTGGCACACCGGGCTTTCAGTTCCTCAATACGTTTCTCTTCAGCCTTCTTGTCCTGTTCGGCCTGTTCCAGGGCAGCTTTCTCATCCGGGGACATATATACCTCACCCCGGGCTGCGGCCTCGGCCTTGCGGCGGGCGGTCAGCTCGTCGTGGATGCGGGGCAGGTGGAGTTCCACTTTGAAGAAGAACATGATGATCGCCATGGCGATCAGGCAGATCATGGGGATCCCTACATATGCGAAAGTGATAAAACTCTGGGCGGCGGCGTTCTGTGTGTTGTAGACCCCTTCGCTGACCAGATAAGGGGCCTCATAGCCAGTGGTAGTCAGCCCCAGATTGAAGAGCCCCTGGCCGACGCCCACCGAAATAGTTGCCACGATGGTGAACATGGAAGCGGTCAGGCCGTCGGCCCGGATGTTCTGCTCGCACTCGATATAGTCCAGCGTATCCGCCATAAGGGCGCTGTACACATAGGAGGGCAGCCAGCCTATGGCGTAGATCAGGGAACCGATCAGCATGATGGGCATGCTGTGGGCGCCCGCCCAGCACACCGCCTCTGCGGCGGCGGCCATCAGGAATCCTATGATCATCACCCGCCGCTTACCGTATTTTTTCACCAGCGGCCACAGCAGGAACACGCCAAAGCCCAGGGGAGCCTTGCCTACGGCGGACAGGATCATCTGGGTAGTGCCGTCGTTGTAGGTTCCCAGCACCCAGTTACAGAAATAGGACAGGGAGATGGTCATAATGTTGCTCATGACCTGGAACAGGAAGACGAAGAGGATCATGAGAAGCCAGTACGGGGAGGAGAAGCAGACTCGAAGCTGCTCCGCAAAGGGCACAGTGTGTACCTCCCCGGCGCTGGCGGCGGCCTCCGTGACACGTTCTTTGGTGAAGTAGTATTCGATCACGGTCATGGGTAGGGCTACGGCGGCGAGAATGGTCATGGTAAGCACCCACTTGTCGTAGTCCACCCCCAGCACCGGCAGCAGCACCGCCGGGAAAAGCAGGGACACGATGACGCCGGGCAGCATATTGGTGCCCATGTTGGTGAACAGGGACAGGCCGTCCCGCTGGCGGACGTTATTGGTGGACAGCGGCACCATCAGCGTATGGCTCATGTTGTAGATGGTGTAGGCGAAGGAGAAGAACAGGTTATAACTAAGTACGATCATCACGATTTGCCAGATGCTGTGTTCCCTGGGAAGCCTGAACATCAGGATACAGAAAAGGGTCAGCAGCGGCGCGGAGATCAGGATCCATGGTCTTGCCTTGCCTTGCCGGGTACGGGTATGCTCTATGATCTGTCCCATAAATACATTGGTGAAAGCATCGATCACTTTGGAAATAATGGGGAACAGGGTCAGGAAGGCCGCAACCCAGGGGAAAGCACCTGTTAGGTTCAGTACATCGGTATAGAACACATTGATGTAGCTGATGATGGTGAAGTTCAGAATGTACGCGCCCATGGGACCCAGAAAGTAGCCCAGCCACTTTTCCGCACCAGTGGTGTTGGCCGACTTGACCCTGGAGTCCAGCGCCGGGATGTTGAATATCCGTACCAGTCCTTTTTCTTTTGCTTGCATGATCTCATTTCCTCCTACTTTTTTAATTTGATGAAAAAGCTGCGTGATTTTGTGTTTCTATAGTTCACTATACCCTGGAAAACGATTCTTTCTGTGTTTCATATGATTTAATCCGTTGAAACATCTTCACGTATAAGGCTGATCACTTCGCCTGCAGCCTCTATGCGCCGTGCGGTGAGACCGCCGGAGTCAATCTCCAGACTACAGTAGCCTCCGGCCCGGGGTGTAAGCATATATGCGGAGCGGCCGTCAAACCGATATTTCCCAACTGTTTCTGAACCATGGACGGTGTCGGCGTAGGTTCCGTCGTCACGCAGCAGTATGTATCGTGCGGGTTCTCCGGGGACTGTATAGCTGGCATTTGTCCGTCCTTCGGCAGCGAACTTTTCCTCACCGTCAAAACCGGCATATTCCCGCAGACCTATCATGCCAAAATAGGCATATTTGGGAACAAGCCTGCGGTCATAGATATGCAGATGACCACTGGGCATCCAGGAAAGAGCGTCCGCAAAGCCCCACAGGGTTATTCCGGTGATCTTTATGCCATTCTTCCGGAGACCAAGGATTTCCTGGACGAAGTTATAATAGAAGCGACCCTGCGTCTTTAGTTCCTCATCTGTGCCTTGCCTGGAAACGGAGACATCCAGTTCGGTTATCTGTATTTCACAGCCTGTTTGCTCATAGATCTTTGTCAGAGCCGATCCCAGGGTTTCAATACTGCTGTATGCGCCGTAGTGTCCCTGCTGACCAACCACATCCACCAGTCTGTCGCCCTTTTCGTCAGTCAGACTATTCATCAGTTCAATCACCTTATCGGTCTTTGTCTCCAAATCAAAATCGTTATACGCCAGAAGTATATGGTCGGGAGCGTATTTTCGGGCAAAGGAGAAAGCGTATTTCACATATTCGTCTCCGATGATCTCCTGCCAGGGGCATTTGCGCATCTTGTCCGGCGCAATGACCGCCTCGTTCACCACATCGACGCAGTACATATTATCAGCCCAGCCGCCCTTCGTGAGCTCCGCGAAGAAGGCTGCGATGTAATCCTCCATCCGGCGCAAGAGTTCGCTGCGGCTGACGTTAGGTGCATCCGCATCAAAGTTTTCATGGAAAAGCCACTCCGGCGTGCCCATGTACCAGACCATTGTGTGCCCCCGGACAGGGATATCGTTTTCGGCGCACCAATCCAGAAGGTGCGAGGTTTCCTCGGGGAAGGAGACACACACCCTGCCGAGGACCTTACTTTTTTCCTGATTCAGAATCACATCTGGCTTTAGGTGGTTTTCAAGCGTCACGCTGGAAAACTGAGATTTTAGTATTTCCGCATAAGGAGCGAAAAGATAGGAGGGATTGATACAGGTTCCCACTTTCATACCCTGTGTGCGGAAATACTCTTTCAGGGAATATCCGCTCATGTCCTCCACCAAGGGCTTCGGCATCAAGCCGGCATCCTGATCCAGCTCCACTTCCCGGACTTCGATTTTCCCGGCTTCTTCCGGGTTCAGGATCACCGGTTCAAACTCATCGAAAGTGAAGGTGTGTTCCACCTCGTTCAGTCTGACAGTCATGGGGACATTCTTGCAGTTTTCCACGAAAAAAGCCGTGGGATAGAGGCTCAGGATGCCGGACTTGTGGCGCTGTCATATTCTCCGTTCCCGGTATCGAGAAATTTGGAGAAGGTGCCCCAGTTGACAATACCGCTTCCACTTTCGGCCCTGCCGAGCTTCACGCAATCTCCTTCCATGGTATATTTACCAGTAAAGGTATACCGCACGCTGACCGGTTCCTTCATAAGAAGATTGGTTTTGGTGCTTTTTAGTTCCTTTGTAAGGGTGAATTCCCCATTTTCCTTTAGAACAAGGTTATCTTCCTGGATAAAGCCCATAGCCTGTCCGCGGGAAGAGGTGATACCGTTCATAAGTGTGTTGTTTTTCACAACTGCCTGTGTGTCCATCCGGCACAGGTACCCATTTTCTGTCGAGACGGTTTGAGTGACTGTGCCCTTGCCTTTCCTCTTGAAAAGATTTCTGATATTCATGCTATTCTTTTCAGACCTCTCTTATATTTATTTCTTTTTCGTTATTATACTTGCATTTTTGCTCTTTGTCATTTACAATAGAAGACAGTTTATTATCATTTTCAGACAAGGAGTGAACGAGATGGCTGTTACCGAGGATTTGGAGCATCTTCAACGCCTGTCTTTCCTATATTACTCTAACGCGGCTTTCGCCCACGCGGAGATTTCTTCTTGCGAGGTTTCAAACTGATGCCCTAAAAACTCACCGCCGCTTTCGGAAATCTCAGCACCGGCACAGATTGTTTTCATATCTTCAATGCTTTTCCCAAAGCCGCTTCCTCCGCTGGTGACAAAAGGAATAATCCGTTTTCTATGCCAGTCATAATGTTCAAGGAAGCTGACCACGGGCATGGGAAGCGTGTTCCACCAATTCGGAAAGCCGAGAAAAACCGTGTCGTATCCGTCCAGGTTCGGGTAGTCCTTCAGTTCCGGCCGAATCCCTTTTTCCAGTTCTTCCTTTGCCTCAAAGATCATCTTCATGTGATCCTCAATGTAGGTCTTTACCGTCTTTATCTCAAAGAGGTCGCCGCCGATTGCCTTCCGGATAAATTCTGCCGCAACAGCCGTATGACCCTTTTCCAAATTCACGATTTTCATGCCGGGTGCTATAGTTTGGCCTTTCAGAGAATAATAAATCGTTATAATATTCGCCATGTTTTTCCTCCTGATTACTTATTAGCCGCGACGACCCATTCGCCGTCCCGCTTCTCCCAATGATGCGTCCCGCTCATGCGGTAGGTGCCTCTCGCGCCGTAGGCGTTGGCGTTCAGCACTGATGTAAATGTGACGCTGGCCGTATCGCAATGAACGCGGGGTTTTGTCTGCGAGACAACCGAATCGGACATTTTTGATGAGGGCAGTCGAGCAGGAACAAAACCAGCTTTCATTTCCACCGTGACAACCGGGCTGTCAATGCCGATAGTGAAATAGCGCAGGTTGCCGTTTTCAATATCCGCAAAGTATTCCTCCCGCGTCTGCTGCCGTCCGCTCATGTGGGTAAAGGTCGCATCCTCCGGCACAAGCTCCCGGAGGGTATCTGTGTCCGCGTCGGTCATGGTCTGACAGTATCTCGCCTGCTGGTACAATACCGCAAGCTGCTCATTGCTCATACCGTCAAGGTCTGCATGGATCAGCTCCACGTTTGGAAAATCCGAAAAATCGTATTGTGTCATTATTTCCGTTTGCTCCTTTTGTGTAACATTGGGCAATCCCGCGCTCGGCGTCTCTACCAATAGCGCCTGCGGCGGCTCGGTGGAATCCGCCGGAAGTTCCGTCCCGGCGCATCCCGCAAGGCAGGCCAGCGCGAGGGCAAGGGCAAGCAACACCGGGATTCTTCTCATAGGCTGTCCTCCGTCAGCCCCGTCCCATGTTCATCAGCTCCATGTGGGACAGAGCCTCGTCGATCTCCCGCATTTCATCCGGGAAAAGTTCAATATCCACCGCGCCGAAGTTCTCTTTGACGTGCTCCTTTTTTGTTGTACCGGGGATCGGCACAAGATAGGGCTTCTTCGTGATCTCCCATGAGAGGG
>CANQJB010000079.1 GCA_947624155.1 uncultured Clostridia bacterium
TGTGGAGAGTTGCTTACTTTTTGCAAACTGCAACCATCGACCTTGCTTCGGCCGCGGTATTTCTGATCCCGCTGTTTCTGATTCTTTGGAAAGTCCTCTTTAAAAGCGCAAAGCTCACCGCACTCTACACTCTTTCTGCGTTTTATCTGACAGCGGTTCTCTCGATCGTCGGGTTCCCGGTGATAACTAATATTGTGTTTGATTCGGGCGTCAATGTAATCCCAATAGCCGGAATCAGCCCCGCCGAGTCGCTGCTGAATGTTCTGCTGTTTATCCCGCTCGGCGCTTTTCTGCCGATTTTCTGGGAAAAGTTCAGAAGCCCTCTTGCGGCGATCGCTTCGGGCTTCGGAGTATCGCTTTTCATCGAGGCGGCGCAGCTTCTGACATTCAGATTGACCGACATAAACGACCTTATCGCCAACACCGCGGGCGCGGCGATAGGCTATTTCGCGGTGAAGCTGGTCACAAAGGGCTTCACAAGGCTGGTCGTCAAGAATTCGAGTTTTCGGGATTTTTGGGTCGTCTTCGGCTCTGCTGCGGTGATAATGTTTGCCGCAAAGCCGTTCATTTCGGGCATAATTAGGAATATTATTGACCGCTGAGGGCTTTACAGTCCGGGCGGAATATGATATACTGAATAGAGAATAAATTTTCAGGAGGTTCGTTTTATGAAAGAATATTTCAGCTACAAAAAATGCTCCGTCTGCGGAGCAGTCGCCGAGGACGTTCTCGGCAGTCTTGACAATGTCACCTGCTGCGGCAGACCGATGGAGACCCTTGTCGCCAACACCACCGACGCCGCCGTCGAGAAACACGTTCCGGCGGTAGAGGTCAACGACGGCGAGCTCGTCGTCAGAGTCGGCTCGGTCGAACACCCGATGACCAAGGAGCACTACATAATGTGGATCTCCCAGGTTTCGGGCAACCGCGAAAACAAGGTCATTCTCGCGCCCGAGCAGTCGACAGAGGTCAGATTCCCCTATATGCCGGAGTGCAAGATCTATGCTTATTGCAACCTTCATGGTTTGTGGGTAACAGAATTTAAAGCATAATTATAACGGGGAACCCCGCGCGGGTTCCCCGTAAACCTTTCCTGCATGGCCTACGCTCGCCGCACCGGCCATAAATGTATAAAATTCGGGAAATGAATTTGAGTCTGTCGATTCTCGACAGACTCTGACGGGGAACCCCGCGCGGGTTTCCCGTAAACCTCTCCTGCATGGCCTGCGCTCACCGCTCCGGCCATAAATGTATAAAACTCGGGAAATGAATTTGAGGCTGTCGCTTCTCGACAGCCTCTGACGGGAAACCCCGAACGGGTTTCCCGTAAACCTTTCCTGCATGGCCTACGCTCGCCGCTACGGCCATAAATGTATAAACTTCGGGAAGTGAATTCCCGAAGTTTATGTTTTTATTGTGACTTTTTAAAATGGAAATAAGCCGGATATTTACGGACTTATTTCTATATATGGTCGTAAATTTCCTCTTCAGATGAGATCGGAATCGCCTCTTCGGCGAGAGGCTCCGCAGGGACGGTTTCAACTCCGCCGAGTCCGAGCTGCTCCGCCGTTTCGCTGACGCTTTCGGTCAGGTCGCTGACAAAGCGGTTCTGAACTGCGGTCTTCGCCGCGCTGTATCCCGCCGGGAGAAGCGCAAGCCAAAGACGGCGCTTTTTCTTTTTTGCGGGTTTGGCGCCGCGCCGGCCTTTGACAAGACCTCCGACCAAAGCGATCAGAAAGCCCCCTGCGAGGGCGATGCCGCCGGCCTTGAGCTTTTCTTTCGAGAGAAAGTTCCCGCCGACCGCGAACCCGCGCTTTGAATCCTTTGAAAAATGAGTTATTACCATAGCGACACCACTCCGCTGCGTTGACATTAGAATCAGACAGGCTAAACCCTGTTCTGAGATTATTCTACATTATACTCAAGGAAATGTCAAGCCGCAGAGGCTGACCGAATTTTCACCCCGAAACCGGCTTCTTTTTTATACATCTGCAAATAATTGCTATTAAATATACTGTGAGTATTCCGACTGTGCCGCCTGCGGTGTCCAAAAGAACGTCGGTGATCTGAGGCCCGCGCGAAGTCGCAAAGAGCTGAATCGTCTCATCGAAAACGGCTATCGCGAGAACTGTCGACAGAGCGTTCCAAAGCCCCTGAAAGCCCTTTCCGACATCTGACCAAAGTATTGCGAGCTCCAGCCCGATAACGGCGTATTCGACGGCGTGGGCGACCTTTCGGATATGTTCGAGAAGGAACACTGCGATCTCCTCTGGGCAGCGCACCGCCGCCAGAATCTTCGCGGCAAGCTCTCTCGCCCAACCGCTGAGCTGGCTGGAATCGGCGCCGGAAAGCGCGGAATTTATCCAGATAAACCCGACCGTCAGCCCGATCAAAACAAGTGATATAGTTATATGCAGCCTTTTATTCTTCAATTTTCTGCCTCATTTCCAGTTTTGTGACGTTTAAAATCCCTCCGCTGACCTTAAAGCCGAGCGAATAGGAGCCGTATTCAAAGAAATATTCCCGCTCGGGGTCGTGCTGATATGACGGGCGGGGGTCGTTTTTCAGAATCGCGAGGAGTGCTTCCCTGTCCTCCGGCCTGACCCGTTCCCAAAGCTCCGGCGGGACTGACACCTCGAGCTTATAGCCGACGAAATCCTCGGCAAAGCCGCTGACGGCGTCTGGGATACTGTCGGAATAGCCGAGATATGGCTTGATGTCGAAAATCGGGGTGCCGTTCATCAGGTCTGCGCCCGAAACGACAAGGACGCTGCCGCGCGGGGTCTGCTCGATCCGCTCCAGCCTGACGCAGCTCAGGCCGATCGGGTTAGGGCGAAAGGGCGAACGGCTCGCGAAAACGCCGACGCGCTTGTTGCCCCCGAGGCGCGGCGGTCTGACTGTCGGGCTGAATTTGCCCTCGCCGACCTCCGAAAACTGCCAGATCAGCCAGAGGTGGCTGAAGCTCTCAAGCCCCCGAAGGGCTTCGGGAGAGCGGTATTCCGGCTCAAAGACGATCCTCGAAAGCGCCGGGCAGAGCCCGCTTTGGCGCGGTATTCCGAACTTCGAGACAAAGCCGTTTTCGACCCTTGCGATTATTTTAAGCTCCAACCGAATTCCCCCTTGCGCGCTCAAAAAGTAATTATACAATACCGCGGGGAATTTTGCAACCGCAATTTATTAAGAATTTATTAAATTAGGGGGAGGAGACGTGCTGAATGGATTCAGCGCTTCCGACAGTGAATTTGCTGTCCGCCCCTCCCTCTCCCAAAACCAATAGAACTCAAAAAATTTTAAAAAATTTTTCTGAAACCTGCAACCTTTTGCCCTGTTTTGACGTCTATATAGATAGAAAAGAAATTTTCGGGAAGTGGTTTTAATATAAACTCCCCGCCGGGCGTCTGCCTTGGCGGGGAGAGCTTTTTAATTCTGGAAATTGATCTGCTGGCCGGTGACGAGCGGGTAGCTCGCGAGATCAGAGCCGTCGAGGTTCTCGCGGTGCATATCGACCGCGGTGATCTGGCTGTTTTCGTAGGTCGTGTAGTAATAGATCCCCTTGTCGGTGTTGCAGCAGCTCGAATAGATGGTATATTCAAAGGCGTGGCCGACCCGGCAGCAGCCCTTTTGTTGGGCGACGGAGCCGAGAATGTGGAAGAACTGGCTGATGCTTTCGCTCTCCGACTCGCCGCAGACCGAGTTGAGCTTTGTGAACGCCGCCTTGACGAATCTCGAAGCGCTCGAGAGGTCGCCGGGGATACCGATTCCGCCCATTCCGCGGCTGTAAGGGGTTAGCTTAAAGCTGTCGGCAAAGCGGCTGACCGCCTCCTCGCGGGTGCAGTTGAGATGTGTCGCGAGATTCAGCAGGTGGAAGTCAAAGGGCGGGTTGTTGGTCAGTATTCCGACAGGATTTTCGTGGAGCCTCAGCCCGTCCTTGACCGACTCTACGACAAGCGATTCGTCGCGGTCGCTGATTATCCAGTGGAGAGGCGAGGCGGGGAGATCGGGGCTGAAATCAATTTTTGCGAGGTTTAAACGGCCGAGGAGTCTTCTCGCCTCAGCGACTGTGCCGCACTGGCCGAGTATCCAAGGGATAAACTCAAACGGCGCGATGTTGTCCTTTGCGCTGTCGAGGGGTTTATAGTCGGCATAGGTCGGGAAATTGAGCCCCGCCATCGAGAGCCCCTTTTCGTTGGTGCAGTCGTAATAGAGCGGGTAGCCGCCGGCGACATAGGCCATTCCGATCAGGGCAAAGTGGGTTTTAAGCTCGCCGGCCTCGCGGAATTTAAAGGGAAAGTTACGCGGAGTGACCGTTACGGTCTCGTTATAGGAGTATTCGAGGTCGAGATTCCGGCCGAAATAGTGGTCGCGGGTTTTGAAAGATGCTGCTGTACACATATAAATTCCTCCTAGAAAATATTAGTCGTTGGTCAGGTCGCCGTCGCCGCTGACCGGTATCGCCTCGCCGAGATATTTCGGCTCCGGCTTGATGATGCAGGACATGACGTCCTTGCACCTTGCAAGTACCTCGCGGACATCGCGTCTGAGCTGACCGCGGTAGGTCTGATAGTCGCAGGAGACGCCGCGGGCGTCGAGCCCGAGCTTTTCGGCGATATAGAGAGCGCGGTAGAGGTGATAGCTCTGGGTGACGATAATGACCTTTTTTGCGCCGAAAACCTCTTTTGCGCGGTACATCGTCTCGTAGGTCGAGAATCCGGCGTGATCCATAAAGACGTCGGAGGAGGGAACTCCGCAGCTGAGCGCGTAGTCCTTCATCGTCCCGACCTCGTTATAGGTCTTTCTGCCGTGGTCGCCGCTCATCAAAAGCTTCGGGGCCGCGCCGAGGTCATAAAGCTCGACGCCGCGCTTTAATCTGTCGCGGAGCATATCGCTCGGGGAACCGTCCTCTCTGACCTTGCAGCCGAGGACGATTATGCAGTCCGCCTCTGACCGGGCGGCCTCTTCCGGCGAGACGATAAGCGCCGAAACGCTGCGCTTGACATATCCGTTGAGCCCGAGGACTGCGCAGATTCCGGCGGCGAACAGCGAAGCCAGCGCCGCGAGCAGCGGTTTGATTTTTAATTTGTGGGTCATAATGCGCCTCCCGACTCTAGTTACTTAATATATTTTAGCACATAAGAGCGGAGATGTCAAGGATACAATTATTAAGATATGCCCGAAGCAGAACATTTCGGAGAACAGAAGGCAGAAATTAGATGTTAGAGTTTCAAGGTGTCGCCTGCGGCGACATATCTAAATATTTCTAATAATGCGGCGGAATGGACACTCCCATAAAAACCTGTTCAACGCTTTTCAGCCCTCACGCGAGCCTCTCCTCCGCCTTAAAACAAAAAACCGCGGCTCCCCCTGGGCGCTCAAGGGGGGAACCGCGCTTTCGTTTTTCACTCTCATTTCTCAGAGCGGGAGGGCGAATGCCTCAATCTCCGGTTACATTATACACCAAATAAGTTGTATTTTGGTGGCCTGAAAGAAGACTTTTTTATACATTTTTTGAATTTATATTTACTTTTATCACAAAAAGTAGTATAATATTCCCTATCACTCTATCTAAAACAGAGAGGAGGCCTGAACAGTGGCAGACAACGCAAAAAAATCCCTCAGCACCGCTCAGCTTCTCACAATGATCAGACGCTCTGCGAATTTCGACAGGGTCGACGCCGCAGTCCACAACGCCTCGGAAGAGGGCTTCTGCCAGTATCTCTACCGGCTGATGACCGCGAGAAACCTCAAGCCGAAGGACGTCGTCACCGAATCGGGGCTGGAGCGCTCCTATTTCTATCACATTCTCAGCGGGAAGAAGCTGCCGCTGAGAAACGTCGTTCTCAGGATCAGCCTCTGTATCGGCGCGAGCTATCAGGAGACAAATAAGCTTCTGCTTCTCGCCTCTCAGGGCGCGCTTTATCCGAGAGTAAGGCGGGACGCTGCGCTTATTTACTGCATCGAGCATAAATATACAATGAGCGAGGCAAACGACTTTTTAAAGTCGCTCGGAGAAACCGCGCTCTATAAGGACGGTTAAAATGAAAGAACTTGAAGCCTTCAACGAGCCTGAGCTCAGGCCGGAGCTGCCGAGAGAGCTCGAACAGCGAAAGTTTGAAATACGCGCCTGCCTGAAGCTCGACGACGGCTACGCGGCTTATTTGATCGCAGAGGACGGCGGATTAAAGCGCTGCCTTCTGAAAACCGCCTCCGACCCGCTGATCTCCTTTGCGCTCGCGAACGAAAAGAAATTCCTCGACCTGATTCACAAAACCGACGGCGGAGAGCTCGCCCGAACCTTCCCCTCGGCGGGATTCTATTCGACCGACGGCGACAAGAGCTGGTATATCCGCGACTTTATCGAGGGCAGAACTCTCGCCGAGCTGGTCGAGCAAAACCCCGACCGCCCCGGTATCGCCCGAAATCAGGCGGTAGGCTATGTGATGCAGGTCTGCGAGCTTCTCGATTTTCTGCACGGAATGAACCCGCCGATCATTCACCGCGACGTCAAGCCGCAGAATGTCGTTGTCGACAGCGAGGGAGTCTGCCACCTTATCGACATGGGAATCTCGCGGGTGTTCGACGGCGAAAAGGGCGAGGACACCGTTGTGATGGGTACCAAGCCGACAATGCCGCCGGAGCAGTTCGGATATCAGCAGACCGACCAGCGCAGCGACATCTATTCGGTCGGAATCCTGCTTCTCTATTGCCTTTGCGGCGAATATTCGCTCTCCGACGATTCTGAAAAGCTTCTCGACAAAGAGCTTCTGAAGATAATCAAAAAGGCGACTCAGTTTGACCCGAACGCGCGCTATCAGTCGGTTCGGGAGATGATGAACGACCTTATCGCCGCGAGATATCCGAAGCTGGCGCTTCCCGCCGAGGAGCAGCCGCGCAAAAAGCCGAGAATAATAAGGGCGCTGTCCGCGGCGGTCGCGGTGCTCTGCGTTCTGATGATCTGCCTCGGAGTCCCCGCCTATTTCTATCTCAGGCAGGAATATAACCGGGCAAGGCCATATCAGTTCGCCGAGCCGCTGGTCGAGCAGGCGGTCAGGATCGCGCTTAAAAGGCCGGAGGGCGATATAACCTACCACGACCTCGAACAGGTCGAAGACCTCCGCTTTTTCGGCAAGGACATCGTCACCACCTTTGACCCGATACACATAGTCAGATCCGGGCCGATGCTTATTTCGGGGATATATTACGAGACCAACCTGTTCAGGGAGCGCGGAGACATCGACACCCTCAGCGACTTTGAGAATATGCCGAACCTCAAAGTTCTCCACCTGATGAACCAGGAGCTTTCGAGCCTCGACGGAATCGGCAAGTGCCAGCAGCTCTGGCAGCTCTGCGTCTGCGACTGTCCGGTCACCGACGCTTCAGAGGTCGCCGAGTGTCCCGAAATCAAAGACCTTGTTCTCGCTCACCTCGGAATTTCAGACATCAGCTTTGTCTCCGAAATGAGCAATCTTGAAAAGATAAATCTGATGTATTCCGGCGTCAGCGACATCAGCCCGCTCGCGCCGCTGTGGCTCAACTGTGTTAGAGTCGCCGGCTGCCCGATCGCCGATCTCAGCCCGCTCAACGAAATCGGCACGCTCAACGAGCTTGAAATATCCTATTCGCCGGAATATATGAAGCAGTTAAAGGGGAATCTGACCAACCGCCTCGTCGTCGATTATACCGACGGAAACGTCACTCTCGAGGGCTGCGACATCTCGGACAATCTCCAGTGTCTGAAGGTCGAGGGCGACTTCGACGGCTCCGCGGAGCTATATGTCCCCGAAAACATGAACTTCCCGACGCTGAACGAGCTCGAGCTCAACAGCGAAAACAACTGCCTGACAGTCCGCGGCTTTGGCGCGTTTTCCTCGGCACCGCACCTGACAAAGCTCGCGATCGAATATACAAACGTCGTAGATTTCAGCGGGCTCGACGAGCTGAAAGCACTCGAAACGATCCGCTGCTCAGAAGAACAGCGCGGCGCGATAAAGCTTTTATATGTCGGCAACCAGTGGATTTTTGAATAAAATAACGCTTTTGCGGGAACCCC
>CANQJB010000080.1 GCA_947624155.1 uncultured Clostridia bacterium
GGAAGCTGTTTCGGAAAAAACTTCCGGGCTGGCAGGAAGATTTTATGAATCGCTTAAACAAAGAATATATAGAAATTTTGTCTCAGAAAGGTAAAAATCCATCTGATATTTTCTGGGAACTGGATAGCAGGATAAAATGTGACAAGAAGATGACGGCAGTTATAGCAAGAGATATGCGCCGTTCCAATATGAATGTACTTCTTGCTGATTTGCTGAGAGAAGGAGCTATTACGTTGGAGGATATCTCGGATTTTAGTGAAGAGCTTCAGGAAAGACTGCGACGGTGCGTGAATGCCGAAGAGGAGCGAAAATAGTGAAACGCAGGTCCGATGATTCATACGTAAAAAAGAAAAAGAATATGAACTTCCGAAGTGTAGATTCTATGCAGTCGGTTGTTAATGTCGTAAATGAGGCGGCAGCGGCTTTGAATGATAAAGCCCGCACTATCGGAGAAAGCGCAATTCCAGAAGTATTGGCGGGCGCTTTGGGTGCAGGCTTAGGCGGTTCCGGTTCTTTTGCAGCGCTCTTATAGAGTCATGTGCGGAATGACGCGCAGCCGTCGAATGCCCAAGCGAGGTGAAAACGGTCAGAAAAATGTCCTGCGTGATATACTGCTAGAGATCGACCACGTCGGTCTGGCGGTAGACATAGGTATAAATTTTCACGTAATATCGCTCAAAAGGCTCGTCCGCCGCAGCCCTCTGCCGCCGCATGATCCGCCTGATCAGTTTTTCGTCCGAAGCCACATTCTCACCGCCTTGCAAAAGTATATACGAAATTAGAGAGCGAATAGTTTTATTACAGCAGATTTTCGGAGGATAGGAAAATAAAATGTTGCTTTAAGGCAGGATATTCAAATGAATAGTGACAGCCTTAAAATGATGTGATATAATAAAACCGTTAAAATACCGTTTTCAAGGAGACCTCGCCATGACACTCAATCAAAAGCAGGAATATCTCAAAAAAATCGACAGCGTTATCGCCGCAGGAAAATACAAGGACAATTGGGAGTCCCTCTCTGAGCACACCGCGCCGAAGTGGTTCACCGACGGCAAATTCGGCATCTTCATTCACTGGGGCATTTACAGCGTCCCCGCCTTCGCCTCCGAGTGGTACTCGCGGAATATGTATATTCAGGGCTCGGACGAGTTCAAACACCATATCGAGACCTATGGCGAGCACAAAAATTTCGGCTATAAAGATTTTATCCCGATGTTTAAGGGCGAAAAATTCAACGCCGATGAGTGGCTCTCGCTCTTTGAGCAGGCGGGCGCAAAGTACGTCGTCCCCGTCGCTGAGCACCACGACGGGTTTCAGATGTATAAGTCGGAGCTTTCGCACTGGAACGCCGCCGAAATGGGTCCCTGCCGCGATGTTCTGGGGGAGCTGACCGAGGCTGCAAAGCGGCATGGATTAGTCAACTGCGCCTCTACCCACCGTATTGAACACTGGTTCTTTATGGGCCACGGCCGCGAGTTTGAGAGCGACATATCCCCGGAAAAAGAGGCGTGGGACTTCTATGGCCCCGCGATGCCCGAGCCGGACACTTTTGCCCTTGACAGTCAGCCCGCCCCGACCAAGGATTTTTTGGACGACTGGCTGCTCCGCACCTGCGAGATCATTGACAAATACAAAATCCACCAACTCTATTTTGACTGGTGGATACTCCGCCCCGAGGCGAAACCGTATCTTAGAAAGATCGCAGCATACTACTACAATCGCGCCGAGGAGTGGGGCGAGGAGGTAATGATCGCCTACAAGCACGACGCGTTCGCGTTCGGGACGGCGGTCGTCGACATGGAGCGCGGCAAATTCGCCGAAATAAAGCCGTTTCCGTGGCAGACCGACACCGCGATCGGAAAGTGGTCTTGGGGCTACACGACGACTAACCAATTTAAGGACCCGCGCGACATTATCCGCGATCTGGTGGATATTGTCTCCAAAAACGGCTGTATGCTTTTAAATATCGGCCCGAAGCCGGACGGCACGATTACCGACGAGGAAAAGAGCGTCCTGCTTGAAATCGGAAAATGGCTCAAAATCAACGGAGAAGCTATCTACGGAACTCATATCTGGCGAATCGCCGCCGAGGGGCCGACCAAGATGCGTGAGGGAATGTTCACCGACAACGACGGCTACGACTACACGCCGGAGGATTTTCGATTCACCGCAAAGGGCGGGAACATTTACGCGGCGTGCCTGCAATATCCCGAGGACGGCAAGGTCACGGTAAAATCCCTGCGCAGCGGCTCGCCGCACGCGGTTATTAAAGAGGTTAAGCTGCTCGGGAGCGATAAACCTGTGATCTGGACACGCGACGGCGAGGGGCTGCATATCGAAGCCGAACCGATAAAGACACGTCACCCGGCGGTGTTCAGGGTGGAGACGGAGTAACTAGACCAATAAATCGGTTGGACGCATAGATGTCAAACTCTTTTTGAACGCAAAATGAAGTATTGGGGACGCCCTCTCTTGCAGGGCGTCCCTTTATCTGCGGAGCGCACGCTGCAAGGTTTTCACAGCCTGCGGAGCGCGACATGCACGCAGGGCTTTGTCAAAGAGGACGAGCAATCAATCGTTTACGATTGCGAAGACCGATTGGCTGCAAAACCAGCTTGCATTGCAGCCCTTTAAGAAAGATTGGATTGAAAACTTTTAAATTAACGAACGCGAAGGACTGTCATACTATTTCCCCCAAACCGATTGACACCGACCTCAAAAAATGTTAGAATATCGTCATTAAATGTAAGAGGTGCGGGCGATGCAAAACAGCGAAAGGTCGGCGGAGGAGCACAGATTCGGCCCCTTTTACCGCCCCGACAGCAGGATTTTAATACTCGGGAGCTTTCCGTCGGTCAAGAGCCGCGAGCAGGAATTTTATTATGCTCACCCGCAAAACCGATTCTGGAAGGTTCTCGCGGCAATATATTCCCTGCCCGTGCCGCTTGACCTCGCGGAAAAGAAGGAGCTTTTAACTACCTGCAAAATCGCACTATGGGACGTTATCGAGAGCTGCGAAATAACCGGTTCGAGCGACGCTTCGATCAAAAACGCCCGCCCGACAGACCTCGGGCTGATCCTTCGCTCCGCGCCTGTCGGGAGGATAATTTTAAACGGCAGAACCGCCGAGCAGTATTTTTTGAAGCTCCATTCCGGCTGCACGGCGCCTTATGTCTGCCTGCCGTCGACAAGTCCGGCAAACGCCTCCTGGAGCCTTGAGCGGCTTATTGCCTGCTGGCGGGAGGGGCTGAGAGGTGAGCAGAAATGAAGATCAGAGCGGTTGTTTTCGATATCGGCGGGACTCTGATGGAATACCGCGATATGCCCTATGTCTGGTTCGATTACTATGAGCAGGCGTTTGCGGAGATCAACAAAGAGCTGTCGCTCGGGCTTTCCGAGCCGGAGCTGGCCCGCTCGCTTGAAATTCTGCGCGAATATAACCCCGGCGTCAACTACCGCGAGATTGACTGGCCGCCCGAGAAGATTTTCGGCGACGCGACCGCGGGCTGGCAGACCGATATTCCGCTTGAAAAAATCATCGACGCATTTTTCGGCGCGATGCACCTTCGCTCGCTGATCTACCCCGAGAGCGCCGAGGTTCTGCGCGGGCTGAGGGAGAGGGGATATGTTGTCGGGACATATACAAACGTCGTTTCGGGTATGCCCGACAGCCTTCACAAAAGCTATTTCGGAGAGCTTCTGCCGCTGTTTGATATTTACGTCAGCTCCTGCTCCTGCGGATTCCGAAAGCCGAACCCGCGCGGGTTAAAGATAATCGCCGAAAAATACGGCCTTGCGCCCGACGAGATGATCTTTGTCGGCGACGAGAAAAAGGACCCCGAGACCGCGAGGCGGTTCGGATGCAAATCGGTGCTGATAAACCGTTCGGGCGAAGAACGCCGCTTCGGGCAGGATTTCACCGTTGGCGATCTTCGTGAGATATTCGGGATTCTCGAAAAAATTTTCTGAGCGGTGCAATATTTTGCCGCTTTGCTGCGTTTTATAGTTGAAAGGAGTGTTTTGAATGAAAAAACTTTTTGCTGCGCTTCTGGCGCTCTGTCTGCTCGCGGGCTGCACAGTCGGCCCGAAGGAGGAGCTTCCCGCCCCCGAGAGCGATGTTTCCGTAACCGAGCCTGATATTCAGGACGGCGAGATTTTAAGCGATCCTATAACGGACGAAAGCGCCGGGCAGGACACTCCCGCCCCCGAAGAGCCCGTCGGAGAATATGACGTTGCGGAGCCTGTTGAGCCGGAGGAGACCGAGCCTGCGGAACCCGACGAAATTTGCAGTCTGCCCCTCTCGGAGTCGGATCAGGCGGTCGATACCGCTCCCGAGCCGCCGAACGGCGAGGATATATCATATTTCGACGAGCCGCTGACCCTTTATTCGACTATCTCGCTGAATGTCCGTTCCGGACCGTCGACCGATTATGACCGAATCGGCTCGCTCAAAGAAGGTCAGTCCGCAGCCGCAGTCGGCGAGCTCGACGGCTGGTATCTGATCGAATATAAGGACGGCTACGGCTATGTCAGCGGGAGCTATATGACCGACGAGGAGCCGATCGAGGCCGAGGAAATAGACTACCCCGAGCTTTCGATTCCCGAAACGTCGGTTATCAACACGATCATCAACGACTACGCCGCCTCGAAGGGCGTTTCCGCCGAAAGCGTTTCGATCTCGGAATATTACGGCGGCTACGGCGCGGGTCAGGCGGTGCTGATGCTTTCGACCGAGTTCGCTTATACCGACGACATCAACGAGTTTGAAGTCGCGGGATATGATTTTGAGCTCGCGAGCGGGGGCTATAAAATCGAACTTCACACCGAGGAGGGCGGATTTGTGGACATTAAAGACGCTTATGAGCGGGGGATTATTTCAAAAGAAGATGTCGCCGCGATACATCATTACCGCAAAAGCTCGCTCAAAGACCTTCACCTCGCGGGAATATCAGCCGGCAGCTCGGCTTCTGACAGCGAGATAATCAGGGCATATCTGAAAACCCTGCCCGGCGACATCGGAATCACCGCGGCTGACTGCTTTATCGCCGCGAGATACGGCGAGACCGCGAACGGCCCGGTCGTTCTGCTCGGGTGCAGCGCGATGTCCTATACCGAAGCGCTGACGACGGTAAGCGTCGGGAATTACACCTTCCACTTCCGAAACGGCAACAACCGAATCAGCCTCTATTACAACGGCGGGCTGATCTTCCTGCCCGACGCATATGACCGCGGGCTTGTCACCGACGAGGAGCTGAGCGCGCTTATTCTGAACGACGACTCGACCGGTTTTGCCGGAATCGGGGACTTTGATGTCAGATAAATTTTGACATAAAAATCCCGCCGGGAGCTTTAAGCCTCCGGCGGGTTCTTTTTTAACTGTCTACAAGCTGCAGGTCATAGAGCTTTTTATAAAGCCCGTTTTGCTTGAGAAGCTCCTGGTGGGTGCCGCTCTCGTGGATTCTGCCGTGGTGCATGACGATTATCTTGTCGGCGTGCTGGATAGTCGATAGCCGGTGGGCGACCATAATCGTCGTTCTGCCCTCCATCAGCCTGCCGAGAGCTTCGGTGATCAGCCCCTCGGTCTCGGTGTCGATATTTGCCGTCGCCTCGTCGAGAACGAGTATCGAGGGCTTGTGGGCAAGAGTCCTCGCGAAGCTTATAAGCTGGCGCTGGCCCGCCGAGAGAGTCGAGCCGCGCTCGGTCACAGGCGCGTCATATTTAAGCGGCATCTTTTCGATAAAGCTGTCCGCCCTGACCGTTTCTGCGGCGGCCTTTATCTCGGCGTCGCCGATCTTCTCGCTTCCGAGAGAGATATTCGACTTGATGTCGCCGGTAAAGAGGAAGACGTCCTGCTGAACCTGACCGATCGCGCCTCTGAGGACGTCGGTGTCGATATCGCGGATATTTATTCCGTCGATAAGTATTTCGCCCTTCTGAATGTCGAAGTAGCGCCCGATCAGGTTTAAAATCGAGGTTTTTCCTGCGCCGGTTGCGCCGACAAACGCGACTCTCTCGCCCGGCTCGATCGTAAAGCTGACGTCCTTCAGGATATAGTCGTCGTTTTCATAGGCGAACCAGACGTGTTTGAACTCTATCCTGCCGGTCATCGGCGGGACGATCGGGTTTTCGGGCTGAACGATGTCCGGCTCGACGTCGAGGACCGAGAAGACCTTTTCGGCGGAGGCGAGCGAAGACTGCAAGGTTCCGAACTGCTCGGCGAGCTCCTGGATCGGCTCGAAGAAGGAGCTGATATAGCTGATGAAGATAAAGAGCGTGCCGAGAGAAATTCTGTCGGTGAGAACAAACCAGCTTCCGACCGCGATGACTATTACCCTTGCGACGATCGAGAGCAGGAATATCGCGGGGCGGAAGATCGCGAAGATCATCATTTCGCGCCAGCTCGCCTTATAGAGGTCGGTGGAGCGCTGCTCAAATTCCTTGTATTTCTGCTTTTCCCGCGCGAAAATCTGAATAAGCCTCATTCCCGAGATATGCTCCGAAAGGAATGTGTTCAGCTCGGTGATCCTGTTTCTCGTCACCTGATATGCCTTTCGGCTGACGTGGCGGAAATAGAAGGTCAGGACCCCGACGACAGGCAGAAGCAGGAAGGAGACTGCGGTCATTCCCGGGCTTCTGACAAGCATTATCGCCGCATAGCCGAAGATCATCACGACATTTCGGAACAGCCTGACGAGAATGGTCGTAAACAGCTCGTTTATCGACTCGGTATCGTTAGAAACTCTGGTGACGAGCTTGCCGACCGGCTCGGTGTTAAAGAAGCTCAGCGAGAGGCTCTGGATATGTGAAAATACCTGCTCGCGCATCGAATAGATTATCTTCTGACCCATCTTCTGGAGCAGCCAGGTGTCGGCCCAGTTGAGAACAAAGCCGGCGAGAAGCACCGCGAGATATATCGCCGCGGCGGCGAGTATTCCGCTCATGTCTGAGCGGCGCAGAGCCTTTAGCTGCTGCTTTTCAAGAGGCTGCCCGTTTGAATTTGAGTCGACGAACCGCTTGACGAGCTCCGGCTCGGCGTCGACCAAAGAAGCGGTCTCCGCCGCGGTAAGCCCCTCGGCCATATAATAGCTGTCGTCATATAACAGAAGCTGATAATATTTCGGCTCGGGCGAGGTGAGCTCCTCTTCGGAAAGCCCGCCGTAGCAGCGTTCGAGGCGGATTCCGTTATAGACGGCGTCGCCGGTCTCGCTGACGGTATAGGGCTGATAATAGCCGTTGATATAGTTGTCGATCGCGTCGCCGATTATTATCGGGCGGTAAAGCTCGGTCACGATAATCAGAAGAACGAGGAAGGTCGCCGCCGCCATTACCCATTTATGCGGTTTAAGGTATCCGAGAAGTCTTCTCATGACAGCGCCTCCTTTGCTCCGATTCCGGCGATGTCGCGGCGAAGCGCGGCCTTCTGCTCGCCGAGCTCGGCTTCGAGCTGCTGTTTTTCAAACATTTCCTTGTAGATGCCGCCGCGCTCCATCAGCTCGCGGTGGGAGCCGACCTCTGCCGCCTTTCCGTCCTCGATTACCATTATCACGTCGGCGTTCTGAATCGTCGAAACTCTGTGGGCGATTATGACCGTCGTCTTTCCGGCGCGGTTCTGCTTGAGGTTTTTGAGAATATGCTCCTCGGTGTCGGTGTCGACCGCCGAAAGAGCGTCGTCGAGAATCAGTATCGGCGCGTTCTTTAATAGTGCTCTTGCGATCGAGCTGCGCTGCTTCTGGCCGCCCGAAAGGGTGACTCCGCGCTCGCCGACTACCGTTTCATATCCCTCGGGGAACTCGGTTATGCTGTCGTGGATACAGGCTGCCTTCGCGGCCTCCTCAATCTCGGACTGATTCTTCTCTTTGGCTCCGAACGCGATGTTGGAGCTCAGAGTGTCGGAAAACAGGAAGTTGTCCTGCGGGACATAGGCGATATTCTCGCGCAGGGTTTTGAGCGGTATCTCGTTTATATCCAGCCCGTCGAAAAGTATCATTCCCGGGTCGGTATTATAAAGGTGAAGCAGAAGATT
>CANQJB010000081.1 GCA_947624155.1 uncultured Clostridia bacterium
GATTTGTACTTATTTCATCATAACATTTTTTGAAGCGTTTGGCTGCTACCTTTGTAACAGATCTATTTTAACATAACTTTTTTTATTATGGCTCTCTACAACCTATAAAAGCCCCGCAGCGCGGCCCTCAAAACCTGGGAGCCGCGCTGCGGGTAGAGAAAATGGAGTTTGGATAGATGTTATTCGTTTTTGATAGCTTCGAGGGCGGAAAGCCTTGTCGCTCTGATCGCGGGGTAGAGGCCGGAGATTACTCCGACCGCCGTTGCGAGAATAAGCGCGGCGAGGTCGAGCCAAGGGGGAATTATCGAAAGGGCTGCTTCGGAGGAATAGATTCCGAAGGCTTCCATTCCGCCGCCCGCGGCAAGCTTGTTTACAAGCGCGGAGATTCCGTAGCTGAAAACAACTCCGAATGCGCCGCCGACGATTCCGATTATCGCGGCCTCGACAAGGAACATTCCCCTGATGTCGCGGAGCTTGCAGCCGATGACCTTCATAATGCCGATCTCGCGGGTGCGCTCATAAATCGACATGACCATTGTGTTCGCGATCGAGATCGCGGCGACAAAGAACGCAACTGCGCCGATCGCGCCGAGAATCGAGCGGAGGAACTTGGTCTGCTCCTGCATCTGGTCGAGATAGTCCATCGAGGAGCTTGTCTCAAAGCCCATGTCGATTATCGCCTTTGAAACGTCTCTTACGTTTTCGACTTCATCGACTATTACCACAACGTTGTTATATTTATTTTCTCTGCCGTCGGCAAAGTTGACCTCCTGCCCGTTGACGATATAAGAGTAGCCGCCTGATGTCACTCCGACAGAGTCCTCCATTCCGTAATACTTATTCTGGTTTTTCTGGAGCCTTTCGTTCATCGCCTCGTAGCCGGTGTAGTCCATATAGATATTGGTGTCGTCATCATAGCCGTAGTTATCAAGATTGGACTGGTTCTGAACCAGGATGCCGACGCATTTTGCCTCTTCGGGGACGATTCTCGGCTTGGTGGTGTCGACCTGCTCCTGGAGATAGCGGTAATACCATGTAAATGCGTATGTTATGTCATCGGAAAGAGGGTCAAACGGAAATTCTTCGTCCCTGTCGGCATATTCGCCCCATTTTTCGTCCTCGGTTCTCGGGTTGAAGAAGTTGAAGGGGACGTTATAGGCCATTACGAAATTGGTGGTGCCGACGTCGCGCTCGTCAAGGAGTCTGCCGTAAGCGACTTCATAGCCCATATCCGCCATAGCCGAGGCGTCGATGGTCTGAATGCTCGAAGCTGTGTTCTTTTCCTTGTTGTCCTTGACAATATAGCTCCAACCATAGCCCATCGGGGAGACGGCCTTGGCGTGTTCGAGCTCATCGCGGAATTTCTGAATGGTTATGTCGTCGAGCGGCTCGACCTCGTCGGGCATTTCGTATTCACCGGTCTCCTCGTTATATCTGCCGGTGTTCGGATAAACGTTGATCTCTCTGAGGTCTCCCCAGGAGCTGACCTGGTCCTCAAAGCCCTTGTTCATTCCGATACCGATCGAGAGCATTATGACGACGGCGGCGGTGCCGATCACGACGCCGAAGACGGTCAGCGCGCTACGCGCCTTTCGGCGCAGAAAGTTTGTCAGCGCAAAGCTGAAAATATCAAATAGTCTCATAGGTTATTACCTCATCAGTCAATATTCCCGACAAGGCTTAGTCCTCGTCGTCTTCAAGCTCTTTCTTCGCTTTTACCTTCTTGACGACTACTATTATAATAATGAGCAATACGACAGCCGCAGCGACGGGGATCGCGATCTTTGCCCATGTCGGCAGACCGCCCTCTCCTTCGCCTTCGCCCTCGGCGGCGCCGTCAACCGGCATATCGGGGTTCATGACGTCGAATCCGGGATCGACAACGTCCCAGTTCATTCCGCCGTCGTCGCCCATCATTCCGCCCATGTCGCCCATTGACATTCCGTCGCCCTCGACGACGGTGACGTCAAAGGTCTCTTCGATCCTCTGCTCCTCGCCGGCGGCGTCTTCAAATGTAAAGACCAGAACCGCAGTTAAGGTGTCGCCGACGCTCGCGGTCTCGACAGGGGTGATTGTGCCGCTGAAGAAGTCATAGCTCGAGGCGTTGAGGGTGCCGATAGTCTGGGCGGGCATAGTGAAGTCGCCCTCGCAGGCTATTGTCAGGCTGGTCATCGGGTTGCGGGACTTGTTGTAATACTGGAAGCTGATCGGAACGCCGCTCAGCGGGCTTTCGGTCGGAGGGGTCCATTCGAGAAGGTCGAACTTGATCGGCTGGGAAACCGGCAGGTTGATGTCCATATCGCCGGAGCCCTGCTTATAGACTCCCGAGTCGGCATATTCATAGTTGAAGGAGATGTTGATCGGGTAGCTTCCCGCGCCGGCGGAAGCGGAGCATTTAAGGCGGATAGTGTATTCAAGGGTGCCGCTGTGCTCCATCAGGTCGGTATAGAAGGAGCTTGTTCCGTCGATAAAGCTGAAGACGGGGCCGCTAGAAGTGCCGCCAGTGCCGGAGGTGTATGCCTGAGGAGTGACGTTGACGGTCATGTTTCTCAGGTCCTTCTCGGTCGAGGTGTTTTCAAGGGTGAAGCGCAGGACAAATTCTTCGCCCGAGACGACGTTTTCGCCCTCGCACTCGACGCTGTACTGCGAAACGATTACCTTCGGGGTCAGAGCCGCGGCCTCGGGGGGCTGCTCCTCTTCCTTCTTTTCAACAGCCTGGAGATAGACGTTAAACGGAACGACGACCTCCTCGCCCGCATCGGTGGTGTAAACTACCTCGGCGGTGAGGGCAACCTGTGCCTTCGGGAACTCGGGGAAGATGACCGGGAACGCGGCCTTGAAGCTCTCGTTGCCGTTGACGTCGCCGACATCGACGGTGTCGGTATAGGTGTTGAGGATCATGTCTCCGAGGTTTGAAAGGCGGACCTTTACTCCGCTCGCGGGAGTGTCGGAGGTGTTCTCAAAGTTAAGGGTGAGCTTGGTCGAAAGGTTTGATTTTCCGCGCTTTTCGGGGATCGACGCGCCTGTAAGCTTAAACGACGAGGTCTTTTCGGTCTCCTCGACGGTTTCTGAGGTTGCGAGAACGGTTATATTGACGTTCTTCGAGGCGGTGTATTCCTTGTCGTCGGCCTTGTATGTAACCGTCAGAGTGACCTGGTGGCGTCCGGCCTCGATTCCGGGGTCGGCGAGGATTGAAACGGTGTTTGCTCCGTTTCTGATGTTCTGCTCGGCGAGAGCGCCCGCAAGGGTGAAGCCCGCCCCGCTGACGGTAACGATGCCGGAATTGTAGCCGTAGTTATAGCCGTAGCCGTAGATTCCGCCGCTGTAAACCGCGTTGAGGTAGGATGTAAAGTCGACGTCGAATGTGTCGCCCGGGTTGATTGCGTAATCGGGGGCGGAGGTGATATTGAGGGAGACGTCGCCGGTAGGCTCGGGGATTTCGGGGGTCTCGGGGAGATTCGACATCGGATTATAAACGTCGATGTTAAGGGTGCTGGACAGAGGAAGTATTTTATTACCGTCGTAAATGTAATCAACATTCACTACTACAGGGTATCTGCCAGTGTCAACAGAACTGTCAACTTTAATTTTAAGAGAATAAGACGGTGTAGAACCGACATTATTCATACTTACTTCGGCAAGATAGCCGTCAAGTGTGAACCCACTTCCTGAAATAGAAGCATAAGCATTTCCACCGCTCGGAATGCCTTCAGGAAGATTAAACGACACAGATAGAGTAAATGTATCACCTGATCTGACTTGTATATTAGACTGACCTCTTTGGTCGGTTATTCTAAGGACATCTCTATAGGCGTCATATGAATTGCTCGGCTGGTCTGCCGGATTCTCCGCCGCAAACGCGGTCAGGCTGAGACCGGAAATCAGGGTCAGCAGGCTGACAATAATAACAACAAACTTTTTCATATCAATCATCCTCCGTAATTGTACTTTCATGTATCTGAGAGCTTTCAAGAATCTGGGTGATGTCCTCGTCGGCCTTCTCGGGCTCCTGCTCAGGAAGCTCGCCGAGCTCCGGCTCGGCCGTCTCACCGCTTTGCGGCGGGGATTCCGAGACTCCCTCGCGGATTCCGAGTTCCTCGGCCGGCTCCCCGCTTTCCGCGGGAATCACCTGTTTATCGCGGTTGTCCTCCATTGATGAGATCTTGCCGTCGATTATGTGGTAAATCTTGTCGGCATAAGCCGCGATCTCGATATCATGGGTGACGATAACGAGTGTCTGGTGGTTTTCGCGCGACATTCTGACCATCATTTCCATTATCTCGATGGTCGTGTGTGTGTCGAGGTTGCCGGTGGGCTCGTCCGCGAAGACGATCTTCGGGGTCGCGACAAACGCTCTCGCGATACCGACTCTTTGCTGCTGGCCGCCCGACATCTGGGTCGGCTTATGCCTCATTCTCTTTCCGAGTCCGCAAAGCTTCAGCATTTTCTTCGCCTTTTTGACCCTTGTTCTCCGCCGCTCGCCGGCAAAAGCAAGCGGCAGGCTGACATTGTCGATTGCCGTCAGATTAGGCAAAAGGTTGTAGGACTGAAAGACGAAGCCCATATTCTTTTGCCGGAAAACAGCGAGCTTTCTTTCGCTCATTTTGTCGATTCTCTCGCCGTATATCGTGATACTGCCCTTTGTCGGCTTTTCGAGGCCTGCCATCATATTGAGCAGTGTCGATTTACCGGAGCCGGAAGTTCCCAGAAGACAGATTATCTCGCCCGGATAGACCTGGAGGTCGATTCCGTTCAGCGCGATGACCTTTTCCTTGCCGAGTGTAAATATCTTTGTCAGGCCGCTGATAGATATTACCGGCGTCTTCGCGGCTGCGATCTGTTCCGCCATTCCTGCTGCCATCTCCTTTCTGATTGATTTCAGGATTTTGCCGTCAGTTATGCACAAAACCACATCTTGCGCTTTAACATTCCGATTATATCACCTATTGCGTCGTATTTCAATAGATTATCGAAATTGTAATCGAATTTTAATCATTTTTCATGTGGCTTTCACAAAACCTTTTCCTTATATGTAATACGATTCAGAAGCCAAAAATATTGCACTCCTTTCAAAAAAATTTTTAAAAATTTCTCGGAAATTTTTTTCTCTCATTATAATGTACGATTTTCGGGCCGAAAGGTCGCAGGTAGAATGTTAAATTTTAAGAAAATCGGGAAATTTTTTATCGCCGGAGGCGCAGCTATGCCTCCGCAAAAAATTTCAAAGCACTCTTGACAATAAAACTTGGCAATGCTATAATAAGATATGCCAAGAAAACTTGGCAGTGAAAACGGAGGTTTTAATTATGAACAAAGAAGAAATTTTAGCAAAGAGCAGAGCTGAGAATAAAAACAAAGACGTCTATGAAATTGAGGTGTTAAAGCAGGCAAATTCGTGCGGGATCATCGTAATGGCAGTTCTTGCCACGATCTTTTTCACCGCGCAAATCTTCGTGGGCGGCGGTCACAACTGGGGGATGTGGGCGCTGGTTTTCAGCCCGAGCATGGCCACATGCTGGGTGAAATATATCAAGCTTAGACGTAAGCATGAGCTGCTGACAGCGATTGCATATACGGTAATTGTTGCAGTAGGTTCCGGATACCATATTTATAATCTGATCGCATCATCTACAATACTGTAAGGCGGCGGTGATATGGACGACAGACTAATATTAAAAAATCGGCTGAAAGAGGCGCGGGCGGAGCGCGGGCTCTCTCAGCAGCAGCTCGCGGACATGGTCGGCGTGTCGCGCAACACGATCAGTTCGATCGAAACCGGACAGTTCAACCCGACTGCAAAGCTCGCGCTGGTACTCTGCATAGCTTTGGATAAAAAGTTCGAGGAGATGTTCTTCTTCTGACAGGGAGCGGTTTTAGCGCCGTTGGGAGAAACGCTATGTATGCCTCAGCAAAGAGGAAGAAAGCGCTGCCAAATCGCTTTCTGCAAATCTTTTGTCTTGACTTTAGCGGGAAAATAGCTTAAAATAGGAATACAGACTGAAATTCAGGAGGACAGACAATGAAAACACTGGTTGTATTTTATTCCTATTCCGAAAACGGGGATACCGCTCAGATTGCGAAAAGGCTTGCCGAGGCTGCCGGCGCGGATATCGAGCGTATAGAGCTCGTCACCCCTTATCCCGACGATTATGACAGAGTTCTCGAAATCAGCAAAAAAGAGGTCGAATCGGGCGCGACGCCCGCGATCAAGCCTCTTTCACATAACCCTGCCGATTATGACATGATCGCCATCGGCACCCCGACATGGTGGTATTCGATGGCTCCGGCGGTTTTGAGCTTTTTGAGAAGCTATGACCTTTCGGGTAAGGTTCTTCTGCCCTTTACAACTCACGGTGGCCAGACCGGCAGCACCGTCGACGACATCAGAAAGAATGCGGCGGGCGCAAGGGTTCTTTCGGGACATAAGTTCCGCCTTGATGCTTACGGCGCAGAGTCCCATGCCACCCCTGACGAAGAAATCGAAAAATGGCTCGACGCAGTCAAAGGCTTTATCGGTAAATAATTTGAATATAACACCCCCGGGAACAGAACGTTTCCGGGGGCTTGCTTTTTATAAGTTCGTATTCATAAATTGATATATGCGAACATGGGGCAAAAAGCTCCCGAAAAGGGGTGTTTTCCGTGTTCAAATATTATGTTCAAAAGTGTGTGCCGGAAAGGGAGGTGTTTTTGATATGATACGGGGATACGCAAGGGTTAGCACCAAGGGGCAGGTGTTGGGGACTTCGCTGGAGGACCAGCGCAAGGCCCTGACCGCTGCCGGGTGCCAGGAAATCTATGAGGACGTCATGTCCGGGGCAAAGATGGACAGGCCGGGCTTCGACAGGCTGAAGGACGACCTGGCCGCCGGTGATACGGTCGTCGTCACGGCGTTCGACCGTTTCGCCCGCACCGTGGGCGAGGCGTATATCCAGGTGGAGGAATGGTTCAAGAAAGGCGTCCGCGTCTGGATACTGAACCTTGGCGTCATCGAGGATACCGAAATGGGCCGCATACTTATAGGTATCATGCTCGTCTTTGCGGACTTTGAGCGCCGGACCATCATCCGACGCTTGCAGGGCGGCCGGGCTTACCGGCGGGCGACGGACCCCGACTACAAGGAGGGGCGCAAGCCCGCGTACACCAAGGAGCAGCTTGACCTTGCTATGGACCTTTTAGGGAGCCGGTCCTATACGCAGGTCGTAAAGGCGACCGGCATCTCGAAGTCAACGCTGGTGCGCGAGGCAAGACGCCGGGGGCTGCACAAGGAAAGTCCATTTGCCGCCGCAGCGGCGGGGAATGTTTAAGAGCCGCGTCAAAGCGGCGCTGTCGCCCCGACAGGGGCGGTGACCAATCCGGCCGATGCCCTTGTGGCAGCGGCGGGAAAAAATAAGTATATAATTACATACGTATATACGCAAGATGCCCCCGGCCGTAAGGTCGGGGGCTTTTGTGCGTTATGGTCAGGGACGTGCGCCCGGTGCGGTCAGCAGCGGGTGACCGAGCGGAAGCGGGAGCTGCCGTATCGTGTCGAATTGCGGGAAATACTCGAACGGGAACGTGATGCCCGTGCGGCCGTAGCGGTTCTTCAAGATGACCAGCTCGATTTCACGGGGTATCTGCGCCTTGGCGTTCCTGATGTCATCCCGCTTTTCCTTGATGCGGCCCTCTTTCTCGAAAAGCGGGGTGTTCAGAACGGACAACTGCAAGCCCCAGATGACGTCGGCGGTGTACTCGATGCCGCCGCTCTCCTTGAAGCTCTCGAAGTCGATGGGCGTCATGTAGTTCATCCGGTTCAGGCTGGAAATCAGGATGACCGTCAGGTTGTGCTTCACCTGGAAGCACTTGATTTCGTGGACGATGTGGTCAACGGCGGACTTGGCGTCCGGCTGGCGGCCGTTGATGAGCGTCGGCGAGATGATTTGCAGGTAGTCGATGACGACGACGGGAGCGATTTTTGTCTTTTCGATGTATTCGTCCACAATCTTCTCGATGTCCTCGA
>CANQJB010000082.1 GCA_947624155.1 uncultured Clostridia bacterium
TAGATGATTCCGTGTTCCGCGGCTTCGATGTCATAATCGGCGGCCTGAATCAGCCTCAGAAGTACATTTTCAACGTCGTCTCCGACATAGCCCGCCTCGGTCAGAGTTGTCGCGTCGGCTATCGCAAAGGGAACGTTTAAGGTCTTCGCGAGAGTCTGAGCGAGATGAGTCTTGCCGACGCCGGTCGGGCCGAGAAGCAAAACGTTTGACTTCTGTATTTCAACGTCGTCCGAGTCTTTTCTTGAATCTGCGGACAGCACGCGCTTATAGTGATTGTAGACCGCGACGGAAAGGGCGACTTTAGCGTTCTCCTGGCCGATTATATATTCGTCGAGAACCTTTTTGATCTCAGAGGGCTTGTCGAGGGAAATATCCCCGTGAGCGTCGGAACGTCTCCCCTTTGAGAAATAGCCTTTTTCGTCCAACAGGTCGTAGCAGAACAGAACACATTCGTCACAGATATGAACATCTCCGGCTGAAAACATATTACTGACTCTGTTTTCAGGCTTTCCGCAGAAGTTGCAGCGCTTCATAGTACCGTCATTTCCTGCCATTTGACCACTCCTTTTTCTTATTTGCTGTTTACTTGGTGATTATCTTGTCGGCGAGGCCGTATGCGACGGCTTCCTCTGCGGACATATAGTGGTCGCGCTCGGTGTCGCGCTCGATCTCCTCGATCGACTTGCCGGTGTTCTCGGCGAGTATGCCGTTGAGCATATTTCTTGTTCTGACCATGTGGTCGGAATGAATCTTGATGTCGGTGCATTGGCCGGAAAGTCCTCCGCCGATCAGCGGCTGGTGAATAAGGACCTCGCTGTGGGGCAGGCATATCCTCTTGCCCTTCGCTCCGCCCGAGAGAAGGACGGCGGCCATCGAAGCTGCCATTCCGACGCAGATGGTCGAGACATCGGCCTTGACATACTGCATCGTGTCATAGATCGCCATTCCGGAGGTTATCGAGCCGCCGGGGCTGTTGATATAGAGGAAAATGTCCTTTTCGGAATCCTGACTGTCCAAAAACAGAAGCTGAGCCACAACGACCGAAGCGGTCGCGTCGTTGACCTCATCCGAGAGAACGATTATCCTGTCATTCAGAAGCCTTGAAAAGATGTCGTAAAATCTCTCGCCGTGGCCGGTCTGTTCAATAACGTTAGGAACTAATGCCATATAAACTCCTCCTTTGGTTATGGGTTAATCTGCTTTTATCAGGCGTTTTCGATTACCGCAGCCGCCTTGATCTGATCGACTGCCTTTCCGACAGCGATGTCCTGGCGGAGATCGTCATCGTGAATATACTGCTTGACTGTCTCGACCGGCATCTGATACTGCTCGCCGATCTTCTTATACTCTTCCTCGAGCTCCTCGTCGGTGACTTCGATCTTCTCGTCGACTGCATACTGCTCAAGAGCAAGGCGAAGCTTGACCTGCTTCTCGGCCTGCTCGCGATAGGTCTCCCGGAGTCCGTCCATAGTCATGTTGGTGAACTGGAGATACATATCGAGCTGAATACCCTGGTGAGAGAGGCGGTGTGAAAGCTCGTCGATCATCTCATTGACCTTGTTTTCATACATCACCTCGGGGATCTCGCCCTCGAGCTTCCCGATGACGGCGTCCATGATCGCGCCCTCGACGTCGGCGTTGGCGTGCTCCTCGGCGTGCTCTTCAAGGTGCTTTCTGACGTCGGCTTTAAGCTCGTCGACCGTTTCAAAATCGGTGGTGTCCTTGACGAAATCGTCGTCAAGCTCGGGAACTTCGGTCATTCTGATCTCATGGAGCTTGATCTTAAAGACTGCGGGCGCTCCCGCGAGCTCTTTGGCCTGGTAGTCCTCGGGGAAGGTCACATTGACGTCGAACTCGTCGCCGACGCTGTGTCCGACAATTTGATCCTCAAATCCGGGGATAAACTGGCCGGAACCGAGCTTGAGGTCATATTTTTCAGCCTTGCCGCCGTCAAAGGGCTTGCCGTCCTTATAGCCGTCGAAGTCGATGATGACATCGTCGCCGTTCTGGGCGGGTCTGTCATCGACACTGATGCTTCTCGCCTGGCGCTCGCGCATATGACCGATCTCGTGGTCGACCATGTCGTCGGTGACAGCATTGACGGTTTTCGTTACCTTTATACCCTTGCAGTCGCCGACCTTGACGACCGGCTTGGTGATGCAGACTGCCTTGAACTTTACTCCGATATCCTTTCCGACATCGGTAACTTCAACGTCGGGAGCGGCGACAAGAGTCAGCTCAGCTTCCTTGACGGCTTCTTCAATCGTTTCGCCGTAGATTGAATTGACGGCTTCTTCATAGAATACCCCCTCGCCGTACTGGGTCTCGATCATCTTTCTGGGAGCCTTGCCGGGACGGAAGCCGGGAATGTTGATCTTAGACTTATTCTTTAAATAAGCCTTCTGAACGGCCTCCTCAAATACTTCGGGAGATACCTCGATCTCGAGCTCGTATTTGTTGGTTTCGATCTGGTTCTTTGACTTCAGCATATTGTTGCCTCCTGTTGTTATTCCTTTATTTGCATTTTATTTATTCAAAATATCGCGTATTTTTAAGTATATCATAAGCCCGCGATTATTTCCACAGAAAAATTACGAAAAAGTTGATTTCGTGATTTTAGACAATATTTGTTATATCATAAGGGGAAAAATGTAAAAAATCACTTGATACAAGCCTGAATTCAATCCCTTCGCGCTCGCCTATAACGGCGTTTTTGTGCGCATAGCCGTGCAGATGGCCGTAGAAACAGAGCTTTATGCCGTATTTCAGAAGCACCGTCATTATTTCGTCGTTTCTGTCCTGAGCGAAAAGCGGAGGATAATGCAAAAACACGACCGGACGCAGCGATTTTTCGAGCGCACACTGAATCGAGCGTTCAAGGCGCTGAGCCTCACGCAATATCACCTTTCGGTTTTCGGGCTCGCTCCCGTCGTTGATCCAGCCGCGTGTGCCGCAGATACCGACATCGCCGTATTCAAAGCAGTTGTTGTTTAAAATTTCAATGGTGTCGAGGCCGTTTTCCTTCAAAAAAGCGCAGGTCTTTGTCAGAGTCGACCACCAGTAGTCGTGGTTGCCTTTTAAAATGATCTTTCTGCCGTTGAGCGAATTTATGAACCTGAAATCCTCAAGAGCGCCCGAAAGGCTCATCGCCCAGGAAATATCGCCCGGAATTACAACGGTGTCAGAGGGCTGAACACGCTCCTGCCAGTTTTCTCTGAGCCTTTCGACGTGGTTATCCCACCCGGAAAAAACGTCCATCGGCTTGTCTGACGACAGCGAAAGGTGCAGGTCGGCTATTACAAATAATGACAAAGCGTCACCTCCGGTATAATGCTTCGGCAAGTGAACATAATATTAGGGCAAGCGATTGCAGAAACAAAATAAAAAGCTTGAATGAAACGGAGATCATTATGGAAAAGGAAAGAATCTACGGAATCAAATGCGGCGTTTCGAGCTGCGAATTCAACCGCGGCGACTGCGAATGTGTCGCGGGAAAGATCGACGTTTGCTGCTGCGGGTGCAACAGCCCGGAATGCAGCGCTCAGACCGAATGCAAAACCTTCAAGCCAAAGCACTAAGCTAAAACAGCCTCTGCGATCCCCTCGGTTTCGGGGGGATCATTTTATATTCAGAGCGGAATATACATAGCCGAGCATTTCGCTCTTTTCAACAGAACCGGTGAAGCGCGGCGGCTTTGTTTTAAGCTCGGAAAGCGCCATCGGAATCGCGAGGCCGCTGATCTTAAAGAGCTCGTCTGCCATTTCAAACTCGTCGCGGAAGGATTTTTCAGAGCCGAGCGCCTTTAAAACCGCCTCGGGGAATTTATATGGGCTGGCGGTGGAGGCTATTACAACCGGAGTTCTGTCGCCGGTCGCGGCGAGATATTTTTCATATACTCCGACGGCAACGCCGGTGTGGGTATCGACGGTGTAGGAATAACTCTCGAATGTGTTCCTGATCGCGGAGACGGTTTCGGCGTCGGTGCAGAAATCCGCCCAGAAGAGATCACAAAGCTGAGATTTTATATCCTCAGAGACTTCAAATCTTCCGGTTTCGGAGAGTTCGGCAAACAGCGAACGGATATAGTCGGAATTTTTGCCGCTGAGGTGCCAGAGAAGCCTCTCGAGGTTAGAGGACATCAGAATATCCATCGACGGGGAGATAGTTGTGTAGAATCTGCGGTTGCGGTCATAGACGCCGGTGCGCAAAAAGTCGGTAAGGACATTGTTAGAGTTCGACGCGCAGATAAGCTTTTTGACCGGCACTCCCATCTGCTTAGCGTAATATGCAGCGAGGATATTGCCGAAGTTTCCGGTCGGGACGACGACGTTGATGCAGTCGCCGGCCTTTATCTCGCCGCAGGCAATAAGCTTTGAATAGCTGTAAATATAATAAACGATCTGCGGCGCGAGGCGTCCCCAGTTGATTGAGTTTGCGCTCGAAAAGACGAGGCCGTTTTCGGAGAGTTTAGCTGCAACGTCCTTGTCGGTGAAAATCTTCTTGACGCCGGTCTGAGCGTCGTCGAAGTTGCCCTTTATCGCACAGACGCCGACATTCGAGCCGGACTGGGTTATCATCTGGAGCTTTTGCATCGCGCTGACGCCGTTTTCGGGATAAAAAACTAAAATTTCGGCGCCGGGAGCATCTTTAAAGCCCTCAAGAGCCGCCTTGCCGGTGTCGCCAGAGGTTGCGACAAGAACACAGACCTTTTTGTCGGTTCCGGTCTTGCGTACAGAGGTTGTGAGCAGGTGTGGCAGAATCTGGAGCGCCATATCTTTAAATGCGCAGGTAGGGCCGTGCCACAGCTCGAGGATATTAAGACCCTTTTTAAGGTTTTTAAGCTCCATTGCGTTCTCGGTTTCAAAGCTGCCGGAACAGTATGCGCTTTCAACGCAGTTTTTAATCTCCGCCGAAGTAAAATCGGTCAGACAGCGGCTGAAAATGTCGGCAGCAGCTTCCGCGTAGCTCATGCCGCCGTAACCGACGATGTCGTCAAGGCTTAATTTCGGAAGCTCTTCCGGCGCGAAAAGCCCGCCATCGGGGCTGATTCCCCGGACAATCGCCTCTGCCGATGTAAGTCTGACCGAACTGTCTCTTGTACTCTGATAAAACATATAGATACCTCTTTGTAATTTGTCAGGCGGTAAACGCCCGCTGAATATATCTGAAGCCGACTACCTCCCGCCCGCGAAGCTCAACAACGGCAACGTCAAAGACGCAGCTGAGGTCAATGTCACGCGACGCGATATAGGAATTTGCGGCTTTTATTATCCTTGAAATTTTTGCCGGTGTAATAGCCTCGTCTCCGCCCGAAAGAGCGCCGGGGCGGCGGGTCTTGACCTCGACGATATGAATAACGCTCCCCTTTTTCGCGACAATGTCGAGCTCGCCGCCTTTGATGCAGTAGTTGCGGTCGAGGATTTCGCAGCCCTTTTCAACAAGGTAACAGGCGGTGTATTCCTCACCGATATTTCCTATCTCACGAGAAGTCATCGGCTCACCTCGGCTCAGTGCATCTTTTTCAGAAAGCTTGGACGGTGTATCTCGCAGGGGCCGTATTTTCTGAGCATTTCGTAATGAAGCTTTGTTCCGTAGCCCTTGTGCTTTGAAAACTGATATTCGGGGTAGATTTTGTCGAGCTCGCACATATATCTGTCCCTCGCGACCTTTGCAAGAATCGAGGCGGCGGCGATAGACTGAGATGTCGCGTCGCCCTTTACGACAGCAACGGCTCTCCCCTCGATATCCGGCGTTTTTCCGCCGTCGATCATCGCGAGGTCGTATTCTCTGCCGAGACCCTTTATCGCACGGGACATCGCGAGCATCGCGGCATTGAGAATATTTATCTCCTCGATCTCGGCGACAGAGGCGGTTGAAATGCAATAAGCCTCGGCGCGTGAAATTATCTCGTCATAGAGCAGCTCGCGCTTATGCTCAGTCAGCTTCTTTGAGTCGTTGACCCCTTCGATCTCACAGTCGGGCGGCAGGATCACCGCTGCGGCATAGACGTCGCCCGCGAGCGGACCTCTGCCCGCCTCGTCGACTCCGACGATGACCGGGAATCTCTCGCGAATTTTTGAATCATACTCGAAAAGGGTCATATCAGTCCTCCGGAAGCTCGAGAGTTATTCTTCCGAGCTTTGAGCTTCGGAACTCGTCTAAAAGCACGATCGCCGCGCGCTCGGTGTTAATTTCTCCGCCCGAAATCAAAAATCCTCTGCGGCGGCCGATTGCTTCGAGAACCTCGCCGTCGCTCATTTCGTCGGTTATTTCGATTCCGTAGCGCGTTGTCAGCGGAGCGCCGGAGACGGAGCGGAGCTTGCGGATAAATATCACTGCGAGAGTTTCGATGTCCAAAATATTGTCCTTTATTGCGCCGGTGAACGCAAGGCACAGGGCGGCGTCACGGTCGTCGAATTTAGGAGCGAGAACACCGGGAGTATCGAGAAGCTCAAAACCGAGATCGAGCTTTATCCACTGTTTTCCTCTTGTAACACCGGGGCGGTCCTCGACCTTAGCGCGCTTTGAACCGGCGAGCTTATTTATCAGCGCCGACTTGCCGACATTCGGGATACCGACGATCATTATTCTGATCGGGCGGCCGGTCATGCCCTTTGACTCCCACTTTGCGATCTCGTCTTTTAGCGACTCTCTGACAAGCGGTAGAACGCGGTTTACATTCTTTCCCGCCTTGCAGTCGGTCGCAACGGCGGGGATACCCTTTGAGCGGTAATATTCGACCCAGCGGCGGGTCGAGGACTCGTCGGCGGAATCGCATTTATTGAGAACGACTATCCTCGGTTTTCGGCCGATAAGCTTCGATATTTCGGGGTTGCGGCTGGACAAAGGTATTCGCGCGTCGGTGACTTCTATAACGGCGTCGACAAGCCTCAGATTCTCGGAAATCATTCGGCGGGTTTTCGCCATGTGTCCCGGGAACCACTGAATATTTATCTCGTTTTCTATCTTTATCAGTCCTTATTTATAGAGCTTTCCGAATCTTTTCATCGGGTAGATTCTCAGAAACGCCTTTCCGAGAATATCCTCTCGGCCGACAAGGCCGACATAGGCGCTCCTCGAATCGGTCGATCTCTGGCGGTTGTCGCCCATCACAAAGTATTTGCCCTCGGGAATTGTTATCGGGTAAGAATAGTTTGATTCGGGGTCGGTAGTGATATTCGGGATTCCGTTTACCTCGAATAGCTCGCCGTCGACATATACCTTTCCGGCCGAAAAATCAATGTCGACAGTCTGACCGCCGGTTGCGATGACTCTCTTAACAATGACCTTTCCGAGACCCTCGCAGTTGGCAGCGACGATGTCACGCTGGCGGGGAGTATATCCCAGCGACCAGAGGATCAGATAGTCGTTTTCGATAAGGGTCGGTTCCATCGACTGCCCCTCAACGCGGGCGGTTCGGGCGACGAAGGTAAATGCAAGGAGTACAAGCAGAGCGGTCTTGCAAAGAGTAACGAGCCAGTCGAGGAGTTCATCAATAAATGATGTCTTCGGCTTTTCCTCCTGATTTTCGGGTTTTTGGGTTTTTTTATCATTCACGGTAATCACTCACCTTTGCGATTATTACATACAGATTTATTGTAGCAAATTTGTCATAAAAAAGCAAGTCAAAATACAAAAAATACAGGAATCGGAAGATTCCTGCACTTTTTGTTCAGTTTTTTGATCAACGAAGAGCGTCCTTG
>CANQJB010000083.1 GCA_947624155.1 uncultured Clostridia bacterium
GCGTTTTTATCCTCGCCTTCGACGATATAGCAGTTGGTGCCGAAATCGCCGAGCCCGATGATCGGGTGAAATATCATTTTGCGCTCCTTTCAACCGAGAGGACTCCCGAGATCTTTCTCATTCTCGCGATAACCCCCTCGAGCTCCGCGGTCCCAGCGACGCCGATGGTCAGCGAGCCCATAAAGTTGCCGTTTTTAAGTACCCTTGCGGTCGCCTCGTGGGTCGTTATTCTCGCCTCGCTCAGGCTGTTGAGAACGTCTCCGAAAATACCGATTCGGTTATAACCGATTACTTCAAGAGCGACTTTATAGTAGTTCGCAGGCTGTTTTCCAGCCCAGCGGACGGGGATCCAGCGCTCCGGCTCGGAATCCTTCTGGGAAAGATAGTTGACGCAGTCCTTTTTGTGGACCGAGACGCCGTGGCCTCGGGTGATAAAGCCGATTATGTCGTCGCCCGGAAGCGGCGAGCAGCACTGCGAAAGCTTGACGACGCAGTTGTCGATTCCGTCGACGATCACTCCAGAAGGAGAACGGGTCGAGGCCGGAGTGAACTCAAAGCTGTCGGTCTTCTCCGCTTCGACATATTTCTTCGCGTAGTCCTCTTTAAGCCTCGGGAGTATCTTTGAAAGAGTTATTCCGCCGTAGCCGATAGCGGCGTAAAAGTCGTCGAGAGTCTCGCAGCTGTGGTGCTTCATATCGACGGCGATAAGCTCGGGCAGGTCTTCCTCGGAAATGTGGATAAGATTTCTACGCAGCTCGCGCCAAAGAAGCTCCCGCCCCTCGACGATATTCTCCTCGCGGCGCTCTTTTTTGAACCACGAGCGAATCTTCGCCTTTGCCTCGTTGGTCTGGCAGATATTGAGCCAGTCGCGCTTCGGGCCGTGATTCGGGTCCTTTGAGGTGATTATTTCGATTATCTCGCCGGTCTTGATTACATAGTCAAACGGAACGAGTTTTTTATCCGCCTTTGCGCCGGTCATCTTGTGGCCGACCTGGGTGTGTATCGCATAGGCGAAGTCGATGACCGTCGCGCCCTGCGGCAGGGTTATTACGTCGCCCTTCGGGGTCATCGCAAAGACGTCCTCCGGCGCGAGGTCTTCCTTGATCGCGCGGACAATGTCCTCGGCGTCGTCCGATTCCTTCTGAGTGTCGAGAATCTGGCGGACCCAGTTGAGCCGGTCGTCGAATTTATACTTGCCGGTGCGGCCCTCTTTATATTTCCAGTGAGCCGCGATTCCGAACTCTGCGGTGTGGTGCATCTCCCATGTTCTGATCTGAACCTCGAAAGGGATTCCCTCGCGGCCCATAACCGTTGTGTGAAGGCTCTGATACATATTCGCCTTCGGGGTCGAGATATAGTCCTTGAAGCGGTTCGGGATCGGCTGGAACATATCGTGCATTATTCCGAGAACATAGTAGCATTCGGTAACGGTGTTGACGATCACTCTGACGGCGTATTTGTCATATATTTCGTCAAAGGTCCTCCCCTGCTCATAGACCTTTTTATAGATTCCGTAGGCGGTCTTGACTCTGCCCTCGACAGTCGGCACAGGGTCGAAGTCGGCGGCAAGGCGCTTTTTGATTCTCGCCTTGATCGTTTCGATAAACTCCTCGCGCTCGCGTTTGCTCTTTTCGAGAAGCTGCTCGATCTCGGCATAGGCATAAGGGTCGAGATAGCTGAACGAAATGTCCTCCAATTCCTCCTTGAGCTGTCTGATTCCGAGGCGGTTTGCGAGAGGGACAAAAATAGACATAGTCTCCAAAGAGACGTCGCGGCGCTTGACACCGCTTCTGAAGCCGAGGGTGCGCATATTGTGAAGACGGTCGGCGAGCTTGATGATTATTACCCTGATGTCCTTCGCCATTGATAGGAATATCTTCCGGATATTTTCGGCCTGCTGTTCCTCTTTTGAGGCGAGGTTGATTTTATCAAGCTTTGTGACTCCGTCGACGAGATTAGCGACGTCGGCGCCGAATTTCTTTTTGACATCGTCATAGGTCGCGTCGGTGTCCTCGACAACATCGTGCAAGAGAGCGGCGCAGATCGCGTCGGTGTCCATTCCGAGGTCGATGAGAATTGTTGCGACGGCGAGGGGGTGAGTGATATATGGCTCGCCCGATTCGCGGAACTGCCCGCTGTGCATCTCCCGCGCAAATTCATAGGCCGAACGGATCTTGTTAAGATTATAGTGCTTGTCAAGGTCGGAAAGCCGCTTTATCAGCTTTTCAAAGGTTTGATTGCAGGTTTCAATTGTCTGCTCCGCCATAAATCTGTCACCTCACTCCAACATTCCGCGAAGCGTTCTGAGCGTCTCGCTCGATTCTATATCAACTTTTGATCTTGCTTCCAGCGGTTCGATCCTGCCGGTCGAAGGCGAAAAGCTCATCAGGCCGGTATCGCAGAAGGCGTCGATCATCACCCTCAGCTTGAAGGCGTTTATTTTGTCGCAAAGCCTCGGATAGAGCGCTTCATAATAGGCCCCGCCCTGACTTTTAATTAGCTTATAAAGCTCTACCAGCTCGTTTCGGTCGGGAAGCCCCTTCGCGAGCAGCTCTTTTCTGACGCTTTCGCCCCTTCTGAAACGGTCATAGACCTCGCGGGCGGCAAAATAGCGGTCCTGCCTGATTCCGTGGAGCCGGTGGTCGATCGCCTTAAGCGAAACGCTCTTTACTCCTTTATATTCATTCAGGCTCATATTTGCCATCAAATCTATTCTGTCGCCGACGCGGTAAGGCAGGTCGGCGGTTTTCATTCTGAATATAAGCACCGAAGCTTTTGCACCGTCGTAGGATATTTCAAGCTTTGTGTGCTCCCCGCATTTGAGAGGATAGATTGCGGTAATAACCGCGCCCGAAAGCGCGAATACCGGCGGCGGGTTCTGGCAGCCGCAGGGCTCGATCCTCGAAAGAGAGGCGGCGTTCTCGGGGGTGATGTCCTCCCCGCGAAGAAGCTTATCCGCCCTGATCTCGGGAATCACCTCGCCCGAAATATTTTCGGCGGCATATTTCTCTATCATCTCCGAAAGCAGCGGCAGATTTTCCTCTTTGACGGTGAGCCCGCCGGCGAGCTCGTGTCCGCCGTATTTGACAAGAATTTCGCGGCAGCTGTCGAAGCACTTGAAGACGTTGAAGCCGGGCAGGGAGCGCGCCGAGCCGCAGGCGGTGCCGTCGTCGCCAATCGAAATCACGAGCGCCGGCTTGCCGTAAATCTCGACAAGCCTCGCGGCGACGATGCCGATAACCCCGCGGTGCCAGCCCTTTCCCGAGACGACAAGGACTCTTCCTCTCAGAAGCTTCGGGTCGCCGTCGACCGAAGCGGCTATTTCCTCCATTATGCCGCTCTCGGCTGTCTTTCTCATCGAATTGAGCGAGACGAGCTCTTTTGCGTATTCCGCGGCGCTTTCGTCCTCGCAGGTAAGCATTTTAAAGGCTGTCATAGGCGAGCCGAACCGGCTAGAGGCGTTAATTCTCGGGGCGACGGTAAAGGCTACTGCGCCGGAATTAAGCGCGCCCGGGTCGACGCCGCACTGTTCAAGCAGGGACAGCAAGCCGAGATTTTCGGTGTTTTTTAAAAGTCTCAGCCCCTCGGCGACGATGATCCTGTTCTCGCCGACAAGCGGAACGACATCGGCGACGGTCGCGATCGCGGCGAGGTCGAGATATTGCTCGCAGACCGAGTCATAGCTCCCTCCGTCGAGCGCCGCACAGAGCTTCAGAACGACTCCCGCGCCGCAGAGCTGTTTAAAAGGCGATAGGTCGCCCTGGCGGTAAGGGTCGACGACGGCTAGCGCCTCGGGCAGACGGTCGGTCGGTTGGTGGTGGTCGGTGACGACAAGGCTCATTCCGAGCTCGGAGATCAGCTTCGCCTCCTCGATCGCGGAAATCCCGTTGTCAACGGTGATGACCAGCCCGACGCCCTCCTCGGCCATTTTTTCGACGGCACCGGCGCTTAGGCCGTAGCCCTCCTCGCGCTCGGGGATCATCACAATAACCTCTGCGCCCATGCTTTCGAGATAGCCGCTTAAAATCGCGGCAGAGGTCACGCCGTCGCAGTCATAGTCGCCGTAGACACAAATCAGCTCGCCGTTTTCGACCGACGAGTTTATCGCCTCTACCGCGCTGTCCATATCGAGCATCAAAAACGGATCGGCTAGCTCTCCGCCGTTGAAAAAGCCGACGAGGCTTTCGACGCTGTCGAAGCCTCTTGAAGCCATTACCTCGGCGAGAAGGCGCGGCAGATCGGTTGATGATGTTATCTTTTTTACCTTTGCTTCATCGAAGCGGGATACTGTCCATTTTTTCATAACGTCTCCGTTTAAAACTGAATATATGTAGTTATTATAACACATTTTTCACCGATTGTAAAGCAGCGAAAAAACAAAAGATATGCTCAATATCCCCGCGCGTTGTTGCATATTGCAAAAAGTACGGCAAAAAACTGCTCTTCTCCGGAATCACGCGAGCCATTTAAAACGGCTTAATTGGAAGCCTTATCTATTAAAAACCGCCGGCGGCACACTGGGCGCCGCCGGTTTGATGTTGATTATTTCAGATTCTCATTGAAGAATTCTTCGAGCTTATCGAACGGTATCGCGCCCTTGCCGCCGCCGTCATAGAGGTCGGTGTGGGATGCGCCGGGGATAATCAGAAGCTCTTTATTGCCGGCAAACGGGCTCTCGCGGACCATGTCGTTATAGGCGTCGCGGCCGAAATAGAGCGAGTGCGCCTTTTCGCCGTGGACGACGAGCACCGCCGAGCGGATCTCGCAGGAATATTTCAGAATCGGCTGGTTCATGAAGCTCATGCAGCCGGTCACATTCCAACCGCCGTTCGAGTTGAGACTGCGCTTGTGGTAGCCTCGGGGAGTTTTGTAATAGTCGTAGTAATCCTTGACGAAATAGGGCGCGTCGTCGGGAAGCGGGTCTACCACTCCCCCGCCGAGGGCATAAGCGCCGTTTTTATAGTCCTCAGTCCTTTGTGCGTTGAGGGCGAGCTTCTTTTCATAGCGCGCATCGGGAGAGTTTTCGGCGTCGAAATAACCGTTTGCGTTGACGCGGGTCATGTCATACATCGTCATCGCTGCGGTCGCCTTGATTCTGGTGTCAAGAGCCGCGGCGTTTATCGCGAGACCGCCCCAGCCGCAGATACCGATTATTCCGATTCTTTCGGGGTCGGCTTTTTCGCAGGTCGAGAGAAAATCCACCGCGGCCTGAAAGTCCTCGGTGTTGATGTCGGGCGAAGCCATATACCTCGGCTCGCCGCCGCTTTCGCCGGTGAACGACGGGTCAAAGGCAACAGTCAGAAAGCCGCGCTCCGCCATTTCCTGTGCATATAGCCCCGAAGCCTGTTCCTTGACCGCGCCGAACGGCCCGCAGACCGCGATCGCGGGGAGCCTTTTTCCTGCGCTCTTCGGGATATACATATCCGCGGCGAGAGTGATTCCGTAGCGGTTGGCAAAGGTCACCTTTTTGTGTCCGACCGTTTTGCTTTTCGGGAAGGTCTTGTCCCATCTTCTTGTCAGTTCGAGTTCCATTGTGTTTCGTTCCTTTCTGATTTTTGATATGAAGCCGAGGCGCTCAGCCTCCTGTCTTTTATGTTGTAGGGTATCCAACTTCTAACATCTAACTTCTATCTTCTATATTATACCTCATCGGCGGGAGTTATGCAAGATGTTATCAGAATAGTATACTGAGAAAATTCGGGGAATTATTGATATTTCAGTGAAAATGTGATAAGATGCAATAAAGATAAATGAGATCTGCAAAAATGGAGCTATTGCTGATAACGCCGTAGCTCCATATTTGGTTTAGATTTGGTTTCATGCCGACGAAAACGGGACTCGAAGGGAAAATTTTTAAGAGCGCGGCATATCGGCGGCGCGAATTGCGTCATATATTTCAGAAGGGGCAAAAGGAGTGAGCAAAAATGGAGGACAGCGAAATAATAACCCTTTATCACAAAAGAGACGAGTCGGCGATCGCGGAGACCGACCGAAAGCACGGCGGATTCTGCCGAAGACTCGCCGGAAATATCCTCACAAGCCGCGAAGACGCCGAGGAATGCGTCAACGACACATGGCTCGCAGCCTGGAACAGTATGCCGCCGGAATGGCCGGATTCGCTGAAAGCTTTTCTCGGCAGAATCGTCCGCAACTTAGCGATCAGCCGTTATCGCAGAAACCGCGCCGCGAAGCGGTATTCCGGCATCGAGATAATGCTCTCGGAGCTCGGAGAATGCGTCCCCGAAAGCTGCGCCGAGCTCGAGGTCGGGCGGGGTGAACTCGCCGAGGCGATATCGGGCTGGCTCAGCGGGCTTGAGCCGGAGGACAGGCGGCTTTTTGTCAGGAGATATTGGTATGGCGAAAGTGCGGCGGAGCTCGCGAAGGAGCGCGGCGAGACCGCGAACAAAATGGTCAAGAGAATGCAAAGGCTGAGAAACAGCCTACGCAAAAGGCTCGAAGAGGAAGGAGAAGAGATATGAACGGCGAAGATATTTATAACGGCATAACAGACTTGCCTGACGGACAGATCGAGGTGCCGGAAAATAAACCGAGGCAAACGCGGCGGTTCCGCAGATTCATTCCGTTCGCTGCGGCCGCGGCGGCAATAGTAATCGCATTCGGGGCGTTTATATTCGTCCGAGGCGGCGGGGAGACAGGGCTGTCAGTCGGGCCGAAAGCAAATGTTCTCGCGATGGCGGAATACCCGGAGCGGGCAAAATATTCCGAATACGACCCGGATTTCTGGGCGGCAAATGTTCAGGAAAGAATGGAACGCAACGCCGAAACAAATAAATACTCGGGAAAGCTCGACGGGTTTATGGAAAAGCTGATACCCGAGCTTCTCTCGGGCTCAGACGGCAAAAACAGGGTCTGCTCGCCGCTCAATATCTATATGGCGCTTTCGATGCTCGCCGAAACTGCCGACGGCGAAACGAGAGAGCAGATACTCGGGCTTTTGGACTGCGAAAACATTGAGGAGGTCAGGGAGCGCGCGTCGGCAGTATGGAACGCAAACTATGAGGACAGCGGGCTTATTACCTGCCTTCTCGGGAACTCGGTCTGGCTGAATCAGAAGATGTCCTACAAAAAAAATACGGTGAAATCCCTCGCGGAGAATTACTATGCCTCGACCTTCAGAGGGAAGATGGGCAGCGAGGAATATAACAGCCTGCTCCGCAACTGGGCAGACCTCAACACCGGCGGGCTATTGAGCGACAAGGCGAACTCGCTCGGCTTCGATGAAAGCGCGGATATTGCGGCAGTGCTGATGTCGACGATATATTATCAGGCGAGGTGGAACAGCGAATTCTGGGAATTAAATAACAGCGAGAAAACATTCCACTCCCCGAGCGGCGACGTCACCGCGGAATTTATGAACAAAACCTTTGATTACGGCGATTATTATTGGGGAGACGGCTTCTCGGCGACCTGCCTTTCGATAAGAGACGGCGGGAAAATGTGGCTGATTCTGCCCGACGAGGGAACCGATGTCGATTCGCTGCTCGCAAGCGGCGCGGCGACCGATTTTCTTGAAAACACCGATCAGTGGCAGAATCGAAAGGAGCTGACAGTCGACCTTTCTCTGCCGAAATTCGATATTTACAGCAGCTTTGACATCAGCGAATCGCTCAGCAAACTGGGGATAA
>CANQJB010000084.1 GCA_947624155.1 uncultured Clostridia bacterium
AAAGCTTCGGTTTTTCCGTCAACAGAACCGTTATTTTCAATTTCAAATAAGTCCAGCTTTTCACCGCTAAAATCATAGTAAACTTTTATATTTCCTTCGCCCAACGTCGCTTCATAAGTCATAAACGCCTCGTCTGCGCTTTTGTTTTTCAATTTCATTATGTATGTTCCGCTAAAGCTGTCAAATGAAACCGACGCTTTTTTTGAGGTATTTGTACTCACCATCAGCATAGCTTTATAATGGCTTACATATCTACTCCCACAGGCAGATAATGTAAAACACAATACCAATATTACCGCTGCAATGATTATACTTGTAAATTTTTTCATAATACACAGCTCCATTAAATTTCAATTTATCGTTCCACATCGTCAAGCCGTTTTTTGTCTGCCTTTGCTTTATGCTCTCTTACATATTCAGAACCGCGTCGGCGAGGTCTTTCGGCGCTGCCGCGAGAGCCGCGGCTCCCGCCGCTTCGAGTTCCTCGGCGCTGCCGTAGCCGTAGAGCACCCCGATGCAGGGAATGCCGTTTTCGAGCGCTCCTTTGACGTCATAAGCCCGATCGCCGACCATTACCGCGCTGCCCGGCTCGGCGCCCAGCTCGGCCAGAACACCGGCGATCACCTCGGCCTTTGTCATATCCTCGCCGTCGAGCGGAATGCCCTTTATAACGTCAAAATTCTCCGACAGCCCGAAGTGGTCGAGTATCCTGCGGCAATAGACCTCCGGCTTCGAGGTCGCGACGGCAAGGCTCAGCTCCGCCCCGCGCAGCCGCCTGAGACATTCCGGAACGCCGTCATAAACCGCGTTTTCAAAGAGCCCGCGCTCGGCGAAATACTCGCGGTAAACGTCGACCGCCGCGAGCGCCTCGGCCTCCGTAAAGCCGCAGTATTTTGTAAAGGATTCGATCAGCGGCGGACCGACGAACTTCGCTAGCAGGCTGTCCTCCGGCTCGGGCAGCCCGAGCTTTTTAAAGGCGTAGCGCAGCGAGTTGAATATCCCCGGGGCGCTTTCGGTGAGAGTTCCGTCGAGATCAAAAAGCACATATTTTATCATGATATATCAAACAGGCGGTAGCCTGTCCCCTCAACTCTTTTCAACAGACTGTGAAATTTCCGGCTGGCGAAAAGTCCTCTGAATCTCAGCTCGACTCTCGGCTCGCTGTAAAACACAACGCGGTAATTCTTAATATTGTGGGTCCCGACGCTGTGTCCCGAGCCGCCGCTGATCAGCTTGAAATTCTTTGCGCAGTCGGCAAAATTGACCGAAACTATCTCGCCCCTTATTCTGAATACGGCTCCCTCGCCGTCGACCGAAATAACTTTGCTCCTTCTCATTTTCCAATCTCCTGTTGTTTATGTTAATTTTAAATTGTGCGCAATACGGTTTTGCCGATTCTGAGGTATGCCCTCTGACTTCTGCACGTCAGCCCTTCGCGTCATACCAGCTCCGGCCGGCGTTGACCTCTGCGGTCAGCGGAACGCTCAGCGAGACCGCCTTCTGCATCTCCTCCGAGAGGACTTTCGCGGCCTGCTCGCGGCAGCTCTCCGCCGCCTCGACGATCAGCTCGTCGTGGACCTGCAAGATCAGCTTTGCGTCGAGATTCTCCTCCTTCAGCCGCCGATAGACCTTCACCATCGCGATCTTGATTATGTCGGCGGCGGTGCCTTGAACGGGCGCGTTCATCGCCGCGCGCTTCCCGAACGCCTGGAGATTTCGGTTAGAGGCCCGCAGCTCGGGGATATATCTTCTTCGGCCGAAAAGGGTGGTCACATAGCCGTTTTTCTGGGCAAATTCGACGGTGTCGTTCATGAATTTATCTATCTTCGGATATGTCCCGAGGTAGTTTTTGATATATCTGTCCGCCTCGGCGACTGAGCAGTTGATGTCTTTTGAGAGGCTGAACGCGCCGATCCCGTAGATTATTCCGAAGTTTACAGCCTTTGCCGCCCGCCTCATATCGGGGTCGACAAACTCCTCCGGCAGCCCGAATACCTGCGCGGCGGTGCGGGTGTGGATATCCGCGCCGGAAAGGAAAGCCTCACGCATATTTTCGTCGCCGCTCATCGAGGCGAGAACTCTCAGCTCGATCTGGCTGTAATCGGCGTCTAAAAGGACCTTCCCGTCGGCCGCGACAAAGAATTTTCTCATATTCCTGCCTAGCTCTTTTCTGACCGGAATGTTCTGCATATTCGGGTTTGACGATGAGATTCTGCCGGTGCGAGTCTCGGTCTGCTTGAACTCCGAGTGAACTCTGCCGTCGGGGCCGACCTCTTCGAGAAGCCCGTCGACATAGGTCGAAAGGAGCTTGGTCAGCGTTCTGTAATCGAGAATATCCTGAGCGATCGGGTGAATCGGAACGAGGTCTTCGAGAACTTCGGCGCTGGTCGAATAGCCGCGGTGGTTCTTCTTTCCTCTCGGAAGCCCGAGGCCGTCAAACAAAACCTCGCCGAGCTGCTTCGAGGAATTGATGTTGAACTCGCGCCCCGCCTGGAGCCAAATCCTCTGCTCCAGCTCAGAGATGTCGGCTCTGAGCCCCTCGCCGAAAGCGCGGATACCGTCGGAATCCGCCCTGACCCCGATCACCTCCATCGACGCCAGAACCTCGCAGAGCGGCTGCTCGATGTCATATAAAAGCGAGGCCATTCCTGTTCGCTCGACCTCCTCGCGGAGCTTTTTCGAGAGCGCGGGCAGCGAAATTATGTCGGCAAAATCGGGATTTGAGCTATACTTAACGTTATTTACGCCGCAAAGATTACCTATTGTATAATCCGTCGCCTGAGAATTTAGCAGATACCCCGCTAGATCGCAGATAAACGCGAGGCTGTTGAGCTCGCCGCCGCTGCCGAAGCAGAGCTTATATGCCGCTTTCGCCGAGAAAGCGGTCTTTTTCTGAGGCGAGGCAAAGTATTCGAGAATCAGTCCGATATCCTCAGAGGTGAAGACCGAGCTGCCCGAAATGAGCTGCAAAGCGCCGTCGCGGAAGATAAAGCAGGATTCGCCGAGCGCGGGGATATCCTCGCGGGTCAGCTCTTTGACGGTTATTTCAGGTTCGGGGGCTTCGGCCGCTTTCGCCGCGGGGACTGCCGCGCGCTCAAGCCCGAGCTTTTCCATCATTTTAAACATTTCGAGCTCCGAAAGGAGAGCCGCCGCGGCCGAGCAGTCCGGCTCGGAGAAGAGATAGCTTTCGCGCTCCTTCGGTATCGGCGCGTTGCGGACTATCGTCGCGAGCCACTTGCTCTGAAACGCGGAGTCGCGCCCGTTTTCGAGCTTTGAGCGCACCGACGGCGTCAGCTTTGCTTCGCCGAGGCGGTCATAGAGCGCTTCGAGCGAGCCGTGCTCGGCGATCAGCGCCTTTGCGGTCTTCTCGCCGATTCCCGGAACCCCGGGGATATTGTCCGAAGAGTCGCCCATCAGCGCCTTGATGTCGATCAGGCGGATCGGCTCGACTCCGTATTCTTCAATGAATTTTTCACGGTCATAAGGCGAGGTGTCGCTGTTCTTCGCGAGAAGGACGGTTGCGCTCCCGCCGATAAGCTGCAAAATGTCGCGGTCGCCCGAGAGGATAAAGACCTCGTCATCCGGCTTCGAGAAAAGCTCGGCAACCGAGCCGAGAATGTCGTCGGCCTCGAAGCCCTCGCATTCGAGAATTTTAACCCCGAGATCGCGAAGCAGCTCCTTCGCCTTCGGAAGCTGGAGAGCGAGCTCGTCGGGCATACCCTTTCGGGTAGCTTTATAGAAGTCGCAGGCTTTGTGGCGGAATGTCGGCGCGGGGAGGTCGAAGGCGACGGCGGCGCCGTCAGGCTTGACGCGGTCGAGCTCGCGCAGATAGATATTCAGAAAGCCGGTCAGGGCGTTGGTCGGAAATCCCTTTGAGCTTGTCAGAACCCTGATTCCGTAAAAAGCGCGGTTTAGGATCGAGTTGCCGTCGATAACCAGTATTCTCATATAAAACCTCCTCGGCAAATAATAAGATAGTATATCACATTTTTCCGGCGATTGGAAGACCTGTTTTCAAATTTCTTAAAATTTTCCGAAAGGGCTACACAAACGCCTCGAATTGTGTTATAATATAATATCTATGATTCCGGCGGGGAGCCGGCAGAGGCGGGAATAAATGAGAACGGAACAGTTTATCACAATCGGAAATGTCAGAATCGCCAAGACCTGCGGCCTTTCGCCGATGGCCTCGGTCGCCGACAGGGCATATCGCGAGATCTGCCGCGAGTTCGGCGCGAGCTATCTCGTCAGCGAGATGGTCTCGGCAAAGGGGCTTTGTTACGGCGGCGCGGGCTCTTTGGAGCTCTGCGAGGTTTCGGACCGGGAGCGGCCCTACGCTATTCAGCTCTTCGGCGAGGAGCCGGAGTTTATGGCAAGGGCGGTCGAGATCGTCAACCGCTTTAAGCCGGACATAATCGACATCAACATGGGCTGCCCGGTCGCTAAGGTTGTAAACCCCGGGGGCGGCAGCGCGCTGATGAAGACCCCCGAGCTCGCGGCGGAGCTTGTCAGAGCGGCGGTCAGCCGGGCCGACTGCCCGGTTACGGTCAAGATACGTTCCGGCTGGAACAGCGAGCAGATCAACGCGGTTCCGTTCGCTGAGGCGATGGAGCAGGCGGGTGCTGCGGCGATCGCCGTCCACCCGAGGACGAGGGATCAACTTTACAGCGGCAGAGCCGATTGGAGCGTAATAGAAAAGGTCAAAAAAGCGGTCGAAATACCGGTTATCGGCAACGGGGACATCACCTGCGGGGCTGACGCCGCGAGAATGTATTCCGAAACGGGCTGCGACCTTGTGACCCTCGCGAGGGCGTCAAACGGCCGCCCGTGGGTTTTTGAGCAGATAGCGCGCTTTCTTGAGACCGGCGAGGAGCTTCCCGAGCCGCCGCTCGAGGAAAGGTTAAAGATAATGATAAGCCACGCCGACCGGCTGATCGCCTATAAGGGCGAGGATCAGGGCGTCAGAGAGGCGCGGAAGAATGTCGCGTGGTATTTAAAGGGTGTCAGAGGCGCGGCGAGGTTTCGGAATCTCAGCGGAACTCTCTCGACCCGAGATGACATTTTAAGGCTTGCGGAGGAGGTGCTGAAAGGTGCCGAATGACTGCGAAATTTCGGTCGAAGACCTCGGCGAGGGATATAAAGCCGCGATCTCGCGCGACCACCGCTTCGGCACCGACGCATTTTTGCTCGCCGATTTTGCCGCCGCCAAGCGCCGCGACCGCTGCCTTGACCTCTGCTCCGGCTGCGGGATAATCGCGCTGCTTTTGCTGAGAAACTACCGCCCGCGGGGAGTCGTCTCGGTCGAGATACAGCCCGAGGCGGTCGAGCTGGAGCGGCTTTCAAAGAAGCTGAGCGGGGCCGAGAGCTTCGAGCCGCTGCTTGCCGACCTGCGCGGCTGGCGGGCCGAGCGCCCGTTCGATCTGATAACCGTCAACCCGCCCTATAAGAGGGACGGGACCGGGGCGTCGAGCTCGCGGGAGGCGGCAGCAGTCGCGAGGCACGAGCTGGAATGCAGCATTTTTGATGTCTGCGAGGCGGCAAAGCGAAATCTTCGGTTCGGCGGCAGGCTCTGCCTCTGCAACCGCCCCGAGCGGCTCGCCGACTGCGTTTCGGCGATGCGCGCCTGCGGTATCGAGCCGAAAAGGCTCAGAACGGTACATAAAAACGCAGGCTCGCCCGCCTGGCTGATTTTGCTTGAAGGCCGTCTCGGGGGCTCGGGGTTCATGAAAATAGAGCCGCCGCTGTTTGTCCGCGGCGAAGACGGCGGATATTCCGACGAGATGAAAAGAATCTACCGGATCGACCTGGAGGTGGGCTGAAAAATGGAATTTCGCAAAATGAGGCGCTCGGCGCAGCAGCTCCCCGAAAGCGAGGCCGAGAGGATTCTGAAAACCGGCGCACACGGTGTTCTCGCCCTGCTCGGCGACGGCGGATACCCCTACGCAGTGCCGATGAGCTATGTTTATTCCGGCGGGAGGATATATCTTCATTCCGCAGCCGAGGGGCATAAGATCGACGCGCTGAGACGGCTTGACAGGGTGTCATTCTGCGTTGTCGGGGCAGATTCGGTTATACCGGAAAAATATACGACCGCTTATGAGAGCGTTATCGTCTTCGGCAGAGCGAGAAAGCTCTGCGGCGACGAGGCGATCGCCGCGATGAGGCTGCTCGCCGACAAATACCGCCCCGGCGGGAGTGAGGAAAGCCGCGAAAGGGAGATAAATTCGTCTTCGGGGAGATTTGCGGCGATAGAGATAACGGTTGAACATATCACCGCGAAGGCGGCGAAGGAACTGATTTTAAAGAAGGAGGAGCGCTGATGGCGGCAAAGCTCTATATTGTCGGGACGCCGATCGGGAATCTCGGGGATATGACCTATCGTGCGGTCGAGACGCTGCGCGCGGTCGATTTTATCGCCGCCGAGGACACGAGGGTGACCCAGAAGCTGCTGCTTCACTTCGACATCAGAAAGCCGCTCGTCAGCTATCACGAGCACAACAGAAAATATGTCGGCGACAGCATTCTCGCGAGGATTCTCGCCGGAGAAAGCTGCGCGGTCGTCACCGACGCGGGAATGCCCTGCATTTCCGACCCGGGTGAGGATCTTGTCAGGCTCTGCGCCGAGAGCGGGGTGCCGGTCGAGGTGGTTCCGGGGCCGAGCGCGCTTGTTTCGGCGCTCGCGGTCAGCGGGCTGGACACCTCTACCTTCGCCTTTGAGGGCTTTCCCTCGACAGCTTCGACCTCGCGCAAGGAGATGCTTGAAAGAACCGCGAAGGAGCCGAGGACGCTGATCTTCTATGAAGCGCCGCATAAGCTTGTGCAGACGCTGAACGACTTCTATAAATATTACGGCGAGCGGAAAATCGCGCTCTGCCGCGAGCTGACAAAGCTCCACGAAGAGGTTATCAGAACGACGCTTTCAGAGGCTGTCGGGATTTATGACGACGACCTTAGAAAGCCCCGCGGGGAGTATGTAATTGTGATCGAGGGAGCGAAGGAGCCGAAGGTTCCGGAGATGACGGTCGAAGCGGCGCTTATCCAGGTCGAGGCGCTGATCGCTAAAGGAGTCAGAGGCGCGGACGCCTGCCGCGAAGTCGCGAAGAGCTCGGGATATGCCAAGAGCGAGCTTTATTCCGCGCTTTTGGCCAAAAAGGAGCGCTGAATGGGCATAATAAGGAAAATGACCGAAGAGGATATCGACGGAGTATGTGAGATAGAAAACGCCTGTTTCACCGCGGAGGCGTGGCCCCGCGAGGATTTC
>CANQJB010000085.1 GCA_947624155.1 uncultured Clostridia bacterium
AGGCTCGGATATGTCGGCGCGATTCTGATATTTTTGTCCTGCGGGTCGATTCCGTAGGGGAATGTCGCGCCCGCGGCGGTGAGGGTAACACCCGCTTCCTTGCAGAGCGCGACGACGCGCTTTGCTGTTCCGGGGAGGCTGTCGAAGCTGATGAAATAGCCGCCCTTCGGCCTCGACCATTCCGCAACGCCGAGCGGGGCGATCTCGCTGTCGAGCGCGTCGAGGACCGCCTCAAACTTCGGCTTGATTATTTCGCGGTGCTTTTTCATATGTTCGAGGATTCCCTCGTAGCTCTTGAAGAATTTCGCGTGCCTGAGCTGGTTGAGCTTGTCATATCCGATAGTCTGATATGACATCTGCTCCTTCATAAAGTTGATGTTGTCCTCGCTCGCGCCGATTATCGCGACGCCGCCCCCGGGGAAGCTGATCTTCGAGGTAGAGGCGAAGATTATTACCATATCGGGATTGCCCGCGTGCTTGCACTCGTCGAGAATGTTGAGAATGCTCGGCACGTTGTCGTCGAGGCTGTGGACACAGTAGGCGTCGTCCCAGAAGATTCTGAAATCAGGCGCGGCGGGCTTTAGGTTTGCAAAGCGGGTGACGACTCTGTCGGAATAAATCACTCCGGTCGGGTTGGCATATCTCGGAACGCACCAGATGCCCTTTATCGCCGGGTCGGAGGACACCAGCCTTTCGACCATGTCCATATCCGGTCCGTCGTCGAGCATCGGCACGGTTATCATCTCGATTCCGAAGGCCTCGCAGATCGCAAAGTGGCGGTCATATCCCGGCGCGGGGCAGAGCCACTTGACCTTTTCGCATTTGCACCACGGCTTTTCGCTGCCTCTGACGCCGAGAAGCATCGCCTTCGCGAGAACGTCATACATCATCTGCAAGCTTGAATTTCCGCCGATGATGATCTCCCAGCGGCCGACTCCGATCATCTTCATAAAAAGCCGCTTTGTCTCATAAATTCCGTCGAGAACGCCGTAGTTCCGGCAGTCGATGCCTTGCTCCGAGATGTGGTCGCCGTCGAGACAGTGTGTAAGCATTTCATTTGAGAGGTCGAGCTGCTCGGGCGAGGGCTTCCCGCGGGACATATCGAGCTTGATCCCGCGGCTCTTGAAGTCTTCGAGGCGGGCGCGCTGTTCTTCCAAAAAGGCGGAAAGCTCGGCTTTTGAATACTCTTTAAGGGTCAATGTCAGCACTCCTTATATTATAATAGTGTGGTCAGATGTGTCCGCCGACACCGAGAGCAAAGCCAGATATCCGCGCAGGCGGCGAAGACCGGAAGCTCTCTTTATCTTACCCTATATTATATTATAACCCCGCCGAAAATGCAAGCGCATTTTTGCAATCCTGCAAAATTCCCGCCTTTTGCACATTACAAAGCTGTAATTCCCTGTGGAAATAACCAATTTGCACTATAAATATGCAAGAGGGGGGGAGGAAAGCGGGGGCTGTTAAATCTCCCTTTGCAATCCCTTCCTCAAATTTTCTCTTGACATTTCAGCGGTTTTGCTTAATAATAAATTAAAACCCGAAAAAGGAGATATTTCCGATGAATTACAAATTTTCCGATAAATTCGTCAGACTGAAGCCGTCGGCGATCCGCGAGATATTCAAAAGCCTCGGGACCCCCGGCTCGATATCCTTCGCCGCCGGGAACCCCAATCCCGAGAGCTTCCCCGTCGCCGAGATGAAGCGCTTCGCCGACGAAATTTTTGAAAACGAGCCTGTCGCCGCGCTGCAATACGGCATCACCGAGGGCTACGGCCCGCTGCGCGAGCTGATAACTGCCCGTCTGAAGCGAGTTTATAACATCGGCGCGCCCGACGACGATCTGATAATCGTCACCGGCGGGCAGCAGGGAATCGAGCTTAGCTGCAAGGTGATGTGCGGCGAGGGCGACGTCGTTCTCTGCGAAAATCCGAGCTTTATCGGCGCGCTCAACGCCTTCCGCTCCCTCGGGGCGAAGCTCGCAGGTGTCCCTCTCGACGGCGACGGCATAAACCTCGAAGCCCTCGAACAGGCGCTTAAAGACACCCCCCGCGCAAAGCTTCTCTACACGATCCCGACATTCCAGAACCCTGCCGGAATCACCACCTCTCTCGAAAAGCGCAGGGCGGTCCTCGGCCTCGCGAAAAAATATGATATTCTTATCCTCGAGGATAACCCCTACGGCGATCTGAGGTTCTCGGGCAAAGACGTTCCGACCTATAAGAGCATGGACGCCGAGGGCAGAGTCATCTACTGCGGCTCCTTCTCGAAGATACTCTCATCGGGAATGAGAATCGGCTTCCTCTGCGCTAATAAGGCGCTGATCGCGAAGACAGTCGTCGCGAAGCAGGTCGAGGACGTTCACACAAACTGCCTATTCCAGATGATCTGCGCGAAATACCTCTCGGAGTGCGACCTCGACGCACATATCGCCGGTATCCGCGAGCTCTACCGCAAAAAGGCCGGCCTGATGCTAGACGCGCTCGACCGCTTTATGCCCCGCGAGGTCAGCTTCACCCGACCCGAGGGAGGAATTTTCCTCTGGTGTACTCTTCCGGACGGCGTTCCGCTCGGCGAGTTCGTCAGGCGGGCGGGAGATAAAAACGTCTTCGTCGTCCCCGGGACGGCCTTCACCGCCGACCCCGACGAGCCGAGCCAAAGTTTTCGGCTTAACTACTCGATGCCCACCGACGAGGAGATCGTCAAGGGCATAAAGATCCTCGCAGAGATTGCGAAGGATATGATCGCAAAAGCGTAAACAAACGCCCCTCGGGAAGTTCCCGAGGGGCGCTCAAACTTGACATCTCCCCGCCGCCGTGCTAAAATATCATCAGAGCCGTGATTTCACGGCGGGAATATGGAAAAGGAGACGAAATCATGAAAAAGATTTTAATTTTGATCACTCTCGCGGCGCTGATCTTCTGCGCCTGCGGATTCGAGGCCGAGGAGGAGCCGGAGCCGGTCGTTACCGAGCCTGTCGCAACCGAGCCGGTAGTCGTCGAGCCGGAGCCGGTAGAGCCGCCGATTGAGATTTCGGAGTTCTGCGACCCCGAGGATATGCCCGCGCCTTTTGACGGCGACGGCGCTTTTGCCGACATCTCGGTCAGCGCCGACGGCGAAGACTACGGCGCCGAGTGGCTCTATTACCACAACATCTATGACTGGCGCCAGGCCGGAATCAGCTATGATTCGATCAACGACGCGACCGAGGCGCTTCTCGGCCAGCCCTTTACCGCCGACGCGCTCGCGGCATTCAAGTCGAAAATTTCCGACTTCACAATGCTGATAATGCTGACCCCTGTCGACGGAAGCTCGGTAACTCCTCCCGCGATAACCGTCGAATATGACGGCGAGCAGAACGAATACAGCTACGACTGGCTTTCGAGCCACAACTCGACCGAATATGAGGCCGCGCATATCCCCGCCGAAACGGTCAAGGAATATCTCGACGCTATATCGGCGGATTTCTGGTATACCAAGGAATACCGCTGGATCGAGGTAGTCTATGACCGAATGGTCAACGGCTGGGAATAAAATGCCCGCCCGACCGGCCTTCAGCGCCCCGAAATGTTGAAATCTCATATAAAAAAGCTCGTTTCAAGCGGGCTTTTTTCGTATTTGCTATTGACTTTTTTGTGTCGGGAATTTATAATATATGGGTGAATGTGCTGTCGGCCGGCGGAAATAATTTTGCCGGCGGCCGGTAATCGGCGCAAAAAATAAGGAGGAAACAATTGTGCGACGCATAAAAAAACCCGTATTCTTTATCGTAGTCGTGCTGATAGCCGTCTTCGCTTTTCTGACAATCAACGGCGTGAGCACCTATTACGGTGATATAAAGACGAGCCACATTAAAGGCGTCAGCGACATCCGCTGGGGAATCGACATCAGCGGCGGCGTAGACGTCACCTTTGCGCCTCCGGAGGGCGTTACCGCCACCGAGGAGCAGATGGACGCCGCAAAGGCAGCTATCGAGGTCAGACTTGTCAACCTCGGTATCACCGACTACGAGCTCTATGTCGACTATTCAAACTATGACATCATCGTCAGGTTCCCGTGGCAGGCGGGAGAGGAGGACTTCGACCCCGAGGCCGCTGTCCGCGAGCTCGGTGAAACCGCTGAGCTGACCTTCCGCGAAGGCTATGAGACCGACGAGTATGGCGCATGGACAGGAGTCACTGCCGACAACATCATCGTCTCCGGTGACCACGTTGTCGCCGCCAATGTCGGACTTTTAGAGGAGGACGGCCAGCAGTCGTTCTGCGTCAACCTCGAATTTGACGAAGAAGGCGCAAAGTCCTTCGGCGAAGCGACTACCCGCCTCGCTTCGACTAACGGAATAATCTCGATCTGGATGGACGAGACGATAATCTCTTATCCGACAGTTCAGACCGCTATCACCAACGGACAGGCCCAGATCACCGGCGGCGGCTCGACCGGCTTCTCCTATGAAGAAGCAAAGTCTTTGGCCGACAAGATCTCTGCCGGCGCTCTTCCCTATAAAATGGTGACTTCAAACTTCTCGACCATTTCGCCGACCCTCGGCGCGGGCGCGAGAAACGCAATGCTGATCGCAGGCGTTATCGCCTTTGTCCTGATCTGCATCTATATGATCGTTGTCTATAGGCTCGCCGGAGTCGTCGCGTCGATCGCGCTTTTCGGCCAGGTTATCGGCACGATTGCCTGCATCACCGGTTTCTTCGGAAACATTCCGAGCTTCACCCTCACTCTCCCCGGTATCGCCGGTATTATCCTTGCCGTCGGTATGGGCGTTGACGCCAACGTCGTCACCTTTGAAAGAGTCAAGGAAGAGCTCAAGGCCGGCAAGGGACTTTACAGCGCCCTTGAGCAGGGCTATTCGAGAGCATGGGCCGCGATCTTCGACGGAAATATCACCGTTGTATTCGTCGCCGTTATCCTGATGGGCGCATTCGGCCCTCCGGACAGCCTGTTTGCCAAGCTGATGGGCTGGCTCTACTTCCTCTTCCCGACAACCATTGAGGGAACTATTTACTCCTTCGGTTATACTCTTCTCGTCGGCGTTATCCTTAACTTCGTCTTCGGCGTCGGCGCGACAAGACTGATGCTCGCTTCCCTCGCGAAGTTCAAGGCCTTCAGAGACCCGAAGCTCTACGGCGTCAGCGAAAAGGCGAAGGAGCACCACTTCAACGTCTACAAAAAGCGCAGACTCTTCTACACCGTCTCCTGCGCGGTAATCGTTCTCTCGCTTGTCTTTACTCTGATCTTCGGCATGAATGTCGCGATCGAGTTCAAGGGCGGAACGATCATCTCCTATTCCTATGACGGCACTATCGACGAAAATGCAGTTGCCTCCGCCGCCCAGGATATTACCGGCCAGTCCTGCAACGCAAGCCTCGGAGAGAGCCTTGCTGACGGCGAAAAGACTGTCGCGCTGAGCTTCCCGAGCTCCAGCGGCCTGACTGCCGATATGCAGAGCGAGCTCACCGACGCTCTTCAGGAGCAGTTCTCCGCCGCAAATCTTGAGATTTACAGCTCTCAGGACGTCGACCCGTCGACCGGCTCCGGCTTCTTCGGCAAGTGCATCGTCGCGGTAATCTTCTCTGCGGTCGTAATGATAGTCTATATCGGCTTCAGATTCAGCGGAAAATTCGGCGTCGCGAAGCGCAGCACCCACGGAATCAGCGGTATCGCCCTCGGCTGCTGCTCGGTCGTCGCTCTGATTCACGATATGTGCTTTGTCTACGCCTGCTGTCTGCTGTTCAGATTTGACATCGACTCCAACTTCATGGCGGTTCTGCTGACGATCCTCGGCTACTCGATCAACGCCACGATCATCATCTATGACCGTATCCGTGAGAACCGCAGACTTTACGGCGACGAAAAGACCTTCGCCGAGCTGACCGACCTCAGCGTCAGCCAGTCCTTCGGCAGATCGGTCCACACCACCGCGACAACCGTTATTGCAATGGCGACTATCTGCGTCGTTGCTTTGGTCGCGGGCGTCGAGTCGATTCTCAGCTTCGCGTTCCCGCTCGTCATCGGTCTCCTCGCCGGCGTTTACAGCTCCAACTGCATCGCCCCGACCCTTTGGGCCGTTTGGCAGAAGGCGATTTCGGCAAAAGCCGAAAAGGCCGACAAGTAATTAAAAGAGCAAAAGCCCTCCGCTCTGGAGGGCTTTTTCGCGTTGAGGGCTACAATGGGAACGGAAGTAAAAAATAAAATTCGGGAATTCATTTCCCGAATTTTATACTTTTATGGCGGAGCGGCGAGCGGAGGCCATGCAGGAGGGGTTTACATGGAACCCGTTCGGGGTTCCCCGTCCTAAACTCCCATAAAAAGGACCCGACCGCCCATGCGCATGGACAGTCGGGCTTATTATGGAAATGAGAGTGAAGATTGCAAAGGAAAAATCGGCTTATTGCCCCAGCTCGCGGATGATCTTAATGAAGCTGTCGAGGTCGTTGAAGTCTTTATAAACCGAGGCGAAACGGACATAGGCGACGAGGTCGATGTCCTTGAGGGCGGCGAGAACGTCGTCGCCGAGCTCGGCGGTGGTGACTTCGGTGCGCATTTCGTTCGCAAGGCGGTTTTCGATTCCGTCGACGATCTCGTTGACCTTGTCCGGAGTGATGACCCGCTTTTTGGTCGCGCTCATTATTCCGGCAATAAGCTTTGAACGGTCGAACGGCTCAAAGCCGCCGTTCTTCTTTATTACCATCAAAATAGGCTTTTCAACGACTTCATAGGTGGTATAGCGCTTGCCGCACTGAGGACATTCCCGACGGCGGCGCTTTTTATCGTCGCTCTGGCGAGAGTCGATTACTTCAGTCTTTTTATAACCGCAAAAAGGGCATTTCACCAAAGTCACGTCCTTTCAGAATGCCAACAGCAGGCCGCAGTCAGGCAAATTAACCTTATACATGGATTATATCATAATGTTCCTTGAATTGCAATAGTTTTTTCAAAATTTTTCTTAAAATTTGCAAAATAATTTTTCGGGCGGTCAGAAAACCCTGAACAGCCCCGGCAGCTCGGCGAGATATATCCTCTCCGCCTCCGATCTTATCGCCTCGCACTCCGCC
>CANQJB010000086.1 GCA_947624155.1 uncultured Clostridia bacterium
CTTATCGTTGAAAATGAGGCGTGAGTTTGAAATCCCGCCGACGCCGCCCTCCGGCTCATAGATCAGCTCCTCGCCGCTTTCGCCGAACCGGTAAATTCGGTGATTATCCCTTCCCGCGAGAAGCTCTCCGGTCGGGCTGACGCCGTAGCATATAAATGCTTCATTAGATTCGACGGTACTCAAAAGGCTCATCTCTGCGGTCTTGGTGTCATATTCGTAAATTCCTTCGATCAGCTTGAGTCCCAGCTCTCCGTCGTCACGGTCGGTATATATTTCCGCCGGAATTATCAGCTTGTTCCTCCAGGGGATTATCTTAATCTCAGCCGCGGCGACATTTTCCAGCGTTTTAGAGAGTATCTCGACCGTCTCTCCGCGCTTTGAGAGGGGAGTCTGGGTTACGGTGACGGTAAAACAAAGGGTTGCGTCGGACATCTCTGCGGTCGCAAACGCCGCATACATAAACCCGCGGTGGAATACAACAGTCGGGACAACGCCGTTCTTGTTGAAGCCGTATTCCTCCAGCCCCGTCTCCCTGACCTTCTGGCGGTTTCTGCCGTCAGGGTCGGCGCAATAGATGAAATAGTGATTCTGGCCGTTCTGAAATTCGTTGTCGAGCCACCAGAGCTTTCCGCCGTAATAGCTTAGTCCCGCGCAGTAGGAGATTGCCGCGTCGCAGTTTTTGTCGCCCTCGGCGTGGACACATTCCGGTTTCGAGCAAAGCGGTCCGGAAACGCCGGTCGCCTTGTCATAGTAATAGAGCTTGTCACCCAAGAAGCTGAAATAATAGGTCGTCTCCGATTCGCAGAACGAGCGCACCGCCGATGAGGCAGAAACGCTGCCGACGCTGTCGAAGTTCTCCAAGAATTCGTCGGTGTCAAAAGACGGGTCGGCGAGATAGTCAGAATCGGAGCCGCCGCCGAGCTCCAAAACAAGCGGGTTTTCGGGGTTGATCTCCGCAATTTGTATCGTCTGGGCGGGCTGTTTTGTTCCCGCCTGCGGAGGCTGTTTGAACTCCGTTTCCCTAGCCCCGCATGACGCCAGAAGCACCGCCGCGGTAATTATAAAAATAAATCTTTTCATTTTATCACATTCCTTTCCGAATATAATCTACGGTTTTTCCGGCAAAAGGTCGCAGATTCGGAAAAATCCTGAAAAGGTTTGTCATTTGTCACAATCCGAATATTCTGATTTTGTATATTTTAACAGCTACGCATAAAAGCACAGAGCCACTGCAAAAAATTTCCGATCCGCGCCCGCAGACCGGAAATTATTCAATCCTTTTTATAGTAAACTATGGTCATATTTTCATTGATCTCCCTTGTTTCTCCCGTCTGCCGATAGCCCAGTTTTTCATAGAGATGACAGTTCCCAGCCTCCTGAAGCACCGTATCTAGCTCCCAGCCCGAGCCGCCGTGAAGCCTTTCCGCCTCGCGGATTGCCGCTTGCGCTATGCCCCTGTTCCGCAGAGCGGGCATTACAAAAACCGGGGATATTCTTTTCGGCTTTCCCGGCTTGCCTGAGTCGATAACCCTGATCGCACCGGCAATTTCGCCGTCAGCCTGAATGAAGTAGAAATAGGTAAAGGGCTGCCTGAGCCGCGCAGCAGTCTTTTCGAGCGGCTCCGCGGCCGGGCTTGTCTCGCTGTCGCGGTATTTTGAATACATCTCCGCGAACGCCTCAACCTGCATTTTCCAAAGCCGCTCCGCGTCGCTTAGTTCTGCGCGTATCAGTTTAATTTCCACACTCTCACCGCCTGAAATCTGATTTGCCGTGCTTCGGCTGGTATTGATATTATACAACAGCCGGAGAGGGGAGTCAAATGAAATATTTATAGTCTGCACAAATCCCCTGATTTAGTCAAAATCCAACTCCCGCGCTCTGCTGAGCGCGGTTATTTTTCCTCCGCTGTCCCCTCCCACTGCCCGTACATATTATAATACAGAGTCCCGCTCCCCGGGCTCGCTGAATAAAAACGATTTTCCCGTCAACAATATGGATAAAGCTGATTTAGCAAGGAGCGTGAAATTCATGCCTGTTGTTTACAGGGGAGAGATCTATTATGCCGACCTGAGTCCGGTGGTCGGCTCGGAGCAGGGCGGAATCAGACCGGTACTTATCGTTCAGAACGACGTCGGCAACAAGCACAGCCCGACGGTCATCGCCGCGGCGATAACCAGCCGCCAGGAGAAGACCCGTCTGCCGACACATATCGAAATCGACTCGCGGTCCTGCGGGCTCGCGAAGGACAGCGTCGTTCTTTTAGAACAGATCAGAACCATCGACAAAAAGCGGCTGAAGGAGAGAATGGGAACCCTCGACAGCACCGCGATGGATAAGATCAACAACGCGCTGTCTATCAGCTTCGGGCTGACCTGAATATAGGTAAGCGTTTCTTCAATCCCGTCCTCAAGTTTTTTTGCAGCGGCGTTGAGCTTCATTTCTCTCAGTTTTTCAGCGACCTCTCTTGCCTTCTTTCTCGCGGCTTCTTTGCTCTCCTGAGCGTGTATTGCTTTCAACATCATTGTGACCTCCCGAATCCTGTTTCTCGGCACGCTTGACATAATATTTCGGTAGAAATGCACCGTGCAACGCTGGTATTTTGCGTCCGGAAAGACCTCGTGAACCGATTCACACATTCCAAGATTTTTATCTCCGACAACAAGCTTAACGCCGTCAAGGCCGCGTTCTTTCAGCCATACAAGGAAGCTTCGCCAGCTTTCCTTATCTTCTTTCATACCCTCAGCAGCACCAATTACCTCGCGATAACCGTCTTCGTCAACACCTATTGCCACAAGGATGCTCACATTCTCAAACTCCCCGCCCCAGTTACGCTTGAGGTAAATCCCGTCTATGTAGATGTATGGATATATCTCAACGGGGAACTCCGAACGGGGCTCCCCGTGAACCTTTCCTGCGCATACGCTTACAGGTTTAGCTGCAAAGACGGTTTCACATCAAAAAATGACCCGCTCTCCTTTCGGGGAACGGGTCACATTCATATTTATCAGTTCTTTTCGAGCTCCTTGAGCGCGTTGATCTCCTCGCGGCTGAGCCTCATAACCGAGTCCTTTATCAGTTTGACCTGATCGCGGGTGAATACCGCGTCGCCGCCGGTTGCTTCGAGCTTGACGTGCATCTTTCCGGAGATCAGGTTGACGTCGGTGACGGTTCCCTTGCCCGAGGGGGTGTCGACAAGCGCGCCGAATTTCGGCGTGATCTTCAAAAGCTCCTCATATCCGTCCTGCTCATATTTTAAGCAGCACATGAGCCTGCCGCAGGTTCCGGAAATCTTTGTCGGATTGAGCGAGAGGCTTTGCTCCTTAGCCATTTTGATCGAGACGGGCTGGAAATCTCCGAGAAAGCTCGCGCAGCAAAACTGCCTGCCGCAGATTCCTAAGCCGCCGATCATCTTCGCCTCGTCGCGCACTCCGATCTGCCTCAGCTCGATCCTTGTGCGGAATACCGCCGCAAGCTCCTTTACAAGCTCGCGGAAGTCGACTCTGCTTTCGGCGGTAAAATAGAACAGCAGCTTTGAGTTGTCAAAGGTGCATTCGACGTCGACAAGGCTCATATTCAGCCCGAGCTTTTTGACCTTTTCCTCGCAGATCGCAAGCGCTTCCTTTTCCTTGATTTTGTTGCGCTCGATCTGCTTAAAGTCGTCCTCGGTCGCGATTCTTATGACGGTTTTGAGCGGCGCGACGATCTCGTCGTCCGCGACCTGCTTGTTGCCGAACACCACCGAGCCGCACTCGACCCCGCGCGCCGTTTCGACGATAACGCTCTGCCCCTCGGCGATATCAAGCCCGCCGGGGGAGAAGTAATATATTTTTCCTACGCTTTTGAACCGCACGCCAATAATTTCAGTCATTTATTATAATTCCTTTCTTTTGCTAACGGTTTACCGACAGCTTTCCGCAAAGGTCCGAGAGGGTCAGAACGGCGTTGGAGTTGCCGTTGATCCGATCCTCTGCCTCGCATACAGCGTCATACATTCGCTCTAAAGAGCTCTGGCGGAATTTTTCTGAGAGTCCGGCCGCCTCTGCGCGGCAGGGCGAGGAGAGCTTCCCCGAAAACTTCGCCGCGACAGCGTCCCTGATTACGTTTTTAAATTCCGCGAGAAGATAGCCGCAGTTTTCGCGGTCGGATTCGAGAGAGGTCAGTTCCCTTAAAAGCTCATATTCGTCCCCCGAGACAAGCGCGGCAGAGATTCCTTTGAGCTTCAGAACAAACTCCTTTGCCTCCGGCTCGCGGATATATTCGAGGCATCTGCCGATATTTCCCCCGAAGACAGATACCGCTTCCCTAGCTTCGGCCTCCGAAATGCCCTCGTCTGCGAGCGCTTCAAGGCATTCCGCCTCGCCCGATTCCGAAAGACTGATGTTGACGGTGCGCGAGAGGATGGTCGGAAGAATACGCTCCTTCGACTCCGCAGTCATTATAAACAGGACGTGCGGCGGCGGCTCCTCGACTATTTTGAGAAGCGCGTTCTGAGCCGCGGGGAGCGATCTGTCGGCCCTCGGCAGAAAATAGATTTTTCTTTCGCCCTCATTCGGCGCAACGCTCGAATCCGAGATTATCGCTCTGAGGTCGTCGGCGAGATAGTTGCCCGATTTTCCTCCGGCGCTGACGGTGATGAAATCGGGGTGAGCGTCGTTTTTAATCATCCGGCAGGACTTGCAGACCCCGCAGGGCTCGCCGGTCCCGGTCTCACAGAGTATCTGCGCGGCCATATATCTCGCGAGGGTCTTTTTCCCGACGCCTCTTTCGCCGCTGATCAGATAGGCATGTGAAAGCCGCCCGCGGATTATCATCGAGCGGATCATCGAAACGGCGGTGTCCTTTGAATAGAGCTTCATCAGAATTTTTCAAATCTTTCGACATCGGTGACGAAAACGGTCGCGCCTCCGACATTTATCTCGACGGGGTAAGTCGAGAATGCTCCGCTGAGCGCATGGGACGGAAGAAGCTGCTTGCGCCTGCGGCAGTGGGAGTTGATGATCGAAATGGCGGTATCGACCTTTGAATCGTCGATGCAGATCAGAAGAGTGGTGTTGCCGGACTTTAAAAAGCTGCCGGTCGAGCTGAGACGGGTTGCCTGAATCTCCTTTTCGACAAGAGCGTCGGAAACTCCTCTGACGTCGTCGTCATTGATAATCGCAAATATAAGCTTCATTTGTCATTCTCCCTTCCGTGGTCACAGATCCGCGCAATATTCTGCGCTGTATATATCATACCACAAAAGAATAAAAAATGCAATAAGTTTCAGCACCTCACACAATATTTTAGTGCGTCCCTGATTTTTTTCTCTGCTCTGCCGACCGTCCGCGAGACCGTCGACTTCGTTACGCCGTATTTTTCGGCGATCTCAGCCATTTTCATTCGCTCAAAATAATAGCTGACGAGATATTTTTTCTGAGTTTCGCTGAGCCGTTCTTCGATAACCTCCCTGACCAGCTTCGGGCTGATCTTCCCCGACGACGCCCCGCCGCTCTGCCAAAGCTCAAAGGCGGCCTGTTCCTCCGAAATAATCCTATTCTGCATTTTTCCTCGCCGCGATATATGACGCCATCGCTCTGATGTCCTCGATCATTTCAAACCGCTCCGCCTCGACCGTTTCCTTTCTCAACTCAAGCTCTCTGAGCCGGTCGGGGTCGGTTTCAAGCGCGATCTTCTGCGCGAGAATCTGCCTGTATCTATTGAGGGTTTCCGCCTCGCGGCGGTAGTTTTCAATCATTTCTTTCAATCCTTTGTCTCCTTTGAATTTAATGTTCCGCACAAAGAACATACGTTCTCAATTCCTTGATTTCTATGATACACGCTTTTTTGAAAAAGTCAAGAGCCCGAGAACAATGAGGGAGATTTTTTGGACTGATATATTCAATTTGCCCCCTCCCGTTGGGAGGGGGCGGCGCTTCGATATAACTCCCAACATCCTTTGCCGGGGGGGTGGGGCTTAAAATAGCATGAGCGAAGCGAATACCTTATACCCTCCGGAGCGGCTCTTTTCGGCGCGAATGCGCATCGGCGCGCCGTTTCCCTCTGTTAGACGACGAAACAAAAGCCCTCTAGAAGGCACGCCTACCGTCAGCGTTTCAAGGAGAGAGCCCAGAGAGGGGGAAATCGCAATCCCCCGTTTAACAAACTTAAAGACGCTTGTTTGCGTTTTAATCAATTTTGCCTACGAATCGGTAAAATATTTCAATTTCTTGGATTCTGGTGCCGTCGGAATCTTTTACAGCTTCGTGTACGACTATTTTTTCGATGAGCGTGTTGAGCATTTCGGCGGTCAGTTCTGTGGGCTCGGAGTATTGCTTGATTAAAGCAATCCACTTTTCAGCGTCGGCGGTTGTTTGCTTTTCAGTCGCGAGTTCGGCTCTAAGCTTGTCAATCTTCTCAACCAGTTCTTGCTGCTCAGCCTGATATTTTTGTGATAGCATCTTGAAGTTGTACTCAGTAATACGCTCAGATATCCAGTCCTCAGACCGCTTTTGTCAAGGGGTAGAATCCACATTTTAAGAAGCATCTGAACTTTCCTGCGTTCAGATGGATAAGGTACAATATCTTTCGCAAAAAGAAAAAGGACAAAAATATAGACATGTCCCCGCACTTCTGGTAGAATGAAG
>CANQJB010000087.1 GCA_947624155.1 uncultured Clostridia bacterium
GCAGGTGAAGGTTGCGGTTGCAGTCTTGTAATCATCAGAGAACTTGAAGACGGGCTCGCTCCAATCGTGGCCGGTGGCCTCGGTGGTAACCTCAACAGGCTCAGAGGTGTAGGTCTCGCCTTCAAACTCGACTGTTGCAGTATAGGTTGCATGGCCGCCTTCGGTGCAGGTGGCTTCCTTGACGTCTTCCGCAGTCACAGTTGCTTCAACTTCCTTGACATGAGTCTCGTCGTTGGCGCAGGTGAAGGTTGCGGTTGCAGTCTTGTAATCATCAGAGAACTTGAAGACGGGCTCGCTCCAATCATGTCCGATAGCGTCGATATCCGCTCTGACAGTAGAGTCGGTATAGGTTACGCCGTCGTATGTGAAGGTAGCGGTGTAGGTGGTTTCACCCTTCTCCTCGCAGGTAGCTTCCTTAGTGACCTCAGAGGTTACAGTCGCTCTGCGGTTTGCAACCTTGTGGGTCTCGTCATTCTTACAAGTAAGGGTGACGGTTGCGGTTGTGCCGTCCTCAGAGAAGGTGAACTCAGCCTCGTAATCGTGGCCGATTGCGGGAATAGCGACATCGTGAGTATCGGTGAAGGTCTTCTCTTCGCCGCCAACAGTAACGGTAACCTTAGCGGTGTAGGTCAGAGTACCGAGCTCCTCACAAGTCGGCTCGACTGTGATCTTGGAAGTGATGTCGGCAGCTTCGGCTTCAAACTCAAGCTCACAGCCGGTGTGGCGAGAGCAGACGAGCTTGACAGTTGCGGTTGCGCCGTCGAGATCAGCATCCCAGAACCAGTAAGGAGTGTAATCGTGGTCACCGATCGGAATTTCGACATCGGGCTCAGTGGGCTCGTCGTCTGCGCCGTCTTCAACGACAGAGACGTTGACGGTAGTGTCGATATTCTCAGGTGTGCCCTCGAGGTAGTAGAATACAACTTCCGCGACATTAGCGGTCTGATCGCTTACAGAATCGAACGCAAAGCCGAAGGAGACAGTGCCGGGTTTGACATTATTAAATGCTGCGTAATCGACCAGAGGAGTGAGATTCGCGAAGACAAGCTGGCTAGGATCGTAGGTAATATCGAGCTTGCCGTTAGTGGTGTCTTCGGCGCGGAGAGTGATAGTAACGGTTCTGTCGGTGATTGCAACGCCGTCGTCAGTAACGGCGGAGTTGAGAGAATCAGCGGCAGGAGTTACTCTCGCGGAACCGGCGACATTATAGCCGATACCGATGCTGTTGAGAGTGCCGGTTGCAGGAGCCTCTTCACCCTCAGCGGGAGCGGGCTCAGCAGGAGCAGCCTCGGGCTCGGTCTCGGGAGCAGGAAGCTCGGGAGCGACAACGGGATCGGACTCAACAGGAGCCATATCCGGAGCAGGAACAAATGCGGGAACAGCCTTCTTAGCGGGAACATTCTCGCCGAAGTAGACCAGACCGGGCATTGCCATCTGCTCATCAGCAGGAGTCAGCTTCATGACATTGTCAAGATATCTGACAGAATTCTTTTCAGCAGCAGGAGCGTTGGTGGTTACATGGAACAGAGAAGCGGGCCAGATACCGATGCCGACAGTTCCGATCTGCTGAGAACGCCAACCCTCTTCCTCAGCCTCTTCGTCGATCCAGTGAGTAAGTCTGTAAATCTCGCTGGTGTTGGAAGCGGAGCGGTAGAGCGCATAGTAGAGGCAACCGTCATCGCCATAAACAAGGCTGGTGCCGGGAATGTCGTCCATGCCGGAAGGCAGAGCGACAAGGTCGGAAGGAACACTGCCGAGAAGCGCGGACTTTCCGGTTGCAGTCGGATAAATCAGGAGTTCCCAAATGTTGTTGCTGCCGTCGATAGCGATAAGCGAATAATCGCCCTCATAAAGCTCGCCGTCGAGTTCATATTCCCAAGGCTCGTCGACAGAAGTTATAGCGACGAACTGAGAAGCGTAAGAACCGAGGTTGAAGGCCATGTAGGTAGGAGTGAACGGATCATCGGCAACAAAGACATACGGGCCGTAGACCCAGTCAAGGCCGTGAAGCGGGCTGTATGTCATAGCCCAAGGAGTCGGAGAAGCAGTGGACCAACCGGCGGTCTGGAGAAGCGAGCCGTCAGCAGCCATGAGGTTCATAGCGCTGGTGCCGTCGTCAAAGACGAGGAACTTGCCGTCATCGCCATAAAGGGTCGCACGGGACGGGAATACGCTGCTGTCAATCGGGTTGCCCATGACGATTCCGTCGGGAGATTCAAGATTCCAGCTGAAGAATCTGCCGGCTCCGTCAGCATCGGCGAGAACGCCGTCGAGAGTGAGTCTGAGTCTGACAACTGTTACCTCGCAGGAGGCGGTGATTGTCGGATCTTCTGCATATGTAGCGGTTACAACAGCGGTGCCTTCGTTAAGACCGGTGACAACGCCGTTATTAACAGCAACTATCTCGGGAGCGCTGGATTCCCAGTCGAACATATCCGCAGTAACGAAGAGCGGATCAGCAGCGAGAGGAAGAGTGGTCGGAACGCCTGCGATGACCTCATAGGTCTCGGGGAGTTCGACATAGCTCGGAGCAGCAGGATCGCCGGCGTCGCCTTCAACAAAGCTGTAAGCGCTGAAGTTGCCTGCATAGTCGTAAACGAGGAGATAGAAGTCAGTATTCATCTCGCCGTTGCCGAAGAGCCAGTTATAAAGCGGGAGCATACCCTCTTCATTGAAGTCCTCGGGCAGGAATTCAACGTAGCAGGGCTCGCCGGGAGTCTGATCCTCAATGTTGCGAACCATTGTTGCGGTGTAACCGTTGTTGTTGTAAATACATACAGCAGCAACATACTGGTTATCAAGGGCAGTGATTCTGAGGTTGTCAGAGCCGTAAGGAATGGAAGCATCGAGCATCTCAGGAGCGGTATCGTCGATGGTGAGTTCGGTGGTCAGATAAGCTCCGTCGCCGAGAGAATCGTTGTTGATGAGATCAACAATCGCCTCAGGACCGGCGTTCTTGGTGTAATACTCAGGAACAGCAGCAACGCTGATCTTGAGCTTATCGCCCTCATCGCCGAGTTCGGAAACAGGAATGTCGATCATAGCTTCGTTGGAAGTATATGCCCACTCGCCGGTGTTTTCGTTGAAGAACTCAGCGAAGACCTTTGAAGAAAGGCTGTCGGTAACAATCTGCTTAGTACCGGTGGTCAGGTTCTCAACAACCGGAACAACAGCGCCGGCGTTGCGGATCAGGCCATAGTAGTAAGAGTAGATGCTGTCGGAGCTTCTGAGAGCGAGACGCTCGGCAGCGTAAGGATCAGCCTCGTCCTGGAAATCGCCATACATTCCGTTGAACGGAGCGTCGACAACATAGATGCCGCCGGAAGCCGCTTCGCGGTACTGGAGAGCGTTGGCGATCGAGCCGGAGTAAGGAACATGAGTATAAGGCTCGTCATAATAGAGATAGTTGTAGTTCTCAAGCTCATAGGTGATGTAGTCGATGCGCTCATACATCGAAGCATCGGTCCAGTCGCCGTAGAATCCGACGAGCGGAATGGAGTAGTCAACATCGGTGACAGCGCCCTCGGCGTTGACGCCGGCGTTGAGGAAGGTATAACCTTCGACATAAGCGCCGTTTACATAACCTGCGAGGGAAGCAGTGTCAAAGACAACGGTGACAGTGACTTTAGCCTCTTCACCGGGATCGAGCTCGATACCGACGGTGTCAAGGTGAGTAAGGATCCAGTTGGCGTCGTGAGTGGTGATGCCGGGAATTCCGTCGCAATCAGCTCTAGCAGTGATAAACTCTTCACCGGTATATGCACCGACGCAGTATTCGAGAACAGCCTGAGCGTCCTTGCCGTCTGACTTGCCGTCGCAGTTGACGTCATACTTGTCAGCAGCGTCCTTTTCAATAGGTGTACCGTTGACAGCGTACTCCTGGCTTATAATCTTAATAGGAGTGGTCTGCTTGCTGAGAGTCTCATAAGGACCGAATTCGGTCTCAACTTCGCTGAGAGCCTGAGTGAAGAGCTCAGTGTTAAGAGTGTAAACACTCTTGTCCTCAGAGAAGTTCTTGATGTTGAAGTCGTAGGTGATGGTGTTGCTCTTGAACTCACCGAGTTCAACCTTAACCTTGCCGTCAGGGGAACCGGAGTTCTGGCCGGGAGCAACTTTGGAAATCAGAGCGTTGGCATTAACAGCGTCGCCAACATTTGCAAGGCCGGAGCCCTGCTGAATGACAGAATAGTAGTAGTTGCCGTTGGTTGCGTCCTTGATCGGAGCAGCGGTGGACATCAGCAGGCTGTTGACGATAGCGCGCTGAGTCATTCCGGAGTCCGCAAAGAGATCGGCGTTCTCGTTCACATACTGAGCGACAACAGCAACCATACCGGTAATCTGAGGAGCGGCCATTGAAGTACCGGACATATTCTCATAAGACTGTCCGCCGGGGATCTGGCCGTTGACAGAGTAGATGTTTCCGCCGGGAGCAACGATTTCAGGCTTGAGCTCGAGAGAGCCGCCAACGCCCCAAGAAGAGTAGTCAGACATGGTGTAGACATTCTCGTCGTTGGGAGCGCCGATTGCTGCGAGACCGCCGCCGACCTTGAGGGTGCCGACATAATAGGTCAGACCGCTCTCGGTGGTTGTTCCGACAGTCTTGAAGAGCTCGCCGTCAGCCTGGGTCAGAGAAACGACAGGAACGCTTCCGGTGTAATCGGTAAGATCCATTCTGATAACTCCGACATCGTTGTTGACAACGATAACGGCGATAGCGCCGGCTTCCGCAGCAGCGTTGGCCTTTGCAGAGAAGTTGATGTTTCCGCCGCGGTTGCAGATTGCAACAGCTCCGGCTACTCCGGCTTCAGCAAATTCCTCGGGCGTTCCAAATCCGTCAACATAGACGAACTTGAGGTCGTCGGAGACTTCCGCACCGGCCTTAACGAGGCTGGAGATCGGAGGATTATTATAAGGAAGACCGGTGTTGCCGACAGTGGATTCGGTGTAAGAGATCTTCTCGCCGTTGATTTCGAGATAACCGTCGGTTGCGCCGCAGTTATCGACAGAAGCGACAGTCAGAGTATTGGTGAAGCTTCCGGGAGAACCGTTGGTGGCGAAGTTGACGTCGTCGGCATAAAGGTCGGCTACGAGCGAATAGTTCGCCCAAGCGCCGGTGTTACCGGCAGACATGACAACGACGGTGTCGGTGTTGGTGTAGTTGTCAAGATAGCCCTGATATGCGGTAGAGGAAGTGCTGAAGCCCGCCATAATAGAGCCGAGCGAAAGGTTGACAGAATCGGCGCCGAGGGTGATAGCGTCTTCGATAGCGACCATGTAGTCGGAATCATATGCGCCGCCGCCCTTGCCGAAGACCTTCATAACGAGGATCTGTGCATCAGGCGCAACGCCCTGCATATTTACCTCGTCAAGGGACTTGACAAACTTGTCGCCGCGCTTGACATATCTGTTTGCGGCAGCGATACCGGCAACGTGAGAGCCGTGCTCACTGGCAGTGTCATTGTCGTGAGTGACTTCGTAGTCGATATCAATGTAGTTGAAAGCGAACGGAACCTTGCTGCTGAGATAGAGCTTGCTGATGTCAGGCTTGACAGAAGCAAAGTCCTTGTCGGTCGAAATGTGGAGCTGGCTGAGCTTAGCAGCTACCTCTTCCTTGGTGAGCAGGTCGACAGTCTTGCCTTCCTTTTCGTCTTCTTCGATAGCGTAATCGAACGCCTCGGAGTTGAAGACTTCGTGGTCGGTGTCAAGACCGGTATCGACGATAGCAACGATGCTGCCGGCGCCGGTATAACCGGAAGCCCAAGCAACGTTGGAACCGATCTGCCCGGAAGATGTCGCCATATTCGGGTTGGCGGGGATATCGCTGTCGACAACGGCGGGTTCGTAGCGGTTTTCAAGGATAACATCCTGTACGCCGGGAACCGCCTTGATTGCTTCGATATCGCCGTAGCGAACGTTGGCAGAGATCAGGTTTGCTGCGAGAGTAAGATGCCAAACGACATCAAGCTTTCTTCCGCCGAGAGCCTGGGTCTCGATGGCATTTTCGAGGCTGGCCTGAGCGGACATTAACTCTTCACGATAAGCGATAGCAGCGCTGTTTTCCGCGATGCCTATGGTGGAGAATCCGAGTTCAAGTGCAGGCGCCTGGCCAAGCACAATCGAAACACGGACAATGTCCTCGGGAGAATGAGTTTCGGCAGCAGAGGTGCTGAAAGCTTCAGCAGACTGCGTTCTCATTCCGGCGAGGTCTTGAGGCACGAAATCTGTCTTTTCGAGAGTAAACGTTCTGCCTTCGTTTACCGGCTCGACAGTATTCGCGCTCACGGGAAGAACGTTGAGGCTGAGCAGCATTGCGACGCTCAGAATCAGCGCAATTCCACGCTTCATGAGGTTTTTCGTCATGATTTTTCTCTCCTTCGTCATTTTTCGTCGTTCAGTTTAGTAGTTTGTTGCGTAAAAGTCATATACTACTAGAATCTAGACTTCTGTATTATATTATAAAAAGTGGAAAATTTCAAGTGATAATCATGCAAAAAGGTTTGCCCAATCCTAATTTTAGCTATTT
>CANQJB010000088.1 GCA_947624155.1 uncultured Clostridia bacterium
TGTTATAATTTTTTCGGACATGTTTCTTACTTCCTTTCAAATGATGTTACGGTTACTTCATTCTACCAGAAGTGCGGAGACATGTCTATTTTTTGTCCCGATTCTCTTTTTGCGAAAAATATTGTACCTTATCAAAAGCGGCAATCAACTTTCAATTCATCTTCATGAATCAAACATATCTCTTCCAAAAAGACATATTGACTTTTTCTTTAAAACTGTTATAATAATTGTAAGGCAACCGCCTTGAATTTAATGACTGTAAGGAGAGATATTACTATGGAACTCAAGGGCACAAAAACCGAAAAGAACCTGATGACCGCTTTTGCCGGTGAATCTCAGGCAAGAAACAAGTACACATACTTCGCCTCCGTCGCGAAGAAAGAGGGCTATGAGCAGATCGCCGAGATCTTCCTCAAGACCGCCGAAAACGAAAAGGAGCACGCCAAGCTCTGGCTCAAGGAACTCAAGGGAATCGGCACCACCGCCGAAAACCTAAAGGCTGCCGCCGAGGGCGAAAACTACGAGTGGACCGATATGTACGACACATTCGCAAAGGAAGCCGAGGAAGAGGGCTTCACCGCTCTCGCTTTCAGATTCCGCGCCGTCGCCGCGATCGAGAAGACCCACGAGGAAAGATACCGCGCGCTTCTCAACAACGTCGAGATGCAGAAGGTCTTTGAAAAGTCCGAGGAGACTATGTGGGAATGCCGCAACTGCGGACACATCGTCATCGGCAAGAAGGCTCCCGGCGTCTGCCCCGTCTGCGCACACCCGCAGAGCTTCTTTGAAGTCAGGAAGGAAAACTACTGATTTAAGATGTTTAATCCCCCCCCCGACAAAATTCGGGAGGGGGATTAAAAACCTTATGTCAGACTAATTTGTTATTTACAGGAAGTGTTATTATGAATAGAATTTTTGCTGTTATCTTATCTCTGCTGATCGCTTTGACGCTGCTCGCAGGCTGCGCCGATCAGGCGGAAAACGACCCGGCAGTCAGCGCCGACAATCAGTCGACCGCCGCGCCCGAGGGGCCTCAGCCCGAAACCGAAGCGCCCGAATCCGAGCCGCTGGAAACCGATTCGCCCGAAACCGAAGCCGAAGAGCCCGATGACGGTGGGTCATATTCCGTCCGGCTGGAGGAATACGACCCGAGTCTTCTTCCCGAGAAGTGGGAGGAGGACGCCGAGACCCTTTCGTTCATCAACGGAGTCTGGGACGGTATGAAAGATGATTTTTCCGACGTCGTTGATAATTTTGTCGGATATGTCGGCGGAAACGGCCGCTTCGGAATGGACGCCGACGGAGTTCTCCACCCGCTGGCCGACGAAGAGATCTTTAACCGCGACGACATGGTCGATTATTACTATCTCCAGGCCGAGCCATATGACACCGCCGAAAAGATCAAAGAGCTTTTCGCAAGGGTATATACAAAGACCAAGGCCGACGAAGCTTATCTGTATCTCAGCAACACCGTTCTCGAATATGAGGGCAAAATCTACCGCCCGTTCTTTGACTACCCGTTCACCCGCTTTGAAACACCTTTTGCCGAGGCGAAAAAGGTCAGCGACGACGTGATTATCGCGAGGACTGCTATTCCTTATATTGAGCCGGAAGTTCTCGAATTGACCTTTAAGCTTGAAGACGGCTCCTGGAAAATCGACGAGTATTCACTTTATATGGAGAGCGTGAAAATGATAAATCACGGATTCTTCTGAGGCGGCATGAATTTCTGAAAAACAGTCCGGAGCGCTTCGGCGTTCCGGATTTGATTTAGTATTCTTCTCACTCATTTGTTGAAAAAATCTCTCTTTATGAGTTATTGATTTTCTTTTCGGGGAATGTTATCCTTTAATTGAGCTCAGAAAACCTTTGCAAAGAATTTTCAAATCAGATCAAATTAAGGAGAAATTAAAATGAAACTTTATTTAGGAGAAAATATCAGAAAGCTGCGCCGTGAAAACGACATGACCCAGGACCAGCTCGCCGCGCGGCTCGGAGTCACCTATCAGTCGGTCAGCCGCTGGGAAAACGGCACCGCCTACCCCGACATGGAGCTTTTGCCGCCGCTGGCGCAGCTCTTCAGAGTCAGCATCGACACTCTTCTCGGTATGCCCGAGGAGGAAAAGCTCGAACGCTCGCGCAAGATGATCAACGACTTCTGCAAGGCGACCTACGAGACCCCGACCGACTTTGAAAAGCTGAAATCAATGCTTGCCGAGATCAGGCGGGACGGATTCAACGTTCCGATGTGGCGGATCTGGCTCGAAACAAACGACAGCGTCCGCAATTCCAAAGAGATGCTCCCCGAATTCAGACTTCTGGCGGATATGATACTCAAGGACGACCCGCAGGACTCGACCACGATCGAAGCCATGACCGTTATGGAGGACGACCAGCACATCGGGAATTTTTTAAAGAAATATTCCTATGACATCGACCTTCTGCACGACAACCTGCTTAGGCGCAGATATCGGGCCAGAGGCGAATGGGACAAATATGAGAAGTTAAAGCAATACCGGCTTGCGGAGCTTATCGACATACTTCTCTCCGAGAGCTTCAGCGACACCAGAAAGGGCGAGCTTTCAGACAACACCGCCGCCAACAAATTCAAGCTCGATCTTCTGCACAGCTTCTGCGGCGAAACCCCGACTGCGGAGCACCCGATTGCCCCGAAGGGCGAAGTCGACTTCTTCGCGCAGTCAAGGCTGGACCTGGGCATCGCAAGAGCCTGCTATCTCGGCGCTCTGGGAGATAAGGAGAACGCTCTGGCCGCCCTTGAGGACACCGTCGGATATCTTGAAAAGGTGATGACTGTCACAAAGACCGGAAAAATCAGCTTCGGCTCGCCCTTTATCAGAGACATAACCGCCGAGGCGTATGAGTTCTGGGCAACGCCGTCCAACAATCCGACCGAGCCCAAAGAACGCTGTGTATGTATGGAATATATACACGGAAACGTCACGACCAGCTCGTGTATCTACCCGTCAAATACTCTCTATCCGCTCACCGCGGAGCACGGCTGGGAGTGGTTCGACGCGATAAGAAACGAGCCGAGATATAAAGCCTGCGTCGAGCGGGTAAAGAGGTTGGTGGTTACGAAGGAATGAATAAAAAGCCTCTCTTTTTGAGAGGCTTTTTACTATTCGACTACTACCGGCTCCCAGGCAAAGGGAAGCAGGTCGCGGGCTTTGACCTTTATCAGCCTGCCTTTTTCGTCGTTGACGATGACGAAAATGTCGGGGCAGTATTCAAACAGCATCTGGCGGCAGTTGCCGCAGGGCGGAATGACGCAGTTGAGATGCTTGTCGTGGACGGCGACTATCGTGTCAAATTCGCGCTCGCCTGCCGAAATCGCCATACCGACGGTTATATACTCGGCGCAGGAGCCGTGATTGCCGTCGCAGTTCACGCCGGCATACACCTTCCCGCTTTTACAGCGCAGTGCGCAGCCGACAGTGTGGTTATATACGCCGTCGTCAAAGTTCTTTGCGAGGACCTCAAGCCCGAGCGTGATTAGCTCCCTGTCGGCGGAATCGAGCGGATAGCGCCGCATTATCTCTGAACCCTGCCGGAGCCGTCGCCGCCGGCGAGAGCCTGAACCTCGGCCACCGAGCAGAGGTTGAAGTCGTGCTCGATAGAGTGTTTGAGGCAGGAAGCCGCGACCGCGAAGTTGATCGCCGCGTCGGGTTCATATCCCGAGAGAAGCGAATATATCAGGCCGCCTCCGAAGCTGTCTCCGCCGCCGACTCTGTCGACGATGTGCATATGATATTCCTTCGAGAAATACGCCTTTCCGCCGGTATAGAGCATACCCGCCCAGTCGTTGTCGTTCGCGGAGATCGAGCTGCGCAGGGTTATCGCGACATATTTGCAGCCGAAGCGGTCGGCGAGCTTTTTCGCGACGCTTACATAGCCGTCGCGGTTGAGCTTGCCCGAGGTGATATCGGTGTTTTCGGCCTCGATTCCGAAGACGTCCTTCGCGTCCTCCTCGTTGGCGATACAGAGGTCGACGAAAGGCAGGAGCTTCGCCATTGTTTCGCCGGCCTCGGCGCGGGACCAGAGCTTTTTGCGGTAGTTGAGGTCGCAGGAGACGGTTACGCCGCGCTCGTGGGCGGCCTTGCAGGCTTCGAGGCAGATCTCGGGCAGCTCGCCGCCGAGGGCTGGAGTGATTCCGGTAAAGTGGAACCAGTCGGCCCCCTCAAAGATTTCGTCCCAGTTGAAATCGGATTTTGCTGCTTTCGCGATCGAGCTTCCGGCGCGGTCATAGATTACCTTTGATGCGCGCTGAGACGCGCCCTTTTCGGCAAAGTAGATTCCGAGCCTGTCGCCGCCGCGGACAATCTTCGAGGTGTCGACTCCGTAGCGCCTGAGCTCGTTTACCGCGCACTGGCCGATCTCGTGGGCGGGGACCTTTGTTACAAAAGCGGCGTCCATGCCGTAATTTGCGAGGGAAACGGCGACGTTCGCCTCCCCTCCGCCATAGGTCGCCTCGAGCTTGTCGGCCTGAACGAATCTGAGATACCCCTCGGGGTTGAGGCGAAGCATTATCTCGCCGAAAGTGATTATTCTCTTCATTTTTTATCCTCCTTATTTTCTGACAAGTCTGATCTTTTCGCAGACATTACCCATAGCTGCCCTGATATATGCCTCCGCCCTCTCGACGTTGTTGCAGGCGAGGGTGATTCCCTCGGGCGAGAAGCCCTTGACCTCAAAGCCCTGAGCCGCCATTACCGCCTCGCGGGTCAGCTTTTCGATTCCGTCCCAGTCCTTGCGGTCGATTAGGTCCTTTTTGACCATCCAGGTTCCACCGCAGGCGAGGATCTTTTCAAAGCTCAGATAGCTTGAAATGTTTTTCTCGTTGACTCCGCCGGTCGGCATAAACCGAAGCTTTGAATAGGGCGCGGAGACGGCTTTTAATTTTGCGACGCCGCCGTTCTGCTCGGCGGGGAAGAATTTAACGATGTCGAGCCCGAGGCTCATCGCCTGCTCCATTTCGCCGGGAGTCGCGGTTCCGGGCATTATTACCGCGCCCTTTGAAAGGGCATATTTTACAATCGCGGGATTGAAACCGGGAGTGACGATAAACTCCGAGCCCGCTTCGAGCGCGCCGTCGACCTGCTCTTCGGTCAGAACAGTTCCGGCGCCGACAAGCATTTCGGGGACCTCGGTACGGATCCTTCTGATCGCCTCGGCCGCGCAGTCGGTTCTGAAGGTGATCTCTGCGGCGGGAAGCCCGCCCCTGCAAAGCGCCTTCGCGAGCGGCACGGCGTTCTCGACGTCGTTGATCGCGATTACCGGAACGACGCCTAAAAGCTCTATTCTTCTGACTATTTCTTCTCTTTTGGTCATTTCTTTTCCTCCGTATATTTCAATTTATAAAGCTGACGAAATTTTCGGGCAAAAGCTCGCAGAAAACCGTGGTCTGAAGCTCGCCGAGCTGGTCGATCCAGCCGTCGCGCCTGATCTCGGTCTCTTCAAAGCCGAGCCTCGATTAAACCTGTCTCGCTCGGCGGTTTTTATAGTTTGTTCCGAGAACGATTTTCTCGGCTCCCCTTTTGAACAGCTCAGAGATAAGCATACTCAAAAGCTTTTTGCCGTATCCCCTGTTCTGATATTCGCTCAGGCATATTTTTATTCCGATCTCGGCGATATTGCCGATGAATTTATAGCTCATCTCGCCGACAGGTCTGTTATCGATCTCGGCGATCAGGTGCATAGAGACGGCTTCGTCGTCCTTAGAAAGCTGCTCCGCGACCTTTTGAAGCGTTGTGTTAAGACCGAGCGGGAAGCCCGCGTGGGCCATCACCTCGCCGTCATTCCACCACATCACATAAAACGGGACGTCGGCGTCTTCGGCGCTTCTTACAGTCAGATTTTCGTATTCGAGTCTCATATTAACCGTCCGCCTAAAGCTTGACGTTTTCCCAGTCGATTCTCTCGTTTCGGTAGAAATATTCGCGGTCGCGCTCCGAAATTTCTCTCATCACGCGGCAGGGATTGCCGACCGCGACGACATTGGCGGGAATGTCGCGGGTGACGACGCTGCCCGCGCCGATAACCGAGTTTTCGCCGACCGTAACGCCCGGGAGTATCACTGCTCCCGCACCGATCCAAACGTTGTCGCCGATTTTTATCTCTCTGACATACTGCATACCCCTTTTGCGAAGCTCGGGGCAGATAGTGTGGTTGGCGGTCGCGAGAGTGACATGGGGCGCGAACATAACGCAGTCGCCGACGGTTATCTTCGCGTCGTCGACAAGGGTCAGCCCGAAGTTTGCATATACATGGCTGCCGAAATAAACATTTTTGCCCGCCCAGTTGGCGTAAAACGGCGGCTCGACATAGCACCCCTCGCCGACCGAACCGAGCATCTCTTTCAGAAGTTTATCTCGCTTAGGCTGTTCGCTCGGGCGGGTGTGGTTGTAGTCATACTGAAGCTCCAAAAGTCTCGCCTGCTCGCTCATCAGCGACCCGTCGTTGGGGTCGTAGACAAGGCCCTTTTCCATTC
>CANQJB010000089.1 GCA_947624155.1 uncultured Clostridia bacterium
CAGCGCGGCGCGATAAAGCTTTTATATGTCGGCAACCAGTGGATTTTTGAATAAAATAACGCTTTTGCGGGAACCCCTAACGGCTCCCGCAAATTTTTTTGCAAAAAATACAAATCCCCCTTGACAATTCTACAAGCTTGTAGTATAATCAAATTGTACTACAAGATTGTAGAACAATCAGGAGGTGTTAAAATGTTTGATTTTAAAGAGATGTCCGAAACCGAGCGGGAGATAATGGAGGTTCTTTGGCAGAGCGGCTCAGGGCAGACGCTGAACGGCCTGCTCGAATATTTTTCAAAGGAGCGCGAGCGAAGCTGGAAGCCCCAGACCCTTGCGACATTTATGTCCCGCCTCGCGGAAAAGGGGCTTGTTAAGTGGGAGCAGCAGGGCAGAGCGCGGGTTTACAGCCCGATTCTTTCAAAGAGCGAATATGAGTGTGAAAAGGCGAAGACGCTGCTCGACAAGCTTTACTGCGGCTCGCTTCACAGCTTTGTGGCCGCGCTTTATGACGGCGACGCGCTGAGCGCCGGCGACATTGAAGAACTGAAAAAGTGGTTGGAGTCAAAATGAAAGAAGTGTTGATTATATTCGCCGGAATGAGCCTTTGCGGCAGCGCGGCTTATCTCGGCTATCTTGTGCTGAAATCTGCCGCGAAGAAAAAGCTTACTTCCGGCTGGAGATATGCTTTTCTGAGAGCGGTTGCGCTCCTGTTTATCCTGCCGGTGCCGCTTGCTTTGGCGGCGGCGATACCCGAAAAGCCGCAGCCCGCGCCGGAGCCGGCTGAGGTCAGCTCGGAAGAAGTGGTTTTGCCGCCCGTCAGCGAGGTTGTGATTCTCCCGTCGGCCGACAGAATCGAGCCGACAAGCCCCGAGCCCGCCCCGAAGCAGGTCGATTGGGAGCTTATCTGCGCGGCGGCGCTTTCGGTCTGGGCGGTCGGAGCGATCGCCGTGATCGCGGTCAAAGCCGCCGTCTACGCCGGTTTCCGCAAAACTCTCGCAAGATCCGCCGTTTCGGTCAGCTCTGAAGAGGCGGAGCTGTTTGAAAGATGCCGTTCGGAACTCGGAGTCGGCCGAAGGGTCGGGCTTTCGAGATGCTCCGCCGCAGGAACACCGATGATACTCGGGATTTTTAGACCCGAGGTGGTGCTGCCGGTCGGCGAAATATCGCCGAAAAGCCTTGAATATGTCTATCTCCACGAGCTGACACATCTGCGGCGGGGCGACCTGTTCTCAAAGGCCGCAGTGACGGTTATTCTCGCGCTGCACTGGTTCAACCCGCTTGTCTGGGCGTTTTGGCGCGAATTTATCGAGCAGCTTGAGCTCTCCTGCGACGAGCTCGCGGTCAGGGATATCGACCGCTCCCGCCGAAAGGAATACGGCATGGCGATACTCGAAGCCGTGCCGGTAAAAAGGGTCGGGAATGTCGGACTGGTCTTCGGCACTTCCGGAAAAAAGAAGCTGGAAAGGCGGCTGAGCAATATGCTTGATTTCAAGAACATGACTAAGTCTCAGAAAATCGCGTCGGCCTCCGCCGCGGCGGCAATAATCGCGGCGATCTGCGTTGCGGTGTCGTTTGCGATGCCGAAGCTGAAAAGCGGCAGCGAGAGGCGAACCGCCGAGCTGCTTGAAATGAGCGGCGCGGAATGCTCCGAATTTTTCGCGGAGCGAGGCGTCGATGTCGGTGAAGATGACGGCGCAAAGGCGCTGATGAAGCAGCTCGCCGAAAATCCCGACATTCTCGCCCTGCCGGTGAGCTCTTCCTCGGCAGCGCTCGAACATTTAGAGGCCGCGCGGGCGGTCAGGGAATATATCGGTCTCGACACCGAGCCGACAAGGTCTGCCGACGAGCTGACCGACTACCCCGGCGACGACGCCCCCTGGGGAGACAGGTATCTTTATGTCAAAAAGCTGCTGAACGGCGATCTGCCGTCAGGCGAAGAGAACGCCGAGGTCGAAATGGCGCGAAATGACGCCGAGAAGATCGCGGCGGAGGTTGCCGAAATAATCGGCGAGGCAGAGGCGGTGCGCTATCGCCTAGAAAATCCGGCAATAGAGGTCGGCGAGGCGGCTGACGGCGGAGTTTATCTGACATTTACCGCCGACTGGATCTCGATCCGCGAGCCGGAGGACGACCCGATGATACTCGGAATGCTCGCGGCGGCGGAGGAGCTAACCGACCCGCAGGAGCGTGAATATGCCGAAGAGATTGCCGACGGCTGGATCGAAGAGATGAAAAGCTGGCCGAAGAGCGAGAATCTCCCGACATATCTTCTCGCGAAGAACAACGGCGGCGAATGGACCTATTATTACAGATATGTAATCAATGGCGTTGAGACGCCGATCGAGCTGAGGCAATATGCCGCAGAGAACATGACCGAAGACTATGACGGGCGGTTCGCCGAGGGAAGGGCGATAATCGGCGAAGCCTTGAACGGCGGCGAGTCCGACCGCGGTGAAATTGCCGAGGCTCTCGGGCTGACAGACTACGGGGCCGAGGCGCTGTCCTCAGCGAAATTTATCGCCCTCGGGCAGGACGGAATCACCGCGGCTCTTAAAAAGGAGACCGCAGACAGCCTGATCTCGGCCCTAAAGGAGATGGATTTTAAGGGCGCCCGGCTCGAAACCGCCCCGCCGGTCGCGTTTGAGAATGTTTATGTCGCCAACGGGGACTGGGCAATCGGCTTCAACAGCCCTTATATCGCTGTCGCGGGGAGCGCGGATGAAATTTTCTCGGGCGGCAAGGATTATTATAAATTCGACGGCGGCGAGAAGGTCTTTTCGCTGGTGAGGGAGATCGCCGCGCAGATCAGTGACGGCGCAAAGGACGAAAGAGGCGTTGTCGTGACCGAGAGATATAAAAAGGTTCAGGAAATTCTTCAGGAGATAGAGCGGCTTAAAAGCGAGGGGCAGGCCGACGTCTACGGGCTCGGGATATTTACCCCCGCCGGAGGTTTTGACTATTTGGCGGCGGTCAGTGTCGACAGCGAAGCGGAGCGCTATGAGCTGCTCGACCTGCTTGAAAGAGCGGGATATGACACCGCGCTGGTGAGGGTGAAGATCGGCGAAGACTTGCTCAACGGGCTGAGTGAAAAATTCGGTACGGGCGAAGCGGACAGCGATTCGGTGCGCGACAATCTTAAAGAGGTGTATCCGGCGGTTGAAAAGTGGCGCGAAACCGGCGAATACGGCGTAAATGCGGCGGCGTGCATCTATAACGGCGAATGGGATCTTTATATCATCACCGATTCGGAGAAGAACGTCGCGCCGATCGGAAAGGCTTTAGGCAAACTCGGCTGCAAATATCTGAGCAACGTCAGAGTGGGCGTCGGTGACGCCGACAGCGAGGAGTTCGACGCCAAAGACATCGAAAAATATGACTATTTCAGCTATTTTCCGGATTTAAGCTCGCCGACGAAATATATTTACGCCAGCTATTACCACGAGGCGGCGATCGGCGCGACCTCCCCCTCCCAACTTAGCAGCGAAATTGTCGAGGGGTTTATTTCGGCGCTGAAATCTCTCGATTACAGCGAGCAGGCGCCGGAATGGTTCAAGGGGCCGAGCGGCGATATGTCGGTTTTAGAGTTCAACACCTCCGAGGGGGTGTATCGGGTAGACATATATCCTGCATTTATCGGGATAACCGAGCCCGGCAAAGAAACAAGGTGGTACCGTTTTTCGGAGATGACCGAGGTTCACCGCCTTGCCGAAGCGGTGAACGAAAAAATCAGAGCGGAGGACGTTCCTTATAAAGGGCTGACCGATCTTCTCCAAGATTGGAAGGAGAGCGGGAAATATAATATCAATTCTTACTATGGCACCCGCCGGGAAACCACTGTGAGATGTCAGACCGAGGAAGACTGTGAAAAGGTTTCCGCCGCGCTCGCCGCCGAAGGATATGACCTAGAAGATTTTGATATATACCCCGCGGTGCGGGTGAATATAGGCATGGTTCCGGTCTCCGTCGGTGAAGACGGGCTTGTCTGCTTGCAGGGCAGCTTGAGAGGGTTCGACAAGAACAGCGACGGCAATTATACTATTACCGTGATAAACGTACCGTTAGACAAACCGCTTTTGGAAGAGCAGCTCGGAACGAAAATTGAGATGGAGCCCGGAAAGGAATATACTCTCGTTCTCCCGCCCGATTTTAAAGTCGACGGCAACAGCCGCTGGGGCAGTCAGGTATCCGATTTTGAAGATATCTACGGCGTCGTTGATATTTACGGAAGGCTTGACACAACGGGAGAAAACCCCGAACGCTTTGTTGAAGTAGAAAAAATAGTTTTTCGCAGAAGGGTCTATGATGACGAATTCGCCGACGACGTTCTCGACTGAACTCGCCTATGAAGAGTGAAAAGGAGTAAAAAAATGAGCAGAAAGTTTAGAACATTAGCAATTGTAATCACAATAATTTTTATGGCAACGATGTTATCAGCTAGTATTTCGGCTTACGAAATTATGCCGTCATCAAAAGATTCGATTATACCTCCTGATGAAAGAGTATATATTGATGATTCTAGTCGAAACGAATATCCTTATATTTCATTGGCATATCTTACTTTTTGGTATGACTGTGTAGATGAAAACGGAAATCAATGCGGCAGTCGTGGCACAGGGTTCTTTATAACTGATAAAAGCATTTTGACTGCGGCGCACAATTTTTCGTGTGCTAAAGCGAATCATAAAGACACAAGTAAAGTAGTCCGAATAGACATAGGAATTGTCGCTAAAGTTTCAGGCTATACTCAAACATATACCGTAACAAGTTCAACAGCAAATATGTATATACCAGCGGCATATTCTGCTGATAAAAAGAATTATGACTATGCTTGTATTCACTTAACCGCTGGGAGTCTTGCAGCTCCGGTATTAACTCTATATAATGCACCAGAAAGTGAGTTGGAAGCCAGCAATCTTATTTGCATGGGTTATGATCCATTAACTCCCCCAAATAATGAACCATTTGTAAAACAAAATCCATACCTATATAAGGGAGTAGGCAAATCAACAAGACTCAATGAGCACATAATATATTATAACATAGATACCGACCGAGGGCAGAGTGGATCACCGGTAATGATAATGAAAGACGGCAAGTATCAGGTTGTTGCTATTCACACCAGCGGAACCGGCGAGGACAACAAGGGCGAGTCGAATTCTGGCGTCAGAATCACGCAAGCTGTAATCAACGATTTGCTTATGAGAGGATTCTACCAACAATAATTTTTGATTAAGCACGGCCCGACATAAAAACCACTTGAAATTTTCCGAAAATTGTGATAAAATAATTATATACTGTCATTTCAGGGGGGTCGGGCCGTGGCTTTGCAGGAATCCGGCGAGATGTATCTCGAAACAATACTTATTTTATCACAGAAGCTCTCCGGCGTCAGGTCGATCGACGTCTGCGAGGAAATGGGCTATTCAAAGCCGAGCGTTTCCCGTGCGGTCGGAATTTTGAAGAGCGGCGGATATATCCTTGTCGACCGCGACGGCTTTATCACCCTGACCGACGAGGGGCGCTATGTCGCCGAGAAAACTTATGAGCGCCACCGCGTTCTTTCGGATTTCTTTTGCTCGATCGGCGTCAGCGAAAGCCGCGCCGTCGACGACGCCTGCAAAATCGAGCATGACATTTCGGACGAGACTTTTGAGGCGCTAAAGCGCTATATCTCAGCGCACAAATAAAGCAAAGCCGGCAGACACCTACCGGCTTTTGTTGTTAGTATGCGCAGCAATGCAGGAGAGGTTTACGGGGGACCCGTTCGGGGGTCTCCGTCAGAGGCGCTGCCTCTTTTTCGCGAGCTTTTTTGAAAGCCCGCCTTTATTTTTCTGCTTTTTCGGGGGAGAGCCGCGCTTCTCGGCGATAAAGACAAAATATCCGTCCCGCTCCCTGACCCTGCACCCGCCGAAGACAGAGGTGAGCTTGTTTTTATACCATTCGAGACGCTTTGTGACCATTACCATTCTGCCGCCGAGCGCGAGCCGCCGGTATCCCTCCTCGATAAACCGCTTCGGCACCGAAAAATCGGCATGATAGGGCGGGTTTGAGAGAATAAGGCCGAAGCCGCTCTCGGAAAAGCCGCCGAAGCCGTCGCTGAGACAGATTTTAACCCCGCCGACGCCGTTTCTCTCGGCGTTTTTTTGCGCGGCCGACACGGCTTTTTCGGAGATGTCGCACATCACGACGTTTTCGGCGCCGCAAAGCTTCGCGGCGTAGATTCCGACTATCCCGCAGCCGCAGCCGAGGTCGAGGACCCTGTCGGAGGGGGAAATTTCAGTCTCGGCGAGCATCGCGAGGGTACCCCTGTCCGGCGCATTAGGCGAAAAGAGCTCGGGGTCGGTTTCAAGCTCCAGAAGCGTTCCGTTGATTTCGACGGCATACATTTTTACACCTCAAAAAAGGGAGGGCGTGCGAAACAGCACACCCTCCCGAAATATCAGA
>CANQJB010000090.1 GCA_947624155.1 uncultured Clostridia bacterium
TTTGTTGATTCATAAACTGTCCTCCCTTCGCTCACGATAATAGCACATTCACATAAAAAATAACAGGACACAGAGCGGGAATCCGTGTCCTGAAGGCTTATTGCGGTCTCCATCGGTATTTTTCCATTATAACTCTGCCCTCGGAGTCGAACTCAACGCCGTCGCGCTCCAAAAGCTCGCGCTGAACGTTTATCCCGCCGAAGGCAAAGGCTTCGGAGAGCTTGCCGTCTTTGGTAACGACCCTGTAACAGGGGATACCGTCGGGGTCGGGGTTGACATGGAGCGCGTAGCCGACCACCCGAGACCAGCGCGGGTTTCCCGCGAGAGCGGCGACCTGGCCGTAGCTAGCGACGCTGCCGCGCGGAATTTGCCTGACGACTTCGTAAATCAGCTCAAAACTGTTCATATCTGCCTCGGATTATTCGATCGAGAGATATTCCTCTGGAATGTAGCTCAGAACCTTGTCGATGTTCTCCTGGTTGAAATCGGAACAGCCGTGCGCGCGCAGCTCATCTTCGGTATATTCGGCGTAGGGGACAAGGTGAATCTGGTGATAATTCCCGCCGTATTGGGTGATTATCGGTATCGCCTTGACGTCGGAGATAACGATCTCGCCGGTTATCGAGTTTTTTGTGACGGTCAGCCCGCCGAGTATTCCGACAAGGGTGCGGCATTCCGCCTGAGCCGATACAAAATTCCCGAGGCTGTAAAAGCAGAATGCCTTTGAGCCGTCCTCGCGCTCGATAAATTCCATTGTCTGCGGAGTGTGCGGCTGTGTGCCGATGATTATGTCCGCGCCCCAGTCGACCAGCTTTTTCGCAGTCTCCTTCTGATAGCTGTTGACCTTGTTTGAGATCTCGGTGCCGAAATGCGGCGAAACGATTACGACGTCGGCGATCTCGTCCGCCCGCCTGACCTGCTGCTCGATCAAATCAAGCTCTTTGAGATATGTCACCCTGCACTCCGAATCGGAGGGGAGCGAAAGACCGTTTGTGTGCTCGGTATATCCCAAAAACGCGAAGGTGACGTTGTTGACGGTCAGCGTTCTGATGTCGTTCATGTCGTTTTCGTCGCGGTAAGCGCCGTAGCGTACTACCGGCTGAGAATCCCAGAACCGAAGAGTCGCGAGGAGCCCCTCTTCGCCCTGGTCGAGGACATGGTTGTTTGAGAGCGAGACCGCGTCAAACCCGACCTCGACCATCTGCTCTCCGAGGTCGGCGGGGGTGCAGAAGCGCGGGTAGTCGGCGGGCTCCAGCTCGTCGGTGACGACCGTCTCCTGATTCAGAATCGCAAGGTCTGCGGCCTGAATATATTTCTCTACCCGCTCGTAGACATAGCCGAAGTCATATCCTTCCTCGTCGCCGTTCGACTTCGCGCGGCGCTTGGCCTGATTATATATCGAGGAGTGGATAAGGTTGTCTCCGGCGCAGATAAGACTGACGCTGTAATATTCCGGCTCGGGTGGCTCGGTCGCGGGTGTGGTCGGTGCGGTGGCGGTCGTCGGCGGGGTCGAGATAGTCGCCGGAGGAACCGCCGAGGGAGAGGTGACGGTGTGCGCGGGGATATATACGTCGCTGCCTGTCGCCGCGGGCGCGGTGTTTTCGGGAACGCCCTTTGCGCAGCCGCAGAGGATCAGAGCCGCAGCAGCGATTAGTGCGGCAATTTTTGATAGCTTCAAATTTCTCACTTCCGGTTTTATTATGCCAATATTATAACAACATTTCCGCCGGTTGGCAATATGTTTTTAAGATGTGTCTTAATCGTGATGCTCTCCGTGATGCTCTTCTTCGTGGCTGTCTTCTTCGTGGTGCTCATCACCGTGCGTGTGCTCCCCGACAATGGTGCAGCCCTCAACGCCGCAGTCAAAGTCGTCGGAATGCTCGTCTTCGTGGTGCTCATCACCGTGCGTATGTTCCCCGACAATGGTGCAGCCCTCAACTCCGCAGTCAAAATCGTCGGAATGCTCATCTTCGCGGTGCTCATCGTCGTGCGTGTGCTCTCCGACAATAGTGCAGCCCTCAACTCCGCAGTCAAAGTCGTCGGAATGCTCGTCTTCGTGGTGCTCATCGTCGTGCGTGTGCTCCCCGGCAATGGTGCAGCCCTCAACTCCGCAATCGAAGTCGTCGGAATGGTCTTCCTCATGGTGAACATCTCCGGCGGCGGTTCCGGCAGTACCCGAAACGGCTCCGGGCGTCGTCGGCTCGGTGCCTCCGGTGCAGCCGCAGAGGATCATTGCCGCAGCGGCAAAAACAGCTATAAGCCTGAATTTTTTCAATTTTATCACTCCCTGTTAAGTTATACTAACATTATATCACCGCCGCAGAAAATTGCAATACTTTTTTAATTAAAATTTGCCCCCCGCGTTTTCGGTGCAGGGGCAGTGTCGTTTATTTGCTTTTAATGTGTTTTATCAGCCGCGATATTCCCCATACCGCCCAGCCGAGCCCGCAGGCGGCTAGCAGAACCGCCGCCCACAGCGTAAGAATAAGATAGCCTAACGAGTTCCAGCCGAACGAGGTAAGTGTTGCAATGAGCAGCAGCGCGGTTATTAACGCTAAAATCGCAGCGGGCGCAAGCCTTATTATCAGCCGCTTGACCTTAAAGCAGAGAATAATCTGCGCCAAGAGCAGAATCAGGGTAATGATGAGCAAAACCGAGCCGAGGTCGAGCCCGTCCGCGTGAATGTCAAACATAAGCTATTTCCTTTCAGGAAAGGTGCTTTTTCAGAGTCGCTCTGACCGCTCCCTTTCCGGCGATAAGCTCCTTGAAGTATTCCTCGACCTTTTTGGCAAGCCCGTTTTCGACGAGATTCGAGCCGAAGACAGTCTCGCTTTCGAGTATCGGCCTGAGCTTTTCACCGACACTCTCCGGCTTTCCGATTTCGATTCCCGCGAGCTTAGCCTGAAGCTCGTCTTTTAGCGGGTCGCTCGAAACCTCTATCGGCTCGAGATTATCGTCGACTGCCAACAGATATCTCAGCCAGCCCGCGATTGCGAGCGGGATCGCTTCGAGTTCATCTATTTTTCCGAGCTTTGAATAGCTCTTGATCGTCTCGCCGAAGCGGATACCGACCTTCTGCGAGGTGTCGGTCGCGATTCTCTGAGGCGCGTCGGGCATAAACGGGTTGGGCAGACGCTCGTTGACGACCTCGTCGATAAAGGCGCGCGGGCTGATGATTCCCGGGTCGGTGACTACCGGCAGACCCTCTTTATATCCGAGCTTTTTGATCAGTTTGACGAGCTCCCCGTCCTTCATTTCCTCGCAGATAAGAGTATAGCCGAGCATACAGCCATAGACCGCGAGGGCGGTGTGAAGCGGGTTGAGGCAGGTCGTGACCTTCATTCTCTCGGTTTTGTTGACCGTTTCGCGATCGGTGAGATAAACTCCCGCCTTTTCGAGAGCGGGCCTGCCGTTAGGGAAGCTGTCTTCAATGACGAGATACTGTGGTCTCTCGGCGTTGACAAACGGCGCGATATAGGTGTTTTTTGAGGTGATGATCGGCGACATATCCTCGACGCCGGCTTTTTTGAGGCTTTCCTCGACCGACTTTGCAGGGCGGGGAGTGATTTTGTCGATCATCGACCAGGGGAAGCTGACCGCGCCGCCGGTGAGATAGTCGGTAAATTCCTTTTCTGCGAAGCCCTTTTCGACCCACGCCGAGGCGATTTCGAGGACTGAGCTTCTGAGCTTTTCGCCGTTGTGCGAGCAGTTGTCCATCGAGACGACAGCAAGCGGGAGTTTTCCTGCGTTAAATCTTTCAAGCAGCATCGCCGCGACGAAGGACATCGCGTGTCTCGCCTTCGAGGGGCCGTTTTCGATGTCGGCAGCGACGAGCGGGGTCAGCTCGCCAGATGTGTTTCTGATCGCGTAGCCCTTTTCGGTGATGGTGAAGCTGATCATCTGGAGCGACGGCGAGCGGAATATCCGCCTGAACTCCGCCATTTCGCCCGGGTCGGAGCAGTCGGCCCTTAAAGCGCCCGCGACCGAAGCAAGCACCTCGCAGTCGGTCGTGCCGTCGGGGTTGAGGCTGACGTTTAAGGTCAGGTTGTCGAACGGCTTATAGATTCTGTCGATAATTTCATAGTCAAAAGTGTCCGCCGCGATGATCCCGCGGTCGGCTTCGCCCTCGTTCAGCAGCTTTTGCTGCAAAGAGGCGATAAACCCTCTGAAAATATTCCCTGCGCCGAAGTGCAGCCAGATCGGGCTTTCGGCGGTTCTTTTCGCGACTGCCGCGGCGTCATACCGAGGTAGCTTTATCCCCGCAGCGGCCCACGCGCTTTTGTCATTCAATGAGGCGATATTGAGTTTCATATTTAATTACCTTCTTTCAAGCTTTTAACGTAGAGTATATAAATACGGCGAAGAGGATAAAAAACGCCGAAAAGACGCTGAGCCAGAAGCAATTGATACCCGCCGCGCGCCGATATGTCTCGCCGCTGAACACAAGTATCAGCGCGATAATAATTCCCGCGGGTGGAATTAAAATTCCGGCAATATAGCAGAGCGCAAAGAACCTTTTGAGCCGTTTCTGCGGGTCGGCGGGCTTTTTCATTCCGAGCTTCTGCCCGCAGCTTACGCACCGCCGGGCGCCGGAGTCGTTTACAGTCCCGCAGCTTTCGCAGACCGTCATCTTCGGGGCGCGGAGCCTTTTTGCCGCGGCTTTTTCTTCGACCTCGCGGGTTTTCCGCTGCCGAGCCATCTGCTTTATCGCCGACAGCTCCTCTTCGGAGTAGGCTCCTTCTGGGTGTCATAAATCAGCCACAGCTCCTCGCTCGTGCAGCCCTTTAATTCTTCCCGAAGCTTTTCAAACGGTTCTTCCAACGGCCTTCAATCCTCTCTGCTCACCGATTATTTCGCTTCCGACTTCACAATGGCTTCCCACAGTCCGTTAAGATAGCAGGCGCCGAGCGCGCGGTCATAAAGCCCGTAGCCCGGTCTTCCGACCTCTCCCCAGATCATTCTGCCGTGGTCGGGGCGGATATAGGTGTCGGGGCAGACATCGTGAACTGCTTTCATTATCTCGTACATATCGAGATCGCCCTCGCTCGAAAGGTGTGCGGATTCGCAGAAGCAGCGGTCATTGCCGATGTGTTTGAGGTTTCTGACGTGCAGGCAGCCGATTCTGCCCATTTCGCCGAAGTGGCGGATAACGCCGACGACGTCGTTATTTACATTTGAGCCGAACGAGCCGGTGCAGAGGCAGACGGTGTTTGAAGGGCTGTCGTGCAGCTTGATGATCTTGTCATATCCCTCCTGATCGTGTGCGAGGCGGGGCAGCCCGAATATCTTCCAGCCCGGATCGTCGGGGTGGCAGGCCATTACTACCCCGCATTCCTCGCAGGTCGGAATTATTCCGTCGAGGAAATACTTATAATTTTCGAGCAGCTTTTCTTCGTCGATCTCTTTATAGAGGTTGAGAACTCTTTCGAGGTCGGCGAGGCGCTCGGGCTCCCAGCCGGGGAGCGAGAAGCCGTTGGAATTTTCTGCGGTGCGCCGAACTATGTCGAGCGGGGAAAGGGCGCCGAGCTCGGCTTCGTCATAAAACATCGAGGTCGAGCCGTCGGGATTCGGGCGGGCGAGATCGGTTCTCAGCCAGTCGAGGACAGGCATGAAGTTGTAGACAATGACCTTGACGCCGTATTTCGCGAGGTTGCGGATAGTTATGCGGTAATTTTCGATGTATTTGTCCCTTGTCGGCAGGCCGAGTTTGATGTCCTCGTGGACATTGACGCTCTCGATAACCTCGCATTCGAGCCCTGCGGAATGTACCTCGTCGATATAGCTCTTGATCTCCTCTTCGGTCCAGACTTCGCCCGCGGCCTTGTAGTCCAAAAAGCCCATTACGCCGGTCATACCCGGAATCTGCCTTATCTGTTCGAGTGTGACGCTGTCGCTCTTCGAGCCGAACCATCTGAATGTCATTTTCATATAAAAGCATCCTTTCATATCAAAGTTATTAAGCTAAATATACCACTACACACCGGGATTATCAAGACATATTTTCATATTTTTCTTGCAAATTGGAAAATAAACGCCCTGCCGCCGTTGACTTTAGCGCTAAAAGGCGTATAATGTAAGCTGAGAAAAATCGGAGGTGCGAAATGACAGAAAGAGAAAGAATGGAAAAGGGCCTTGTCTACGACCCCAACGACGGGTCGCTGATGAGCGAGCAGGCGAGACTTTTGGAGCTTCAG
>CANQJB010000091.1 GCA_947624155.1 uncultured Clostridia bacterium
GCCGTCACGCTGGCTGCGCCGGTGCTTTTGGCGTTCAATGCAATAAACAACCTCTTCGGCGTCGGCGCATCGAGCATGATGAGCCGCGCGCTCGGCCGGAAGGACTACGAAACCGTCTACCAAAGCTCGGCGCTCGGGTTCTACTGCGCACTTTTCTCGGCGGCGGCGTTTTCGGCGATCTACACCCTGCTGCGCACGCCGTTTTTGGGGATCCTCGGCGCGGATTCGACAACCTCCGCCGCGACGTCCGCATACTTAAAATGGACGGTCACCTGCGGGGCGGTGCCGTCTATACTCAACGTCGTGCTCGCCTATCTGGTTCGCAGCGAGGGTGCGTCGCTCCACGCGAGCATCGGCACGATGAGCGGCTGCATCTTAAACATTATCCTCGACCCGATTTTCATTCTGCCGTGGGGCCTCGGAATGGGCGCGGCGGGCGCGGGGCTCGCGACGTTTATCTCAAACTGCGCGGCTTGCTGCTACTTCTTTATTCTGCTATATGTAAAGCGCGGCAGGACATATGTCTGCATAAGTCCGAAAAAGTTAAAGCTCAGCAGGTCAATTATTTTCGGTATATGCGCGGTCGGAATACCCGCTTCGATACAGAATCTTCTGAATGTGACCGGCATGACGGTCTTAAACAACTTTACCGCAGATTTCGGCTCCGACGCGGTCGCAGCGATGGGAATCTCGCAAAAGCTCAATATGATACCGGTACAGATCGCGCTCGGATTCTCTCAGGGAATCATGCCGCTCGTGGGGTATAATTACGCTTCGGGCGACGTCGGCAGAATGAAGAAGACGATCCTTTTTGCCGGAAAAATTATCGCCGCGTTTATGGCGGCGGTGACGGTCGGATATTACATCGGCGCGGGGCGGCTCTCGGCGATGTTTATGGAGAACCCGGCAGTCGTCGCCTACGGCACGAAATTCCTGCGCGGTCTCTGCCTTGCGATGCCGTTTTTGTGCATGGATTTTCTCGGCGTCGGCGTTTTCCAGTCCTGCGGGCTCGGCAAAAATGCGCTGCTCTTTGCGATACTGCGGAAAATTGTGCTTGAGATACCGGCGCTGGTCCTGCTGAATAAGCTGTTCCCGCTCTACGGGCTCGCGTATGCGCAGTTTACGGCGGAGATCGTTCTGGCTGTTGCGGCGATTGCTGTGATGAGAGGGATAATTAAGCGACTGGAAAAGGATAGAAAAGGGCGCGCTTGAAGAATTAGATAAATATGCTGATAGATCTTTTGATTTGGTCATGTCATTCGATGCGCCGATCTCATATACTTATCCGAATCAGAATCAGGTGATCGGAAACCTTGTGCGAATGACGAAAAAGCGCGTGGCGTTCAGCGTTTCGAGCAGGCTGGGTACACTGCCGTATCTGTGCAATCCCGTGCAGAAAACGCAGTTTATTCTTGATGAGAAATGCGAAGATCCGTTCGTGCAGTGGAGCGTTGCCAATCGCGAAAAGATGATACGGGATTTTCGCTTTGACAGGCAGAATGCGGAAAAGGTGATGGCCGACGGACTGCTCGGCGGTCAGCAGGAGATCGAGGAATATGATGCCGGAAATGGTCCATAGTGCATTACATATACCTTTATTTCGGACGAATTGGAGAACATTTTGCGCGGTTTTGGGGTCAGGAATATTCAACTGTCCGGCCCCGGCGCATACGGCCGCACGATTCCGCGAGAGATTCTGGTCAAACTGATGTCAGATCCGGAGCAGAAGAGAGTTTTCTGGATTTTTGCTATCAATATGATTCAAATCCGTATGTTTGCGGCATGGGAAAGGACAATCTTCTCGCGGTCGGAGAGATATAGCAGGAGTGATATTTGCTGCTGCGTATCTCACATTTCAGCTCACTGAATCTGTCTTTTTGAATCGGATGGATCATCGCCCTCGGCGCGGAATAAAACGCGCCCGGCTCCCATATACTTTACAAAAAGCTATTGGGAGTGAGCGTATTGAGCACAATACCTAAAGACAGCGAACGTCCCGTTATTTTGGGGGAATACATAATCGAGCATAAGGCTACCGTCAGACAGGCGGCTCACGAGTTCGGAATTTCTAAGAGTACGGTGCATACGGCAGTAACAAAATAGAACGGTTGTGGATAGAAGTGGGAAACGGCTTGTGAGGTGGGAATATGGAGATGAGATGGGAAAAGACCGGGGCGGGTGGCGACGGTCTTTTTTCTGAATCGAATCCACTTGAATTTTATGTTACCTGCTCTTTTCTATATATCTTCCTTTTAAACCTGCACCCGGTCGTGCGGTAGTTGGAACAGCCGAAAAACTCGCCGTAAGGTCCCGAGCGTTTTACCAGTCTGCCTCCGCAAAGAGGACATTCAAACCGTTCTCGCTTAAGCACTTCTCCATATCTGCCGATGAGCTCCTTTGCAAACTCAGACTCGTGTGCTTTTACCGTCACTATGATGGCTTTCTTTTTAGCTCTTGTCAGCGCCACATAAAACAGCCTGCGCTCTTCGGCATACGGATATTGGTCGCAGTTTTCAAGTAAAAGATCGAGTATCGGCGCGTCCTGGATTCTGCTCGGGAATCCCATTCTTGAATCCTTGTTGTTGATAATAAAAACATAATCTGCCTGCAAGCCCTTCGACCTATGGGCGGTGACAAAGCTCATTTTCAGGTCCGGGCGTTTTGCATACTTGACCTCGCGTTCTTTGCTGACATTGTTATACTTACATTCGAGCGAGCCGTTTTCTTCCAGAAGTTTTACATCGAAAGTGTATCTTCCTATGAAATAAACCGTGCTGTTTTTGGGCAGCTCTTCGAGCTTCTGAACGGTAAATTCGATTGCAAGTTTTTCGGTATAGCCGTTTATCTCGCCTATGGCACAGCCGGTTGATTCAGAATTTCCGCGCATATCCTTTCTCAACTGCGAGGGATTTTGCATAACAAAGCTGCTGCTTATTTCAATTAGCTGCCGCGGGAAACGGTATGTAGTTTCTATTCGGCTTATTTCGGTAGCACCCCAATATTTATCAAAGTTTACGATATATCCGATATCGCTCCCTGTAAATCTGTAAATGCTCTGCCAGTCGTCTCCGACGCAAAACAGGTCGTAATCTGAGGATTCACGAAGACTTTTAAGGAGCAAAAATCTCGATTTCGATATATCCTGATACTCGTCTACAATAACGCACTTGTACGGATTTACATACTTTCCGGATCTGACCAAAGCGGTCGCGGAATTTATCATATCGTTAAAATCTATCTCATCATGTTCATTTAAATATTGGCAATATGAATTGTAAATAGGCTCAATTAAAGACAGTATCATGTTATTGCTTTGAGCATAATATCCCGAATTTATTTTTCTGACATCATCAATCGTATAGCCGTTGCTCTTGATAAGATTTATAACCGTCTGGAAAAGCTCTATAATGCCGTCAAGCAGCGAGTTGTCGTTTGAAGAGATGTTTTCCCATAGCTCCTCTGCCGATTGCGGATTAAGACTTACCGAATGCGCTATAAGATTCTTTTCAAGATTTTTAAGCAAGGTTCCGTCAAACTTTTCATAAGCGAAACACTCGATCATCACGGTTTCGTTTGAAGTATGTATTTCGCGTTTCCAAGCCATAGAGTCCCGATACGCCTGTGAGGCAGTCTTGCCGTGAGAGCCCGCAAAATATGCCGGCACCTCTTCGTTTTTATTTATGCCGAAATATTCGATATAAATATCATAGTCGGGAAGATAAAAGTCGGGCTTATATTGACCGTATTCTGCACTGCTGGTATCTATCTTATATGGTTGTTCATAGACATAATTTATGCCGTTTAAAGCAAGAAAGTTTGCAATATCCATTTCACCGTAGCTTTTAACGGCTTCTTTTTTATAAGTCGTAGGAGGATTGAGTTTCAGATATTCATCGTACTCCTTCTGGGATCTGAAATCAAATTCCGACTTTGATACGACGTGATTGTAATACAAATACTTGCTTAAGAGCTCAAGATACTTGTGATCATTTATAAGCTTACTAAGTTGCTCCCTTACAAATTTCTGAAGATTTAAAGTTGTAATCTTCGGCACCTTTCCGCTCACATTGGTTATAATATTCAAACCGAGCTTGTGAAAAGTAGAGACAGCGATGTCGCAGCCCGTTTCTTTTACTATCCTCTGCTTCATTTCGCTCGCGGAGGCATTGGTGAACGACAGCACGAGTATATCCTCGGGCTTATATTTGCCCGATTTCAGAAGATATTTTATCTTTCCGACGATGGTGGTAGTCTTGCCGGTTCCGGCCCCCGCTATGACAAGTTGATTATGCGCCTCTTTTATAACGCACATCATCTGCTGGCGGTCGAGTTTTCTTCCCTCAACGTCGCCTATAAGCAAATAAGCTTCCCTGAGCTTTGCTTCTGCCACTTTGTCGTTATGCTCCGAAATCAGACTGCCCAGCGAATTTGAAATGCGGCGAAGATCGTTTTGCCTGTCAACAAAAGTTTTGTAATTCTTGGCTTTCCTTAAATCGGCGTCGTCTGTGAGCTTTGAGTTCTGAAGATGAGAGTATCGCGAAAACCATTCTTCAACTTTGGAATGGTCGATATAAGTATTTTCATCTTCAAACAATGCATCAAACGACTTAAGCGCGTCGTCTATCTGTGAGATAAGACTGTCGCACTTTGAATTTCTTGCGGTGACTTTGTTTTTATGATTTAAAATCAGCTTTTTGATGAAGAACATTAACTGCCTCCGGCATATGAATTAACTGATGATAGTTTTAGACCGAAGCGGGCTGCTTCGGTCTTTTGGCGTTTCGAGCTATATGTTTTGCCTTGCTGCCCCGGCACAATAGCTTGCATATTATCCGTCAAGCAGAGTTTCAACTTCTATTGAGGCTGCGGTTTGTGCAGATATGTCTAAAAGTGATTTATAGAACGATTTTACATCCCAATCATTGATAATATACTGAACCTGATTATTGTTAAGCGCAACGTTCATCAGCATTTCAATCTCGTCGGCAGTCCACTCCCGCGGGTCAATGCTCAGCAGCTGCCTTATCAGAGTATGGGTGGTAGCAAAGCTTCCGCTTCCGTCCAATGACAGGATCAGGTCCAACCTTTTGCGCTTATTCTCTTGGTCATTTTCAATCACATCGTTCTTAACCTGTTCTTCCTTGCACCTGTAATAAATGTCCTCTAACTTCTCGTTCGTTTCGGTTCGGTCAATGATGGATTTCACCAATATATCAAGCTCCGAACCCTCGGTGTAGTCCGCAGGCGCGAAGAATTTAATGCGGTTATCGCGAAACATCTTAAAGACTTTGGTTTTATCAAGAGTATCATTGTTGAATACTCCTATCGAATGCCCGCCGTATGAATTAACTAACTTCATACAGGGGATATCAGTATCGCTGTCGCCTATGTAAACCATATTTCTGAACGGAACGCGAATATCTTCATCGGGGAAATAATCGTTTACTCCGGAATCGTTTATGTCAAGAACTCCCTTTTCGATTCTGAAAAGAAACTGAGTTTTATTTGTATAATTGATCACCTGTGCAGGCCAAATCGGAACGTCATCGTCATCATACATAAAGTAGCTTGCGTAAATTTTTTCAAAGCTGCCGCTTTTTGCCGCTGATGTTCCTTCTATCATTTCCCTTAAACCCGAGGAAATGATATAATGCTCAACGATTACATTATGCTCACTTCCGTAATCTTTAATGCGCTGAAACCACTCCTCTACGCCGGGAAATAAGGTCACCTTAGAGCCGTATTCCTCCAAGGTCTTTTTGGTTAAAACAATATGCCCATGAACCTTTCGGACCATCATGTACATATAAGCAAGGTTAGTATCCATCTCGTTGTCTTCCGCCATCTGATTCGATTCTTTCCAGAACGACGGAACATCGTCGCCGTATACTGCCTGAATATATCCCTGAGCCTGCATATCGGTCGGCGAAAGCGTTTTATCAAAATCATAGCAAATAGCCAGCACCGGCTTTTCTTCTTTTGTTCTCCTTATAGCAGACATTATACTTACCCCCTTATTTAGTGGAATGATAATTA
>CANQJB010000092.1 GCA_947624155.1 uncultured Clostridia bacterium
GCTCGTTTGCGCGAGACTTCGCTATGTCGCCGGCAAGGATTGGGGGTGCAAGAGATATTTGTGTATGAAATATCTTGGTGAGGCCGCGGAATAGTTCCACGGTATTGCTTCAAATCGTTAAACTGCCCCTCGGCATGCCGAGGGATATAATCCAAAAATTTTACTTCATTCTATATGAATTTGCGAAAAATACTTGACATTACCAGCGCCATAAGCCGTTAGGCTTATATCGCTATTCTTTTTATACCAATATTAAAAGCTCATATACTCTCAAATAAAACCACCGGCGGGACTCTCAACGAGCCCCGCCGGGTTTTGTTTGCCGCGATTTATGCCATTTTAAATTCCAGAAGGTTCACGCCGTCGAGGGCGAGCCTGAGATCATGGACGCCGCGGCGGGATTTCAGCTTTACCGTCGCATAGACAAAATCGTTCGCGCTCGCGGTCCCGGGGATCATCTCCTCACAGATCAGCTCGTCGCCGCAGTAGACCCTGATCCTGCCGCCGCGGCCGCCGGTCGAATATCTGAGCTCGATCGACTTCTCGGCTCTGAATTTGACGTTTCTGAAGATCAGCTCGCCGCCGCTCATGTAGTTTCGGCAGAGATATTTCGCGAACATCATCTTTGTCCTGACCTTGTCGTCATAGTTTATCGCCTTTGTGGTCACACCGAGATCGCGCGAGGGAATCCTCTCGCCCCGAATGTCCATAAACCCGCGCAGGCGGATATCCTCGCAGGACGCTCCTGCCATAAACTCATATCTTCCGCTTTCGACGCAGAACCTGTCCCGGGTCACATCATAGAATCTGAGCTCCCTGTCCTTGATATCAAAGCTCAGGCGCTTCGACTCTCCCGCCGCGAGCCTTAGCCTTCTGAATGCGCAAAGCTGCTTCAGCGGGCGCTTTACGCGCGGATTCACCGCTCTGAAATAGACCTGCGCGATCTCCTCGCCATCGACCTCCGAAATGTTTTTGAGGTCAAACGAAACGACCGTTTTCCCGTCGCGGCGCTCAAGGCCGAAATTGGAATATTTGAAGCTTGAATAGCTCAGACCGTAGCCGAACGGATAGAGCGGGTCGCCCTTGTAATAGAGATAGGTCATGTCGTTCTTGATTATGTCATAATCGAAGATCGAGGGCAGCTCGTGCTCGCTGCGATACCATGTCTGGGCGAGCCTGCCGGCGGGGTTGTACTTTCCGCAGATAACCTCGGCGAAAGCGCTGCCGAGCTCGGGGCCGGCGTGGGAGCTGTAAATCACTGCCGGAACTGCCTCGCTCTCGCTGACAATAGAGTATGGGTAGCTCGAAACGACTGCCATAACCGTTCTCTTATTCTCCTTTTCGGCGGCCATTACTATCTCGGTCTGGTGGGGCGGCAGCGCGAGGGTGGTGCGGTCATAGCACTCGCGGGCGACTATCATCGGGTCGTTGCCGCAGCAGACGATCACAACGTCGGCCTCCTTCGCGAGCTTCGCGGCCCTTTCGGCTCCGCTCGAAATCAGAACCTCCTCAAAGAGCCTGTCGGCGCTCTTTTCACGCGGGTCGACCTGCTCCAAAGTCCCGTCGGCGGCAACGCCGAGGACCTGGCGCTTAAAATAGGTAGTGTATGTGATTCCGTCCTTCGACTCTGAGGGCCTCAGAATCTCCTGGGTGTACCAACGGAAGGTCGTATCGGAATCGGCCTTCATCGTCTCGGCGGTGAAGAACTTCCCGCTCGAAATGACCTTATATGTCACCTCGCCGCCCCAATCGGCCTTTGCAAAGGTAGAGTCGGCGTCCGGCGTTTCGGCGCAGGCGCGGATAATCCCTTCGCCGCCGGCGCAAAGGAACTTTCCGTTTAGCTTCGAGCGGATCGCGACATGGTCGTGGCAGTCGTCAAAGACGACGTTTTCCTCGCCGAACTCGGCCTTGAGGCCGTCAAGAATCGAGATATTATAGCTCGAATAGCCGGTGTACCAGTCCATATAGTTCTTGTCGCCGATATCGCCGATCAGCGCGATTTTGACGCCCTTTTTGAGCGGGAGAGCGCCGTCGTTTTTTAAAAGAACCATCTGCTCGAGCGCGGCGCGGTGGTTGGTTGCGCGGTGCTCGGCGCAGTCCATTAGCGCGGGGTCGGGGTCGGAATAGGGGTTGCGCTCCTTCGGGTCGAACTCGCCGAGCTTGAACCGGGCTCTGAGGCTGTCGCAGAGCGAGCGGTCGATATCCTCCTCGGTCATCATTCCCTTTGCCAAAGCGTCGCGCGCGGCTATCGCGACGACGTCGCCGCCGTCGGTCATTATATCGTTTCCGGCTTTGAGCGCGAGCGCGATTGTCTCGGCGTGGGTGTCGGAATAATGATGCGCATGGACATTCTGGGTGAAGTCTCCGCCGTCGGTGACGACAAAATCAAGCCCCCACTGATCCTTGACGATGCTTCTCAGCTCGGGGTTCACTATCGCCGGAACGCCGGAAACAGAGTTATAAGAGGTCATCATCGAGCGGGCGCCGCCCTCTTCGATCGACGGGCGGAAGAATTCATAGTAATATTCGTATTTGGTGCGCGGCTCGAGATTTGCGTCGCAGGAGCCGCGGCGCTCCTCATTGTTGTTGGCGAAGAAGTGCTTTAAGGTAGGGATAGTTCTCATATAGACCGGGTCGCTGCCGGCCATTCCCTTTGTGTAGCCGATCGACATCTGACCGGTCAGATAGGGGTCCTCGCCGTAGCTTTCCTCGTTTCTGCCCCAGCGCGGGTCGCGGCAGGCGTCGACGGTCGGCCCCCAGAGCATCAGATTTGTGCGCGGATTGCGGGAATGGAGTATCCTCGCCTCGATTCCGGCGATTTCTCCGAGCTTTTCCATCAGTTCGGGGTCGAACATACCCGCCATGCCGATCGGCTGGGGAAAGACGGTCGTCGTGATCTCGGGGCGGCGGGAGACATATCCCCGCGCGACTTCGGCCCCGATGTGCCAATCATTGATTCCGAGGCGCTCGACTCCCTTTTGCCAGGTGGAGAGCATATTGATCTTTTCGTCGAGAGTCAGCCGCGAAACGAGGTCTTTGACTCTTGTTTCAAGGTCGAGATCGGGATTCTGAAACGGATATTTCACACAAATCATTTCCTTTCTGTCAAAAAAATTTATACTGTTTGCTCACACTGACAGTATAATATATTTTTTTGTAAAATTCAAGTGCTTTTAGGTAAGTTTTTGATTGAATCCAAAATATTATTGAAAATTACAGAAAATACTGCTAAAATAGCCAATGAATTCCCCTTTCGGAGCACTTTACTGTCAGAGGACGGTGATTTAAGGTGATCAGCCCAAAGGTTTTAGAGGAATATGTCGAGAGGGTCTACGGCTATGCGGTCAGAAGGACATATACACGCGACGAGGCGGACGACCTTTCTCAGGAGATTCTGCTGACGGTTTTAAGAAAGCTGCCGAATATTCGCGACGAGCAAAGCTTTGAACCGTTTCTTTGGGGAATTGCCGAAAACGTCACAAAGACCTTCCGGCGGCATCAGGGCAGACAGCGCGCGATGTTTGTCTATGATATGCCGGAGGAGCTGTCGCTCGACGACAAATACAGCGTCGAGGACGAGGAGGAGGCCGAAAACCTCCGCCGAAAAATTGCGATGCTCTCGGCGATCTACCGCGACATCATCGTTCTCTATTACTACGACGGACTTTCAACAAAGGAAATCGCCCGCCGGCTCGGAATACCCGAAGGCACCGTTACATGGCGACTTTCCGCGGGGCGGGAAAAGCTCAGAAAGGAGATCAACAATATGCGCGAATCAGCATTAAAGCCCAACCGAAGCTTTTACATCGGCATTTACGGCAGCGGCGAATACGACGACGAATACGGAAAACCGTTTCCGTCGGAATTTATCAGCGACGCTCTCTCAAAGCAGATAATCTGGAACTGCCGCGAAACGCCGCAATCTGTCGAAAGCCTTGCCGACACGCTCGGCGTTCCGGCCTATTACATCGAGGACAGCATCAAAAACCTGCTTAACCGCAGGGCGGTTATCGAGCAGCCGCAGGGAAAATATCTTGCCGACATTATAATCTTGACCGACAGTGCTGCCGAATACGATATCAACAGCCGCGAGCTGGTCAGACCGATCGCCGACAGGCTTATCGAGGCGTTAGGGACTGTTGCCGACAAGGCGGTCGAGCTCGGCCATTATACTGCCCGAAAGACGAAGGAGCAGCTAATTTATGCCTATTCGTTAAAGGCAACGAGGATAGCGTTTTCAGACATCTCGGTCGACTATCCGCCGATCGAGCCGAACTATGACGGCTACCGTTGGAGATATATCGGCCGTTCGGAAAACGAAAAGCACTACTCCGGCATCGGATTTCACGGCGTCGGCGGCGACGGTCATCTGCTCGGCCTCAGTTGGACCAACTGGAGAGCGGAAGGGCTTTTCAACTTCGGAATCATGCCGCAGGTACAATGGCTCGACGCGGCGAGAAAGCTCACAGTCGGGGCAGAGCAGACCAATTCCGAGGACTTCACCAAGGCGATCGAATGCGGAATTATCCGCAAGGACGAAAACGGGAGCTTCTATTCAAACATACCCTATCTCAACCGCGAGGAATACGGCAGATTCTGCGAGATCGCCCACGGCGCGCTCGACCCGCTCAGGGAATCGGTCGCCGAAATCAGCAAAAAATACGCCGACGGGTATATCAGGCTCTTCCCGAAGCACCTCAATAAGGACGCGATGCGCTTCGCCCATGAATTCACGTCCCGGTCGATGCTCGACCACGTTTTCAAAATCGCAATCGAAAGCGGCGCGATGACCCCGCCGCCGAAGGAGGACTTCTACTGCGAGATCATGAATGAGGGATGAGGGATATAACACAAAAATCCGGAGCTTTGACTCCGGATTTTTTAATAACTATTCTTCATACTTGAGCTTTTCGGGCGTCCAGCCGCGAAGGACTGCACACATATCCGCGGCGACGCGCTTCGCACCCGCAAGGTCGTGGTCGAGATAGTTCCCGCACTCCTCGCGCTTCGCCCCGGGGATCTCGCCCTCAAAGCCGGCGATAAACTCAAACGCCTCCCTGACCATTGAAATGGTCTGCGCACTGTCAGCGGCGTCGCGCATCACGAGGTAAAACCCGGTGCGGCAGCCCATCGGACCGACATAGATCACCGAGCCGCCGAGACTGCTGTTGCGGGCAAAGGTCGCGAAAAGATGCTCAAAGGTGTGCATCTCGCCGGTTCCGAGATAGTCTCCGCCGTTCGGGATCTTCATTCTGATGTCATAAGTAACGGCGTCGCCGTCGATGCGGGAGATATACATACCCTTTTTGAGCTTGTCGTGATTGACGGTGAAGCTTGCAATCTTCTTCATTAAAGCACTCCCCTTTCTGAATATCTATTCTAGCACAACCGCTGCGAAAAAGCAAGAAAAGTCCCCGAAGCCGAAGCCTCGGGGACTTTGATTCATGCAATTATCTCTTCTTGGAGATCACGGTAGCGGCTGCCGCCATGACAATTGCCATAACGGAGAACGCAATACCGGTGCTGGGGTTATAGTCAGCAGGAGTCTCGTCAGGAGCAGCGGGCTCGTCGGGAGTGTCGTTGACATCAACCTGCTCGTCGTCAGAAGCCTGATCGGTCGACTCGGTAGCGGTTGTGACTTCTACTGGCTCGGTGTCAACAGGCGTGTCAGGAACGAACTGTCCGACAGAAGGCTGCATAAGTCCGCAGGTAGTGCAGACGCCATTAGCGAAAGTGTGTCCGCCAATATTGATTCTGATACCGCATCTGTAGCAAACCATCCAGTGGCCGGTGCTGTCGACAGTCATCGCGAACTGATGTCCGGCCGCGCGAACGTCGGTAACAGCCTTGGTAGTGCTGTAAGTCTTGCCGTTGAACTCGACCGTAGCGGTGTAAGTGGTTACGCCGTTGGTTACGCAGTCGCCGCGGGAAGTTACAACACCGGTGACGGTTGCAGGAATGGTCTCAACGTGAGTTGCATCATTCTTGCAGGTGA
>CANQJB010000093.1 GCA_947624155.1 uncultured Clostridia bacterium
CTTGGGATTCAAATAAAACAGCTTTATATGAATTGCGCTGTCGGTTGCTTGAAGAGGTCTAAACCGATAAAGAAAGGCTTTTTGCTCGTATCAAAATCAGCAGGAATATAGAAATAATTACGGAATAATTCTTTAATCTTACATATAAGGAGATAACTTGAAATGTGCGGAATAGTAGGCTTTACCAACAAAATTGACAACGCTGAGGCTGTCATCAGTCATATGATGGACTCGATCCGCCACCGCGGCCCCGATTCCGGCGGGCAGTATATCGACGACGGAATTGCTCTAGGCTTTCGCAGACTTTCGATCATAGACCTTTCAACCGGCTCTCAACCGCTCTATAACGAGGATAAGACACTGGTTCTGACCTTCAACGGCGAGATATATAACTATCAGTCTTTAAGAGAAGAGCTTATCGCCGCGGGACACTGTTTTTCCACCAACACCGACTCCGAGGTACTTCTCCACGGATATGAGGAATGGGGCAAGGATGTGCTCCCGAAGCTGCGCGGAATGTTCGCGTTTATTATCTGGAACAGCGTCACCCGCGAAATATTCGGCGCGCGCGATTTCTTCGGAATCAAGCCGATGTATTATACCCAAATGGGCGGCAGCTTTATCTTCGGCTCGGAGATCAAGAGCTTTCTTCTGCACCCCGATTTCAAAAAGGAGCTGAATACTGCCGCTCTTGAAAACTATCTGACATTCCAGTATTCCCCCTGTGAGGAGACCTTCTTCAAGGGAGTTTATAAGCTTCTGCCGGCACATTGGTTCAGCTATAAGGACGGCGAGTTCAAAACAGAGCGCTATTGGGATATCAACTTCAACGCCGACGAGGAGCCTGATCTCGACGAATGGGTCAAACGCATTTCAGAGACCTTCCGCGACTCAGTTGAGGCGCATAAAATTGCGGACGTCGAGGTTGGCAGCTTTCTTTCAAGCGGCGTCGATTCGAGCTATGTCGCTGCTGTCGCGAATGTCGACAAGACCTTTACCGTCGGCTTCGGCGAAGACGAAAAATACAACGAAATCGGCTATGCTAAAGAATTTTCAAAATTTATCGGCAAGGAAAATATCTCGAAGATAATAACCCCGGAGGAATATTGGTCAAACTTCCCGAACATTCAGTATCACATGGACGAACCGCTCGCCGACCCTGCCGCGATCGCGCTTTATTTTGTCTGCAAGCTCGCCTCAGAGCGGGTCAAGGTCGTTCTTTCGGGCGAGGGGGCCGACGAGATTTTCGGCGGCTACAATATCTATAAAGAACCGGACGACGTCGCGATTTATAACAAGATCCCCCGCCCGATCCGCCGCTGCATCGGAAAATGCGCCTCGCTTCTTCCGGCGCACCGAGGGCTGAATTTCCTCATCCGGCGCGGCAAGGACCTCGAAGAGCGCTTTATCGGCAACGCATATATTTTCTCCGAAAAGGAGCGCAAAAAAATTCTCAAAATAAAGACAGACGCCCCCGACGCTGTGGCGATTACAAAACCTTTTTACGACAGAGTTTCCGATAAAGACTCCGTTACAAAGATGCAGTATCTTGACCTCAACCTCTGGATGACCGGCGATATACTTCTAAAAGCCGACAAGATGTCGATGGCAAATTCTCTTGAACTGAGAGTCCCCTTCCTCGACAGAAAGGTGATGGCGCTTGCGGAGAAAATTCCGACAAGATACCGCGTCACTAAAGAAAATACAAAATTTGCGATGAGAAAGGCGGCTCTTGCGGCCTGCCCGCCTCTGACCGCTAATAAAAAGAAGCTCGGATTCCCGGTTCCGATTCGGGTATGGCTCAAGGAAGACGAGTATTATAACAAGGTCAAAGAAGCCTTTGAAAGCAGCCGCGCGCAAAAGTTCTTCAACACCGACAGGCTTGTGGAGCTTTTGGATCAGCACCGCGACGGTAAATATGACAATTCGCGCAAGATCTGGACCGTTTACACATTCCTTGTGTGGCACGAGGTGTATTTCGGATAAAAAAACAGCATAGCCGTTTTGATGGCGGCTATGCTTAGTTTTTTAGGCTGTAAAATTACTTTTCCACAAATTTCTGAACCTTTTCGAGAAGTGAGCCGCACTCATCGGTGTGAATGATCATCTCGACAGGTCTTGATAGATCAAGGCTGAAAATGCCCATTATCGACTTGGCGTCGATCGCATATCTCCCCGAAACGAGATCGACATCGTAGTCGCAGAGGGTCACGGCGTTGACAAAGTCCTTGACGTCGTTTATTGTGTTGAGTCTTATAGTTAAAGCAGTCATAAATATTACCTCCTGATAGCTGTTTGATAACAGTATAGCAGTCTTAAAAAAAGCTGTCAAGCGTATTTAAATACAATTTACATTTTTTTAATTTTGTGCTACAATGTGTTTGAAATTTTATTCGAGGTGACGTCGATGCGTGTCTGGTTTTATACCTTCGGCTGTAAGGTAAATCAATATGAAACCGAGCTTTTGCGCCAAAGCTTTGAGAGCCGCGGCTGGCTGAGCGCCGTGAATTTTGCCTCGGCAGATGTCTGTGTAATAAATTCCTGCACAGTCACCTCTCAGTCCGATCTGAAGCTCAGGCAGCTCGTCCACCGTATCAGGCGGGAAAATCCGACAACTATAATCGCGCTCTGTGGCTGTTATCCGCAGGCTTTTCCCGACTGCGCCGAAACGCTCCCCGAGGCGGATATAATTTTCGGCAGCGGAAATAAACAGTCGCTACCGAGCGCGGTTGAAAACTATGTTAAAAGCCGGTTGAAAATTGCCGATATACAGGATATCGGCAGAGATTATCCGGCTTCGGAATCGCTGAGCGCTATTGCAAAAAAGACCCGCGCGGTTATCAAGATTCAGGACGGCTGCGACAGGTTCTGTTCCTACTGCATTATCCCCTACGCGCGCGGGCGCTCGCGATCTAAGACGCTCGATCAGATCAGGCAGGAGGCGAAGACTCTTGCCGCGGCGGGACACAAGGAGCTTATCGCGGTCGGTATAAATCTTTCGGACTACGGCAAAAACACGGAATATGACCTGGCGGATGCGGTCAAGGCGATATCTCTTAGCGGCGCCGCAAGGATCAGGCTCGGCTCGCTGGAGCCGGAGGAGCTCAGCGAGAGCATTATCAACAGGCTGGCGGAGATCCCGAACCTCTGCCCTCATTTTCACCTTGCGCTTCAAAGCGGCTGTGATAAAACGCTGCGCGAAATGCGAAGAAAATATGACCGAAGCAGTTATTCCGAAATCGTCCGGCTTCTTCGCGACAGGTTCCCCGGCTGTGCCGTAACTACCGACATCATGGTCGGGTTCCCGGGCGAAAGCGACAGGGACTTTTCGGAGTCGCACGAATTTGTAAAGTCAATCGCCTTTGCGGACGCTCACATATTCCCCTATTCAATTCGCGAAGGCACTCCTGCCGCAAAGCGCACCGATCAAATTCCCGAGCCTATTAAGGAAATCCGCGCTAAAATGATGTCTGAGGCGGTTGGAATAAGCAAGACAGCTTACAGCAAATCGCTAGTCGGCAGCGTTCAGCAGGTGCTGTTTGAAAAAGAAAAAGCCCCCGATTTTCATCAGGGACATTCTTCAAATTATCAGGTTGTAAAGGTGAAAAGATTTACAGATACTCTATTCCGCGAGATGAGAGATGTCAGAATAATTTCCGCTGAAAGCGGGTATCTTCTCGGCGAAATTGTTCAGAGATAATACATATAGAGCTGACATTTCAGCATTCCGTTGTAGAGCTTACGCTTTTTGTCGGCCTTTTTGCCGAATAGCTTCTCAAATTCTTCGTGCGGCGAAATTATATAGCAGGGGTTATCTTTCGACGGCCTCAGAACCTGCCCCATTTTTCTGTAAAGGTCTTCAGCCTGACGCAGCTCCAGCATACGCTCGCCGTAAGGCGGGTTGCAGATCGTGATTGCGCCGGGAATCTGAACATGGTCCTTTATCGCCCTGCGCTCGATTACCGCCCTGTCTCCGACTCCCGCGCCGGCGCAGTTTGATCTGCTGAGCTCGACCGCGAACCGGTCGATATCAAAGCCGAACGCCTTGAAGTCGTTTTGCCTTATGTCTTCTTTCGCGGCGTTTCGCTCGTTATGCCAGATTTCGGCGGGGAAGCAGTCCCATTTTTCGGCTTCAAAGCTTCTTTTGAGTCCCGGGGCGATCCCGAGCGCCTTATAAGCTGATTCGATCAGAATCGTTCCGCTGCCGCACATCGGGTCGCAGACGACGCTTCCGCCTCTGACCCTCGCGAGATCGACTATCCCCGCCGCGAGAGTCTCTTTGATCGGCGCGTCGTTTGAATTTTTGCGGTAGCCGCGCTTGTGAAGCCCCTCGCCTGAGGTATCGAGATATATTGTTGCGACGTCTTTCAGAATGTTGAACTGAATCTGATGCCGCGGGCCGGTCTCTTCAAAGCTGTTGATGTGATATTTGCTTTTTAGCCGCTCTACTGCGGCTTTTTTGATTATCGACTGGCAATCGGGAATGCTGTGGAGCTTAGATTTTAAGCTGTGGCCCTTGACCGGAAAGGCGTCATAACAGCCGATAAAGTTTTCAAGCGGAAGGGATTTAACGCCGTCGAAGAGCTCAGAAAAGCTCTCGGCTTTAAAGCTTCCGAGCTCGATCAGAACCCTCTCGGCTGTCGCAAGTCGGATATTTGAACGCGCGAGAACCGAAGCGTCGCCGTCAAAGCTGATTCTGCCGTCGGTCACAGAAAGGTTCTCGCCGCCGGCTTTTTTGATCTCAAAGCTCAGGACGCTTTCCAGCCCGAAGTGGCAGGGGCAGCAAAGTCGCATAAAAATCTCCCTTCAAAACGTTTTAAAAGCTTCCGTCGCTCAAAATGTCGAATCTATAATTGTAGTGATTGCCGGTCAGCTCCTCATAGTGCGCGGTATCGACGCCGGAGGTGACAATTACGGTGTGGTTTGGAACGTCCTGCTTGATATGGTCACCCGAGCAGACGGCGGGAATGTTCGTCTTCTTATAGAAGCCGGTAGAGGTCGAGGTGCAGTTATTGCCGGCGATAAGGCCGGTTTCGGTGCAATACTGCCTCTGAACGACGCTAGGTGAACTCTTGAAGGTTTTGAGCGTTCCCGATTCGGCGATTTCACCGAAGACGTTTTTCCAAATCTTCGCCGAGCTGACCGAGGTCCCGAGGTCAGCAGGAGTGTCATATCCGATCCAGAGGCCGGTGACATATTCCGGTGTACAGCCGATGAACCAGAGGTCTTTCCAATCGTTTGTTGTACCCGTCTTCGCGATCAGCTCAACGCCGTCGAGCCGCGCGAGGCGGCCTGTTCCGCGTGAGCTTGAAACGACCGTTTCCATCATTCTGTTCATAACATAGGCCGAGCTCTCTGAAATGACCATTTCGCCGACAAAGTTGTGTGAATAGATCACCTCGCCGGTGTTGTCGATGATTCTTGAAATAAATGTCGGCTCATAATACTGTCCGCCGTTGCCGAAGATTTCATAAGCAGATGTGATGTCGATAAGCCGGACGCCGTTTGTCAGCGCGCCGACCGACATCGGCGAACGCGCAACGTCGGTGCTGCCGTCCTGATAGAGAGCGAGAGTGTCGAGATGAAGCTTATAATAGAGCTGATCGAAGCAGGCCGCAGGCGTCAGCATTTCGACTATCTGCGCCGCGGTGGTGTTCAAAGAGCGTTGGAGACACTGGAAGGTGAAGTTGTATTCATAAGTCCAGTTGCCGCGGTCGCTCGAGGTCGAATAGTTGATCGGCCAGATTCTGTAACCGTTTTCGGAGGACGGGTCTTCGATCAGAAGCGGGCAGTCGAGGAACTGAGAAGACCAGGTTATATAGTCCTTGTCGACCGCGAGCGAATAGGAAGCAAGCGGCTTGATCGACGAACCGGG
>CANQJB010000094.1 GCA_947624155.1 uncultured Clostridia bacterium
CGATACTTATACTTCATATCTCCCCACTTGTTGTAGATCATGATACTGCTCTTCCCTTTCAGGTATCCCATGAACGAAGATACTGAGTGCTTTGGCGGTATCTCCACAAGGATATGTATGTGGTCAGGACATGCTTCTGCCTCTAACAAATTTACTCCGTACCAGTTACATAGTTGTCTTAACATCTGACCGATTTCCAGCCTTTTTGTGCCGTAAAACACCTTTCTGCGGTACTTTGGTGCAAATACTATGTGATACTTGCAATTCCACTTTGAATGTGATAAACTGTGTATGTCATTCACGTTGTAATGACCTCCTTTTGACTTTCATTGCAGTTGCAGCCGCAATCTTAGTATAGTCAAAAGGAGTTTTATTTGCAAGACTGATAGCTGTAAGCTCTTTTGAACCCCAGGCCGAGCCGGGGGTTTTCGATATACAAAAAAGCGGCGTTTCTTTTCTCCCGATGGGATAAGAAACGCCGCCTGTGTGCATATTCAGTTTTATTTGTACATTACCTGTTTATTCGCTGCCCGTAAAACCATTGATTTTATTAGCTTTTCTTCCGTATCGCTACATTACTTCATTATTTGAAAGACCCGCCTTTCAGCGAATGATGTCAGACATTGAATCGGGCAAGGTAAACTGCGTCGTGACAAAAGATTCTTGTGCCATAATAGGACTAAATCAGAAAGACCCGAAAGGGCTTCAGGTTTAGTCCTTCTTTTTTTGACCGAAAAGAAAATCTGCAAACCCCCGCTGAAAGGAGATCGCGGGGGATTTTGCTGCATAAAAACATCCGCTATGTTTCAACATGAGCGGTATTTTTTATTTAGGAGGATAATTATGTCAATATTCAGAGTAGAACACACCACGGGCTTCACCGTCATGAGCAACTATCATTTTCGTGACAAGAATTTGTCGCTCAAGGCAAAAGGGCTGCTGCCGCAGATGTTATCCCTCCCCGAGGAGTGGGTTACACTCTCGCGGGATTATCATTCATAAATCGTGAAAAGATCGACGCCATTCGGACGGCTGTCTGGGAGCTTGAAAAGGCAGGTTACATAGTCAGACGGCAGGGCAGAGATGAAAAGGGCAAAATGTCGGCTATTGAGTATGTCATCTATGAGCAGCCACAACTGGAAAATCCGGAGGTGGAAAAACCTGCGTCGGAAAACCCAACGTTAGATAATCCAACATTGGAAAAACATACGTTGGAAAATCCAACGCAATTAAATACTTATAAAAGAAATAAAGAAATAGAGTATGTTATCTTCGCTATGGAGAGGTCAAAACCCGAAATCAGAAACATTCGGGCGTATCTTTTGACTGCGCTTTACAACGCTCCTGCGACTATGGATGGCTACTACTCCGCGCTCGTCAGCAGAGAGCTGAATTTATAGTCAAGGACCGAAGAAAACACATTTTTCGGCTCGGTTTAATCTTTACAATAAACTCATCAAATGAGGGCGTTCGGCGAGCAAATCCTTATTTTTATCAGGTCAAGAGTCGAGGAAAATTGCCGAAAAACGCCCTACTTTTGAAAATCAAGAAAAATTTAAGCAGGAGGTCAATTTTATGAAAACAGGACTTACGAAAATCCAAAAGACAACGGAGATTTGGCTCAACGAAAAGGACGAAATGATTCACGTCCGCACGCATAACACCGACTTGAAAAAGCGGCTTGCCGCCTATGCCGAGAAGTTCCCGACCGAGTGCAGGCTGCTTGACGACGACCCCGAGCTTGGCTGCATGGAATTTGAGATAGCTAAAGGTCGCCTGTCGTTCAGACTGACCGAACCATACAGCGATGAGCGCAGACAAAGAGCGAGCGAGTATGCGAAGAAAAACGGGCCGAAAGGTATAAAATCAGTTATAACTCCCGGTTCTAACTGCTGAACCAATCAAGACTTCCTTTGCGCGCGGCGAGGGGATATAATAGAAAACAGAGGTCAGAGGTCAGAAATCGGAAAGGCGAAATCCGCAAAAGTCTTTTCGGGCGTTTCTATCCTCTAACAAGGAGTCTGCTATGAAAAAATTTGCGATTTTAGCCGCTTTTGCGGTTGTTTTGAGTTCGTGCGGGGCAGAACCTGCCATGGAAATCTCGCGGGTCGAGTCTGCCGAGACGGAAATTGTCGCGGGGGATTCTCCTGCCGAAACCGAAAATATTGCCGAGGAGGGAACCAAAATTAACATTCCGCAGACAGGTTGGACGGAGGCTGTTCCCGCCGAATATACCTCTCCCGCCGACGAGCAGGGCAAGGTCGAGCGGCTCGACTACGCCTCGAAAGACTACGTCCGCGACGGGTCGGACATCACCAAGACCGCCTATGTATATACCCCATACGGGTATGACGAATCTGATGATGGGCAGTACAATATTTTGTACTTAATGCACGGCTGGGGCGGGCGTGCGGGCGAATATTTCGACTTCACCGCGACTAAAAATATGTTTGATAACTTAATCGAAAAGGGCGATATTCCCCCGATAATCATCGTTTCCGCGACGTTTTACAACGAGAACAGCCGCACCGATTTTTCAAGCTCGATCGCCGAATTCAGGGAGTTTCACCGCGATTTTGAGGAGAACCTGATGCCCGCGGTTGAGGGGCAGTTTCACACCTACGCCGCATCCACTTCCCCGGAGGACTTAAAAGCCTCCCGCGACCATCGGGAGTTCGGCGGCTTCTCCCTCGGTTCGGTCACCACATGGCTCCAGTTCTGCTATGACTACGATTATATTCATTACTTTCTTCCGATGAGCGGTTCCTGCTGGTACTATGGCACCTACGGTGATTTCCGCTTTGAGGACAACGTGGACTTCATCGAGCAACTTGTAAATGACGAAAACCTTGACGAGCGCGGATGCTTCATCTATCACGCTGTGGGTACTCAGGATGCGGAGGAAATGCTGTCACGGGAGATTTTCACGCCAGAACACTACGTTTTCTATCAGAAAGACGGCGGGTATCACGACTTCAACGCCGTGCAGGAGTATCTTTATAACGCCCTGCCGCTGTTTTTTAGGGGTGATGATTCCGCGCAAGCCGAGAGCGCATCATACACTGTTGACACCCCCATTTCGGACGTCATAAACGACCCCGCTTTCGGAGATTGGGGCAGGCTGATTTTCCCTGTCGACGAGGGGCATATGATCGGCAAAACCTTGGGCGACCTGCGCCTGACTTGGTACTCAAACATTGACCCGGACAAGACGGTTGAGATTTGCAACACCATGAAATCCCGTGCCGAGGCGGGCGAGACGATCTTTTACGATATTTATACCGACGAAGAAAAAGCGGCAGACCCCGACAAAGCCGATACTGGACTGTTCTTTTTCAAGGGCGATCCCGGAGAAAAGTTTGCCGTATGCAATGCCGGAGGCGGTTTTGCCTACGTCGGCGCGATGCACGACAGTTTCCCTCACGCGCTTGAGCTCTCAAAGATGGGCTACAACGCCTTTGCGCTGATTTATCGCCCAGGCTGGGACACCGCGAACGAAGACTTGGCGCGGGCGATAAGTTTTATTTTTGAGCATGCCGATGAACTTGGCGTCGATACCTCCGACTACTCGCTCTGGGGAGGCTCGGCGGGCGCAAGAATGGCTGCCGACGTCGGCTCCTACGGCACTGTCTATTTCGGCGGCGACGATCTGCCAAAGCCAGCTGCGGTGATTATGCAGTACACGGGGCATGGCGACTATTCCGCTTCAGACCCGCCGACCTACGCCTGCGTCGGGACGCGCGACGGCATCGCAAACTGGCGGACGATGAAATCGCGGCTCGACAGCATGTCCGCGCTCGGTATCCCGACCGAATTTCACGCCTATGAGGGGCTTTCCCACGGTTTCGGGCTCGGCACAGGAACGGTCGCCGAGGGGTGGATAAATGACGCAGTGCAGTTCTGGGAGGATAGATGTTAGAGGATAGAGGTTAGAAGATAGAAAGTGCGGAAAATCCATGAAAGTGCTAATCTGATTTCTGACCTCTGACTTCTGCCCTCTGTTAGTACCTGCGGTTATAACTGCTGAACCAAACGGCACTTCCGAATTGCGCTTTTTAATGCTAAAATCAAATCAGAAGCAATATTTCCCTCCGCGAAAGGAGCTATTATGAAAAAACTTTTGTCTTTAATCCTCTGCGCTTGCCTTTTGCTGACGGCGTGCGCGTCGGGCGCGAAAGAGCCTGTTTCGGACCACGAATCCCACAAGGTCGGCGAGTTTACTCTTTCTTCGGGTGATTCGGAATATGCCCCACCCGAGACATCTTCCGAAACCGTGGCGACAGAGCCCGTGACCAAGCCTGCTGCAGAATCAGCCACAGAACCTGCAACCGAATCAACAACCGAACCCGCTACCGAGCCGGCGACCGAACCTGCCACCGAGCCCGCGACCGAAGCAACTACTGAATCAACAACGGCCGCAACCACTACCGAGACGGCGACTACCCCCGCCCCCGAAATCGAACCCGAGGAGACCGAGCAGGTCGCCAACGCTCCCGAAATCCCCGAGGGCAGCTCGGCAGTCTACATGACCACCGACATCTCGCCGGAGGGCATTATGAAGGTCTACGAGGCGCTCGGGGTCGAGCTGACGGGCGACAATATCGCGGTCAAGCTTTCGACGGGCGAGCCGCCTGCCTCGAACTACCTCGACCCCGATTTGATACGCGATTTGGTCGAGCACGTCGACGGCACTATCGTTGAGTGCAACACGGCATACGGCGGGTCGCGCAGTGAAACGGCGATGCACTATCAGGTGGCGGAGGATCACGGATTCACCACGCTCGGCAAGGGCTTTGTCATTATGGACGAGGACGGCTCGATGATACTGCCCGTAAACGGCGGCAATCAGCTCACGGAAAACTACGTCGGCGCTCATTTCGGCGACTTTGACGGCTTTTTGGTGCTGTCGCACTTCAAGGGGCATATGATAGCCGGCTTCGGCGGGGCGATCAAGAATATTTCCATCGGAATCGGTTCTCAGGAAGGCAAATGCCTGATCCATACCGCAGGCAAAAGCCATACCAGCCCGTGGGGCGGCAATCAGGACGCTTTCCTTGAATCAATGGCGGACGCGGGGAAATCGGTCGTTGACGCGCTCGACGGGAATATTTTATTCATTAGCGTGATGAACCGTCTTTCGATAGACTGCGACTGCAACGGCAACCCCGCGGAGCCGGACATTCACGACATCGGCATACTTGCCTCGACCGACCCCGTCGCGCTCGATCAGGCGTGTGTTGACCTGATTTATGAGGCCGAGGGCAACGAGAGCTTTGTCCGCAGAATGGAGGGGCAGAACGCCATTCACGTCCTCGAAGCGGGCGAGGAGATAGGGCTCGGCAACCGGGACTATGTTATCATCAACGTCGATTAGAGGTTAGATGAATAGAAGATAGAGGATAGAGGCGCTTCCCCCAAGCCTTGTGAACAATAAGCACAATAAGCACAATAGGGTCTATTGTGTCTAAAATGTCTATTGTTCATGAAAGTGCAGCCGAGCGTTTCTATCCTCTAACCATCTAACGCTCTATCTTCTAAAAGCCCTTGCAATTTCGCCGAAATTGATGTATAATTAACCTATATTCCCCAGAAACGAGGTCACGGTATGAACATCAATAACATCAATTTCACATCGTTTATGAAGGTCGCGGAGGCGGGCAGCTTCAACAAAGCCGCCGAGGA
>CANQJB010000095.1 GCA_947624155.1 uncultured Clostridia bacterium
CCCCTATACTGCCTGCCCCGAAATTGATTTTATGCAGAAAAAAGTGCCGAAATCGGCATAAAAAGTCTGCTGTTATAAAAAGTGGACACAAAGGCATTAAAAACACGACAAAAATGTGTAAAAATCATCTTGAAAAGATGCTAAAAATGTGTTATAATATTTTCAAGCTGATTTTGGAGGCGATATAATGCGCAGAAACGCTATTGATGACCTGATAAAATGGAAATCCGATCCCGAACGCAAGCCGATGGTGCTAAAGGGCGCAAGGCAGGTGGGAAAGACTTGGATAATGCGTGAATTCGGGCAGACCTGCTATGACAGCTTTGCATATTTCAACTTTGACGAAGAAGACGAATTAAAATCCTTATTTGAATCAAACAAGAATCCGCAGAGGATAATAGAACTCCTTTCCCTGATTAACGGGCAGAAAATCCTGCCCGGCAAGACGCTTGTTATTTTTGACGAGATACAGGAATGTCCGGAGGCGCTCAATTCCCTGAAATACTTCAAGGAGAAGGCAAGCGAGTATCATATTATCGCTGCGGACAGCCTTTTGGGGACGCTTCTTGCAGAGCCCAAATCATATCCTGTCGGAATGGTCAATCTTCTCGACATTTACCCGCTGACCTTTGATGAATTTTTAGAGGCGGTCGACAAGCCGCTTTATGATTATTACAAGAGCATTGTCAAGGGTCAGATAATCGAGGAGATATTCCATAAGCGGCTTTGGGAGGCTTACAGCTATTATCTCATAATAGGCGGAATGCCGGAGTGTGTATCCTCGTGGATAAACTATAAAGATTCCGAAAGAGTATCCCGAATACAAAGAGGGCTTGTTGAGATCTACGAAAGCGATTTTTCAAAGCATAACGGAAAAGTGAACAGCGGAAGAATACTCATGGTTTTCCGCAGTATTGCTTCGCAGCTCGCAAAGCCGAACGAAAAATTTATGTACGGCGCGGTCAGAAGCGGCGGCAGGGCAAGGGAGTTTGAAGAAGCTATAGAATGGCTTGTTTCCGCAGGAATATTGAACCGCCTGTATAATGCTTCAAAGCCGGAACACCCTCTTTCTGCTTTCGACAGGCTTGACTGCTTCAAGCTTTTTGTATTTGATACCGGGCTGCTTAAACATATGGCGGGAGTAGACAACAGAGCGATACTCTTAAAGAGTGATTATCAGTTCAAAGGTCCGCTGACTGAAAACTATGTTTTGCAGCAGCTTAAAGGGCAGTTTGAAGTCGAGCCGAGATATTATGCCGATAATCGCGGAGAGATAGACTTTCTCATTCAGTGCGGAACGGATATTATCCCCATAGAAGTAAAAGGCGGCGAGGATAGCTCGGCTCCGTCTTTCAAAAAGTATATCTCCGAAAGGCGCCCCAAGGAGGCGATAAGGCTTTCAGGGAGGGGCTATTTAAAAAACGGTGAGATCACAAACATTCCGCTTTATTTGGCAAGGAGAATAAAAGAGTTGATTTGAATATACCTGATACGAATTACTGAGTTTTCGCAATTTACAATATAAAAGGAGAGATAAGAATGCCATACCCCAAACCTCTATCCCAAAAATCCATTGACAGATTATATTTAGAGATAAATCTTAATGATAATCAAATCCGATTTATCCGCAGCTTTGCGACTGCTTGCGCGAATCTTTACGGCGCGATTTTTGCCGAAGACGCGTGGAAAGTCTATCTTGAGCTGTCAAAAAAGACCGAAACAGTCAGGCTCCACCGCAGGGATATGTATGCCGCGCTCGGCATTTTGCGCCGAGAGGCGGTGCCGTTTTATGTGTTCGAGGTCGACGAGGTTTACTCCGAGGAAAAGCGCGAGGACAAATTTCGCCTGATAGCCTCGCGTGAGCTTGTCGGAACGGGTCAGCGAAGGTTTTCCGAGCTTTACAGCGTTATGGAAAACGCCGCCGGCAGAACGCATTATGTGCCGCAAAATCTTCTTGATTATGTAGTAATGCCGCGGAGCAAATATGAGCTTGAATTGCTTAAGGTGCTCGAGAATCTTAAATGCACGGCGTCGGAATATGAAACAAGATGGGGAACCGTTATTCCCTGCAAATATAAAGGAAAGTATCTTAAGGAATTTTCCTATATCGGGGATTACGAGGAGTTTGAACTTCAGCGACTGCACGGAGAAGTTGAGGGCTACAAGGGCGACGAGAAGAAGGCGGCGGAGTTTGAAAAAAAGATAAACAGCATAAACGCCGCGCAGTATCTTTTGAACAGAATCAAGCACTATAATACGATTGGCGATTTATCTCCATCGAAAATTATTCAGTATTTCGTCGACGACCTTTCGGAGATGGGCGTTGAGCCGTCGGTCAAAAAGTTGAACGATATAATGAATGCTGTTATGAATATGTTTAACAATCAGCACCTATGGTGCTTAAGCGGTTGGACGCCGACGGAGCTCAGCAAAAAACTCAAACCAGCCGGTCAACCAACAATTTCCTTCGTCCCGGGCTTGCAAAAAGCCTTTGCAAACGGGGATATGGATAGGGAGGAGATCGTTAAAATGCTTGAGGCAAATGGGATAAAGGTAGAAAATTAGTGATGCCGTATAATTTTAACAATGCTCCTGAGCGGCGGCTCGGGAGCATTGTTTGTGACAGGGATTTTCTAAATGAGTGGGCAGATTATGAAAGGACTGAGGCGTCTTATTATGTACCTCCAGCACTTCCGACAATACCTATAATCGCTCCGCACACCCTCTCCTACACTTTCAATGGTGCACGGAACTTTATAGCAAAAAAATGTTGTCCTGTTAATCACAAGCACGCAACAGCTCGTCAAATTCAAAGCAAGCATAAAAAGCCGCTCTCGTTTCAAAGTGCGGCTTTGATCGTCAGTTTTTTAATGCCGTTATCGGCACGACAAACACTCCGTCGGTTCTTCGGTATGCTGCGTTTGACAATCCGCAGATAACGCAGAGGACAGACGGCGTTATGCCGCCTGCCGCCAGTATGTCATTTCTGAGAGCTAAAAGCGATTCGGCGGCTTTGTCGATCTGATTTGCGCCAAGCTTTATCTCAAATGCGCACCATCTGCCGTCAGGAAGTTCAATTACCGCATCGACTTGCTTATTGTTGTAGTCCTGATAATGATAAAGATTTGCGCCAAAAGATTCGGCATAGATTTTCAGATCGCGCTCTGCCAATGCCTCAAACAAAAATTTAAAAGTGTTCAAATCGCCTATAAGTTTTTCGGGCGTTGCCTTTAACAACGCACAGGCAAGCGACGGGTCGCAGAAATGCCGCTTTACAGCTTGTTTGACCCGAACCGATGAGCGGATATTTGCCGAGAACGGCGGCTGATTATCTATCAGAAACAGGCGCTCAAATACGTCAAGATATGTCGCCACAGTGTCGGCGTCGATGGTTTCGTCGTCGTTTTCTTTAATATCGCTCAGCAGTTTGGCTTTTGTCGCCGTAGTGCTCTCATTTCGGGCGAGCGAACGCAGCAGCAAACGCATTTTGGCCGTGTCATACTTTTTATTGTCTATGCGCTGCGAGTCGCCGTCAAGGATAGCATTAAGATAAGCCTGCGGCAGCAGAAACGCATTTTCGGGTTCGGTATCAAGATTACCCGGAAACCCGCCTCGAACGGTATAGTATGCAAGGTCGCGAAGATCAACTTCTCCCGTTATTGTTCCTTTAAGTTCTCCGTTGCATAGAGCTTCAATCGATACTGCTCCGCTTGACTCTCCTGATTCGTAAAGTGACATCGTCCGCATACGCAGCTTTCCGATGCGCCCCGCGCCGCTGTGAAGAATGCCTTTTCGCTTTGGCGTTGAGGAGCCGGTCAGGATAAACTGCCCCTTTGCCGCTCTCTGATCGACGGTGTATCTCACGGCGTCCCAGATAGCAGGAACTTCCTGTCATTCGTCGATCAGGCGCGGTGTTGCGCCCTCTAAGACTATCGACGGCGAAATTTCGGCAAGCGAACGGTTCTGAAAATTGTTTGACGGGTCGCCTATCAGAAATTCGCTGTTGCTGTGAAAGGATGATGTCCACGTTTTTCCGCACCATTTTGGACCTTCAATACAGACTGCCCCGAATGCGGACAGATATTTTTTGACAGCAGCGTCTATAACACGAGGCTTGTATCTTGATTTGTCAGCAACCTTTTCCAAAACCAGCACCTCCGAAGTAGATTTACAAATATAATATACCACATTCGGTGAGATTTTTAAATTTCATTCGGTAACATTTAAAAATCTTTGGTTTTAGATATTCAGAAACATCGTTACCGCTTTTCTGTCCAAATCTTTGTACTCAAAGCCGGAATGGCTTGAAATCGCATTACAACCATGCTGGAATTATTATAATATCTCTACGAGAATGCAGTAGCACAGACGCTTGCCGCGAACGGGAACAAGCTGTTTTATTACACATTTTTCAATGAATCGTCAAGGCATAATTACGAGGTTGATTTTTTGCTGACGAGAAAAAACAAGATATGTCCTATCGAGGTGAAATCGTCGGGCTACAAGGCTCATGTATCTATGGATAAATTCTTTGAAAAGTATTCTTCAAGGGTACTGCAAAAATATCTTGTATATCCGAAAGATTTGGCAAAAGACGCGGATACTCTTTGCGTGCCGATATATATGGCGCAGTTTTTATAATAATCGAGGGGCTGTTTTCTGTCGCAATATGTGTCGAAAATCGGCAAGAATTTGCTTTCAGAGGCTTTTCAAGGGGCAAGGAGGGCAACTATACTGCCTGCCCCGAAATTGATTTTATGCAGAAAAAAGTGCCGAAATCGGCAGATAATAGCGCCCGGTCTATATTTAAAAGGTATAGGTTGGGCTTTTTCTTTTGCTCAAAAATTATATATCGACAGAAAGCTTATCTAATGTAGGATAAACACGCCCAACTATATAGAACTATTTAGTCAATAACTTTCGCCTTCGAGAAGTTTGCCCAGCTCAGCGCCTGTCCGCAGCGGTCGCAGAAAGCCTGATATTCCCTCTCCATAGTTATATGACATCTCGGACAGACCGGATAAAAAAACGTCTCCGTAAAGTAATCGAAGCGCATAACCGAAACTACTCGCATCGGGGTTCTGTATGATATGGCTTCGTTTGGGTCAATAGGTCGTCGCTTAGCCATTTTCATCACCGCCCCAAAGTGAGATTATTTCAAGCAGTAACTCCGCAAACCTTTTGCGCTTTTCAGTTGGCAGGTCAGACAAAAGTGTGAGAATATCCATCATCTTCAGAAAAGCGCTGAGCTGTTCCTCCTTAAAATCTCCTAAAAGTAAAAAGCATGGGCTGATTCCAAGCTTTTGAGCTATATGTTCAATCGTAGACAAATTCGGGTTCCCTGCGCCCGATAGGTACTCCTGCAAAGCGGAGCGGGATATTTCCAACTCCTCTGAAAATTCGGTCATAGATTTTTGACGTTCGGATTTTATTATGTTAAGTATAGTCGAAAGATTTTTATTTAAATCCACAAAGTTCGCCCTTCTCTATCATAATGGAAAACTTTGTGATATGACAGACCATTTTAATGGAATTTTATACCTTTTTGTCGGTATGAGCGATTGCAATATGTAGATTTAACAAT
>CANQJB010000096.1 GCA_947624155.1 uncultured Clostridia bacterium
TTCATACTGCACCTCCTGAATTTTTTGGGTACGGTCTTAATATTATCCTACATATTTTGGTTTTATTCAACTGTCGGGAAGGAAGCAAAATTCGGACAGATACAAAAATCCCACGCTTACAATTCAAACTTTCCCCGTTTGCAACTGACCTTATTCGGTTTTCAACTTTTCCGTTATATTGGATTCGGACTTGCTTTTCTGAGCAGCATCAAAATAGACGCCGTTATTCTTATGTGTCAAATCTGCACAACAAACTTGCTCTCCCGGATATGCTTCAATATTTCCATCATTATAATTATTGTGTTGAACCTAGTCAATAAATATCGCGATATATCCGACATCAATACTCCGAGCATAATAGCGAAGAAATGCAGTTGCTTTTGATGAAAAAGCTGCAAATAATAGCAGAAGTTAAAGAAGTCATAGAGCAAGATTCTACCGCGGTACCAAATTTGGCTTGAAGCTCAAATTTGGCTGCGCGGAATCTTGTTGGTGTTTACTTTCAAAAAAGAAACTAAAATCTGCACCCATGTTAATCACAAGAATAAGCCTTTCGGAAAACGCTGAAAGGCTTATTTTATGGCTTTTATGCATTATAAATACTTAACTTTTCCGCTCAATGCAGCACGCAGTACATGAGCGGTATTTTTGCTTAGGAGGATTATTATATCAATATTCAGAGTTGAACACACCACGGGTTTCACCATCATGAGCAATTACCATCTTCGAGATAAAAACCTGTCGCTCAAAACAAAAGGACTTCTTTCTCAAATGTTATCTCTCCCGGAAGAGTGGGATTACACCCTCGCGGGGCTGTCGTTCATTAACCGTGAGAAAATCGACGCCGTTCGTGAGGCTATTAAGGAGCTTGAAAGTGCAGGATATATCATTCGCACCCGCGAGCGCGACGAAAAGGGCAGAATGGCTTGTACCATCTTTGAGATTTATGAGAAGCCTCAAGTCACTGCTCCACATGAGGAAAATCCACACATGGAAAATCCGGTTGTGGATAATCCCGACGTGGATAATCCACCTGTGGAAAATCCACGCGGGGAAAATCCGGGACAATCAAATACTTATAAAACAAATACTAAAAAATCAAATACTGATTCAATCAATCACCCATCAATCAAAGATGAGGCTGATGAGATGTCACGCTCGGATTTGGAAGATGAAATCAAATCCAACATCGACTACGACATTATCGTCGAGAACAAACAAAACGACAAGCGGCAGATTGACGAGATTGTAACTCTCATGCTCGACGCTATCTGCTCGCACTCTCCGACCGTCAAAATCAACGGCACGGATATTCCAAAGTCGGCAGTCAGGGAGAGGTTCTTGTAATTAGACAGCGAACATATCGAGTATGTGTTGTTTGCTATGGAACGCTCGAAACCCGAAATCAGGAACATTAGGTCATATTTGCTGACCGCGCTGTATAACGCTCCCGCGACGATGGAAAGCTATTATTCCGCATTCGTCAGCAGAGATCTGAATTTGTAGTCAAGAGCCGAAGAAAGCGCATTTTTCGGCTCAAATCTATGATTATGATAAACTCATCAAACGAGGGTATGTGGCGGGAAAATCTCAAATTTTATCAGGTCAAGAGCCGAGAAAAATTACCAAAAAAAGCCCCACTTTTGAAAATCAAGAAAAATTTAAGCAGGAGGTCAATTTTATGAAAACAGGACTTACGAAAATCCAAAAGACAACGGAGATTTGGCTCAACGAAAAGGACGAAATGATTCACGTCCGCACGCATAACACCGACTTGAAAAAGCGGCTTGCCGCCTATGCCGAGAAGTTCCCGACCGAGTGCAGGCTGCTTGACGACGACCCCGAGCTTGGCTGCATGGAATTTGAGATAGCTAAAGGTCGCCTGTCATTTAGGCTGACGGAGCCGTACAGCAGGGAGCGTAGGCAAAGGGCGAGCGAGTATGCGAAGAAAAACGGGCTAAAAGGGAGGTGATTTGTTGTAGCAAAAGGTGTCGAAAATCAATCAGAAATCGCGCTGATAGGCATTTTAAGGGCGAGCGGAAGGTAATCCCACTATCAGCAAAAAAGTATTTCCGACACCGCTCGCTCCCTCATCTACCCTTTATAAAGCTCTCCCTCGGCCCCATATAGCTCTCCTTGAGCTTTGTCCCCTTCGGATACAGTACTATTTTTTCCAGCACTATTGCCAGGCTCGCGGCATAAAATCTCAGCTCGTTAAGCCCCTTTCGGCAGGTGACGGTCCCGTCGGTGATCTTGACGTGATCCGTCGCCTCGCGGCTCCACTGCGCGCTTAAAAAGAACTGCTTTTCCGGCTCAATAACGGTGTTGAGCGTCTGCGCTTCGCCGTTCAGGGCAAAGCAGATATACTGCTCCCGCTCGTAGACAACCGGCGTGGAAGCTTCGAGCCAGAACCTGATATTATACTCTCCGTCCTGCGCCGCCTCAAAGCGGTAAACGACATACGGCTTCTCGTCGAGCTTCATAAAATCGGTGGTCACGGGGCGCGCTGCCCTCGCGGGTGCAGGGTTCAAGCCGCCTGAAGCCGCCGTCAGGGGTATCACACTTCTCCTGATAATTCACCGCTTTCATGCAGATATACCCGTCGCTCTCAATGAAAACGTTTTCGGGGATATCCTCGCGGTTCTCGGCTTCAACGAGAATAGTCGCCCTTGCGGGGAAATCCGCGCCGCGAACAGTAAAGCTTCCTGACTGCCTGCCCTTAAACTTTTTTCGATTGATGTAAAGCGTTATCCTCTTGCAGAGCGCAATTTCATCGCTTGTTTTTGAAAACGACAGCCAGTCGCACTCTGTAGAAATTTCAAATTTCATCGGCGAAACTCCCGCGCAGGTGATGTCAAAGTCGATGCTGTTCACGTCGGGGCGCAGCGCGTCGTCCCAGACGAGCCGCTGATCAAAGGTCGAAAGCCCGGTGACATACCGCTCGTCGTCGGTCTTTGAGATAATCATTCGCTTCGTGTTCGCAGGGTGGACGTATCGCATTATCGGGTACTGATTGTTCGCGTCGTCCCAGGTCGTGAAGCCGACATGCTCCGAAGCCCCGAAGCCGAAATACCGCCCGCCGTCGATTTTGTGATACTGCTCGGTCAGGGCATAATCCTTGGCAATACATTCGCGAATCATATCCGCCGAGGTGTTGGCGGTCAGCCTGTTTTGCGTGGCGTAGAGCCGGTTTTTAGCCGCAAGAACCCACATTTTTATGAGATTTGCCGTCCCGCAGACGGGGTAATATACAAGCTCCCAGAACGCTCCGAGACAGTCCTCGGGGCATTTTTCTTTCAGCTCATCGCAGATATTCAGGAGCTTTTCGCAGATTGATAACGCCTCGTCGGCCTCCCCGAAATTGACGGGGTGATACGTCCACTCGTTAATTTTTTCGTGCTTTCTTCTCGACAAAAGCGAGGTATAACCGATTATCGCCTCAAATATTTTCCCGCGGTCGGCATCGTCAAAAGCGTTCTCAAAACTGCGATCTATCCACATTTTGGTGTATTCATTGGTCTCCTCGGGACTCTTGCCCCACTTTTCGATGTCATAGGCGAGGTCCAAAAAGTATGACAGCCCGAGCTCCTGCGTGCCGATGTCGCCGACGTTTGTGACCCAAATTTCCCGAACGCCGTATTCGTACGCCATCGTCATCTGCTCCCAAACCTTCGGCAGGTAGGTAGAGCCTATCCACTGGTAGGAGTGCGGCCCGCCGTGCATATCCATATGGTAATACATTCCGTAGCCGCCGCTGTGGGAGCGCATTTTTTTGGAGGGCAGGGTGCGGGTCGAGCCGTGGTTGTTGTCCGAGAGCATAAGCGTAACGCCGTCGAGCTCGGGGTCGCCCATAAGACCGTCTACGCCCTTGCCGCCGTAGAAAAATTCTTCAACTTCGGTAAATAAAACCATCTGCCTCGGGACTTTTTCGAGATTTGAGTTGACCGTCTCGCTGATAAGCCTGTTCTGCGTTTTTAAGACGTTTCGCAGCAGGTCGATGTTGTCCTTAAGCGTCGCGTCTTTGCCTAAAATCGCGGTGTCGTTCTCGCCGCGCATACCCATTGTGATGACGTTTTCAAACCCCGCGTTGCGTTTAAGTCCGTCGCGCCAAAATTCCGTTATCCCGTCGGGATTTGTGATAAAACTCCACGCGTCGCCGTATTTCGAGCCTTTTCCGCGCACTTTTCCGTATTCGTTCCCGCTGCGGCAGCAGGGCTCGTGGTGCGAAGTCGACATCACAACGCCCATATCGTCGGCAAGCTGCGCGCTTAAAAGCCCGGGTCCGTCGAGTGAAAAATCGCTCGCCCACATCGCGGGCCAGAGGTAGTTCCCCTTGAGCCTTAAAAGCAGCTCGAACACCCGCTCGTAGCACTTTGCATTTATCCCGCCAAAGTGAGAGTTCGACCAGGTGCCGAACGCCGGCCACTCGTCGTTGATGAAAAATCCTCTGTATTTCACCGACGGCTCCTTCGATACGCAGTCGGTATTATCCAAAACGACTTCCGCCCGCTTTTCGGGAGGAATATTACACCAGTTCACAAAAGGCGAAACGCCTAAAAGCTCCGAAAGGTGATAAAGCCCGTAGACAGCACCTCTGCGGTCGCTGCCGACGATGATTATCGCGGATTCAATTCCGTCAAGCGGGCGGGAAACCGTCGTAAGAGAATAGACCTCCCACTTTCCTTTTAACGGCGCAATGTCGATTTTCCCGCGCTCACTCAAATCAAGGATTAACTTATCCTCAACCGTTCCGAAAATAACCGCCGTCTCCGCGGAATCTCCTGACTTCATATCCGAAACGCCGCCGAAAATAAGCTCAAAGTCGTGCATAACGTTTTTCGCTGCAATAACAGCCGCTTTCGGCGTGTCGGTTCCGTGAAGAAATTTCGTGTTTTTATCAAGCTTTATTGTCATAATTCCGCTCCTTTCGGCAGTATCACTATTCTGTCTCCGGCGTCGGTGTCAAGTTCTAAAAGCGCGTTTTCGCGGCACCTGACCGTCTTTTCCTTAACTCCGTTGCGGTATATGTCCGCTCCCGCCCAGGGCGAGCGGATACGGCAGACCCCGCCCGACTGCGACTCGATTCCCAGATAGCTAACTTCGCCGCTCTTGCAGGCGGAATACACCAAGAATCCGCCCTTCGCCAGCAGCTTGAAGCTCGCTTCCTTCTCCCTGTTCCAAGCCGGGAACACCCTTATAACCGGGTCTTCGCCCGGGAGCGGTTCGAGGCTCTGCATAAGCGCCTGCTGTATCGCCTGAGACCACGTCCCGTAGCCCTCAGCGGAATAATAGTCGCCCTGGTCGTGTATCAGGTTCGGGGTGTTTTGGAACATCTTAAACTGCGTCGCGAACATCTTTTCAAGCTCTTCGGTAAGACCGAGCTTTGCGGCGTCCTCCAAAAATCTGCTTGAGCCGTTGAGGTCGGGTATAGAGTCGAGTACCTGCTTTTGATACCCCGGCGTGCAGTAAAACGTCGCGACGGCTCTTTTGAAGTCGCCCCTGTCCTTTTTCTGATCGCG
>CANQJB010000097.1 GCA_947624155.1 uncultured Clostridia bacterium
AATGCCGGATCTAGATCGGGTCAAGGAGCGTGTCAAGGGCGCAAAGATCGCCTATATCCAGCGCTCGCGCGGCTATTCGACCCGCCCGTCATATACCGTCTCGGACATCGCGGGATTCATTAAAGCGATAAGAGAGTCGGAGCCCGGAGTGATAGTAATGGTCGACAACTGCTACGGCGAGTTTGTCGATTTCAAAGAGCCTCTCGACGTCGGCGCTGACATTATGATGGGCTCGCTGATCAAAAACCCCGGCGGCGGAATTGCCTCGACCGGCGGATATATCGCCGGCAGAAAGGACCTGATCGAGCTCTGCGCCAACCGCCTGACCTGCGTCGGAATGGGAAAGGAGATCGGCGCGACACTCGGCCAGAACCGCGAAATGTTCCTCGGCTTCTTCTTAGCGCCCCAGACGGTCGCGAACGCCGTCAAAACCTCGGTCTTCGCCTGCCGTCTCTTTGAAAGCCTCGGCTTTGAGACTCTTCCGAAATCTGGCGAGCCGAGAGCCGACATAATCGCCTCGGTGCTTTTGAAAAACGAGGAAACTCTCTGCTCATTCATCAGAGGAATCCAGCACGGCGCCCCGATCGACAGCTTCTTGACCCCCGAGCCCTGGGATATGCCGGGCTATGAATCAAAGGTTATAATGGCGGCAGGAGCGTTCACAATGGGCTCGTCGATCGAGCTTTCGGCCGACGCACCGATCCGCGAGCCCTACGCCGCGTGGCTCCAGGGCGGAATTACATATCCTACCGGCCGGATCGGCGTTCTGCTCGCCGCGCAGAATATGCTCGATGAAAAGACAATAACTATCTAGGAGGAAAAGAAATGGCAGAAACCTATAAAGTTACCCTCGAAGCCTTCATTAAGGAGCTCAATCTCGAGGTGGTATATTCGCCCGGCGACCTTGCTAAAATATACATCTATAACAACGACATCAACCGCCCGGCCCTTCAGCTAACCGGCTTTTATGAATATTTCAACAACGAAAAGCTCCAGGCCTGCGGCAACACCGAGTTTGCCTATCTTCGCGGGCTCTCCTATCAGGACAGGGTCAGGCTTATCAACCAGCTTTTCTCCCACAAGTTCCCCGCGCTGATAGTCTGCCTGAATCACGACATCTTCCCCGAAATGCTCGACGCCGCGAAAAAATACGGCGTGCCGCTTCTTAGGACAGAACTCGGCTCCTCCGAGCTTCTGGCTAGGGGAATAGCTTACCTAAATGTCGAGCTCGCCCAGCGAATCACCCGCCACGGCGTTCTGATCGAGATCTACGGCGAAGGCGTTCTAATAGTCGGCGAGAGCGGCGTCGGTAAATCCGAGACCGCGATCGAGCTTGTCAAACGCGGCCACCGCCTCGTCGCCGACGACGCCGTCGAGATAAAGAAGGTCTCGGCGATCTCGCTTGTCGGCTCCTCGCCCGAAAATATCCGCCACTTTATCGAGCTCCGAGGAATCGGCATCGTCAATGTCCGCCGCCTCTACGGAATGGGCTCGATCAAGATGACCGAGCGGATCGACCTCGTCGTAAAGCTCGAGCCGTGGGACCCCGACCGCTTCTATGACCGCATGGGCGTCGACAGCGAATACACCAACATTCTGGGCGTCAATGTTCCGAGCATAACGATACCCGTCAAGCCCGGCCGCAACCTCGCCGTTATTTTAGAGGTCGCCGCGATGAACAACCGCGAAAAGAAGATGGGCTATAACGCCGCTCAGGAGCTTCTCGGAAATCTAGGACTTGAAATGGAAGGCACCGAAACGGTGCAGAACTGGACGGATTTCTGATGAAAAAGCTTCTTATCCAGGCTGATATGCACACCCACACCGTCGCATCGACCCACGCCTTTTCGACAATAACCGAAAATGCAAAATACGCCTCCGAAATCGGCCTTAAGGCGATCGCGATGACCGACCACACCAACGTCATGCCCGATTCGCCCCATATCTGGCACTTTCGGAACGCAAAAAGGGTTCTGCCCGACGGGCTTTTCGGAGTAAAGATAATCAAGGGCGCAGAGGTGAACATCGCCGATTATTCCGGCGCACTCGATATCAAATCAAGCGACATCGACTGGCTCGACTGGGTCATCGTCTCATATCACAGCCACTATTTTCTGAATTTCAGGCCCGCCGACCCGAAGACGGTCACCGACGGCTATATCAAGGCGCTTGAAGACCCGCGGGTAGACATGATCGGCCACCCGACCGCGATAAAATTCCCTGTCGAATGGCAGCGCCTGGTCCCTGCGGCAAAGGAAGCGGGCGTCCTTCTGGAGCTCAACGAGAGCTCGATAAGGTCGGGAAAAAGTCCTGCGGGCGCCGTCGCGGAGATGCTTAACGCCTGCAAAAAATATTCCTGCCCGATTTCGGTCGACACCGACGCGCATTTCTGGAGCGTGATCGGCGAAACCGCGGAATGCGAAAAGGCTCTGCGCGAGACCGATTTTCCCGCTGAGCTTATCGCCAATGCCGACTGGGCGGCTCTTCGCGAGAGGATTCTGAAAAAGCACCCCGGCCTCGGCATTTAATACATTGAAGGGAATGTTCCTATTGACCTATCAGGAAAAGCTGTCTGCGGTTGAAAATTTTGCAAAATCTCTCGGCTGCGAGGTTCTGCGCGGCGAGCCTTTAGCGCCTCACACCTCTGTCAGAACCGGCGGCCCGGCCGATCTTCTGATATTCGGCGGCGTCCGTACCGCAGCCGTCGAAAAGATGTGTAAAGATGCTGGACTTTACAGCTATATCCTCGGCAACGGCTCGAATGTCCTCTTTTCTGACGACGGTTTTCGAGGCGCAGTTCTGATAAATCAGGTCGGCTCAGAGTCGGTTATCTGCGACGGAACACTTATCACCGCACCGTCCGGAGTTCAGCTCTCGGCAGTCTGCAAAGCCGCGCTGCAAAACGGTTTGACCGGGCTTGAATTTGCTTACGGTATCCCCGGAACCGTCGGCGGAGCGGTATATATGAACGCCGGAGCTTACGGCGGCGAGATGAGCCAAGCCGTCGAAAAGGTCGAGGCCGTCGACGTTGCCGGAAAGGCAGTCAGCTTTACACTTGACGAACTCAGCCTCGGCTACCGAACCAGCCGGTTCGCCCAAACCGGCGAGGTAATAACCTCGGTCAGCTTCAGATTGAGCGAGGGCGACCCGAATGAGATCAAAGCTAAAATGGAGGAGCTTATCGGCAGGCGCCGTTCCCGCCAGCCGCTAGAATATCCCTCCTTCGGCTCGGCGTTCAAGCGCCCCGAGGGGACCTACGCCGGCCTTGTAATCGAGCAAAGCGGCCTGAAGGGTTTTAAGATCGGCGGCGCTCAAATCAGCCCAAAGCACGCTAATTTCATAATAAATCTCGGAAACGCCACATCTGCCGATATAATCGCGCTGATTCGGCATACCCAAAAAACAGTCAGGGAAAAAACCGGCTATGACCTTGAGCCAGAGGTGAGGATAATCCCGCCAGAGGCCGACAAGTGATTTACATTTACAGATAAAATGAATAATAATTTTCCAATGATCTAATTTTATTTGAAAGAGTTGGTTTAGGCTATGATCAAACTGATAAGATTTGATTTACAGAAAAAAGACGAATGGGATGATTTCTATGATTGGTTCAGTACCTATCTGAGCGAAGTGTGCGGCGAAGAAGAATATCAAGAGGAGATCGACGATCTTCACAATGATGAACTGAATGCGAGAATGATCGGGCAGTCGCTTCAAGAACATAATCCGTATTTTATTATGCGGATCTTAGAAAATGAAGCTTGCGTCGGATTGATCACATATTCGTATAATGAGGAGCGCAACAGGGGCTTTATCAACAACTTCTATGTATGCAGAGAGCGTAGAAGCTCCGGTGTTGGTTCTGCTGTATGCCGAATCGTCGAAAACCATCTTCGATCATTGGGCGCGAAGTATATAGAGACTAATCCTGCTGAAAAGGCTGAACGCTTTTATGTCCGTAATGGGTTTAAATTCTCTCGTATATCATCAGACGGAGAGCGAATTTTTGGTAAGGCGATAGAATGAACATACAGCAGTTTTGGTCTGACGTTCTTGTACAGAGAGCAGACGGGATAAGAGAATATTTCCAAGCCAGCGGAAAGGAAGGAACAAATTGAAGATCATAATTGTGACCGGAATGTCCGGCGCGGGAAAGTCGACCGCGTTAAATGTCTTTGAAGACCTCGAATATTACTGCATCGACAATATGCCGCCAGAGCTTTTGGCGAGCTTTTCTGGGCTTATCAGAACCGCCGCGCCGAAGACCGACAAAATCTGCTTCGCGGTCGATATCCGCTCCGGCGAGCTGTTTTCAAAGTTCCATGAGAGCGTTCAGGGTCTGCGCGAGTCCGGAGTCGACGTCACAATCGTCTATATCGACTGTGAAGACAGTGTGCTTGTCAACCGCTATAAAGAGACCCGCCGCCGCCACCCTCTCGAAGACGAAGCGAGCGGAAATCTCCTTCGCGCAATTGAGATGGAACGCGCCGAAACAGCTTCCGCGCGCCGCCTCGCCGACGTCTATCTCGATTCGTCCTATGTCACCACCACCGTCTTTAAAAAGCAGCTCCGCTCGCTGTTTGAATCGGCCGGCGGGGGAATGATAATAAACGTCGTCTCCTTCGGATATATGTACGGCCTTCCCCGCGACGCCGACGTCGTTTTTGACGTCAGATGCCTCAACAACCCGTTCTATGTCGAGGAACTCCGCCACAAAACGGGCCTCGACGACGACGTTTATAACTACGTCTTCAACTCGACCGAGGCAGAGGAGATGTATCGGAAGATACTCGACCTCGTGACCTTCCTGATACCGCTCTATATAAAAGAGGGGAAGACCCGCCTTGTCATCGCGTTCGGCTGCACCGGCGGCCAGCACCGCAGCGTCAGCTTCGCAAGAAGGCTTTCAAACGACCTTGCCGACAGGAATATGGACGCCCGGGCAGACCACAGGTGTGTCGAAGAATGAGCACACAGCTTTTTTCTCACCAGGTAAAGGCCGAGGCCGCCTCGGGGATAACCGGGAAAAAGAAGTGCGACGCCTGCCTCGCGGGAATGATACTCTTTTCCGCCGAGCTCTCGCCGGATCATATTCTCTTACAGACCGAAAACCGCGACGTCCGCGACCTCTTTGTCCGCCTTTCGGAGCACGCCGCGGGCGAGGGGTGCGTCAGCGTCTCGAAGCGCCAGCGCGGCGCCAGGCCGCCGCTCTATCTTTTGAGAGTAAAGGGCTGCGAATCGGTCGGCAGGCTTTTTGACCGGGCCGGAATCAGCTATACCGAGGGCGGAGGGCTCAAAACTGTCTCCCCGCCGTCAGAAAAGAACCTCGGAGCCTTCGCTGCGGGAGTGTTTTTGAGCTGCGGCAGCGTCGTCACCCCCGAAAAGGAATATCACCTCGAATTTGTGGCCCGGACCGAGAGGCTCTGCCTCGACCTCGGGGAGTTCTTTGCCGAGAGGCTCGGCGCCGAGGGCAGGATCGT
>CANQJB010000098.1 GCA_947624155.1 uncultured Clostridia bacterium
GAGTTTGATTCTGCCGAAATCAGCGTTATCGACGCGCTTGTCGGCTCGAAGCTCGCACCCTCAAGGGCTGAGGCTAGAAGGCTGATTCAGCAGGGCGGCGTCAGCGTCAACGACCGCAAGATCACCGACATCGCCGAGGTTATCGACATCTCCGGCGGCGCTGTTCTCAAAAAGGGAAAGAAGCAGTTCGTAAAGCTTCTGCCAAAATCTTAATATTGCTTTTTAATACTTGAATTGCGCACCGATCTGTGATATAATAATCCAATATACTTGGGGGAGGTGTGCCGTGAATATTCTTAAAAAACTGATCTCAATATCATTATGCGCTCTCCTTTTGTGCTCCTGCGCTCACGAGGCCGCAGACACCGTTGTCTCAACACCGCCGCCGTCGGTGACGATCGGCACAATGCCGTCTGTAACCGCCGCTCCCGAAACGACCGTCACCTCCGAAACAATCAACACCGGCAGCGTGACCGCGCCGACGACTTCTTCACAGCCCCCCGAGCGCACCGATTCGCCCGAAACTGCTGTGTCCTCTTCCGACACATCGCCGATCCAGAGCGTCTCCGCTCCCGTTTCGGAAGACGAGCTCTATGAGATCGAGCAGTCGAGCGCGATAATGTATGCAAGCTCCAGCGTCAATGTCCGCGAGAAACCCGACGCCGACAGCAAGCGCGTCGGTCATCTCGACGAGGGGGACGAGGTCAGAGTTACCGGCCTTGTCTCAAACGGCTGGGCAAGGATAGTTTTCAAAGACGGCGAATATTTTGTCAACGCAAAATATCTTACCACCGAATCCGACCCGGTCGAAACGACTCAGCCGACCGAGATAACGACTACGCCGCCTGTCGAAACGGTTCCCCCCGCGAGCGAGACCGAGGCGACAACCACAACCCCGCCGGTCACTACCGCAGAGCCGACAACTACTGCCGAAACGACAACCGATCCGATCTTTGAATCCCCCGGCTTTCTGACAAATCCGAGCAGCTATACCGCGCTCAATTATCCTGTTCAGAAGGCTGTCTGGCTTGCTTATATCGACATCGACGAAATGCTCGCCGGAGCTTCGGAAAGCGATTTTACCGCGAAGGTTTCCGAGGCGATGGATAACGTCATCGGTCTCGGCTGCAATACGGTTTATGTTCATGTCAGAGCCTTCGGCGACGCTTATTATTATTCGTCGCTGTTTCCGTTCGCCGCGTCATACAGCGGAACTCTCGGCGAAATGCCGCCTTATGACCCTCTCGCGATAATGATCGACGAGGCGCACAGGCGCGGCATATCCTTCCACGCATGGATCAACCCGATGCGCACAACTACAAGGGAAAGATACCGCGAGATGTCTTCTGCCTACACTCTTAAACAGTGGTATGACTCCGATTCGACCAACGGCACTTTTATAGTCTATGACCGAGACACCGAATTTTACTGGCTTAGTCCGGCATATCCCGCTGTCCGTTCCCTGATTTGCAGCGGCGTCGCCGAGATCGTCACAAGATATAACGTCGACGCTATCCACATCGACGACTATTTCTACCCGACAACGTCGTCTTCCTTTGATAAAGCCGCTTTTGAGGCTTCCGGAGCTTCCGACCGCGCGGAATGGCGCAAAAGCGTCGTTAATTCTCTTGTCAGCGAGATATATTCGACCGTAAAGGTCAGCAACCCGACCGTTTTATTCGGCGTCTCACCGCAGGGAAATATCGACAACAATCTGAACAGGCTTTATGCAGATGTTACGACATGGTGCTCTACCCCGGGCTATCTCGACTATATCGTTCCCCAGGTATACTATGGCTTTAACGACAAGCTTTCGTTTGATGCCGCGGCTAAACAGTGGGAGGAGCTTGTGACTCTCCCGAGTGTTTCGCTTGTCTGCGGAATTGCTGCCTATAAGGTCGGAGTCAACAGGGAGTGGTCAAGCGGGGAGATTCTCTCAAAGCAGACCGATTACATTTCCGACTCAGATGTCTTTGACGGCGTCGCCTATTACCGGCTTTATTCGCTCTTCGGCTCGGCAAGCTCGTCCGAGAGGCTGATGAAGCAGGAGCTTCCGGCTCTGGCGCGCTCGATCGGTTCATTCTGACAGATATGAGGATTTTTATGAAGAGGTTTATTTCAATTATTCTGGTGCTTGTTCTGGTTCTCGCGCCGCTGCGGGGATCGGGCTTTGCCGTTCCCGTTTTTGCTGAGGAAGATTCGCCCGAGCAGGATTATGTTCAGGGCTATCTCGCTTTTCCCGACAATATGCGGGCTTCGGTGATAACCGTCGGGCGGGATTTTTTCACCAACCCCGACCAGAGCGCTGAGACCACCCAATCCGAGATCGACTCGATCCTTGAAGACTTTGAGGCGTTCGGCCTCAACACAATAATCGTTGAGACCTCATATAACGGCGAGATATATTATGAGATCGACACCGAGCGGTTCAGCCACGGCTCTCCGCTGACGATGCTCCTAGAATCTGCCGTTGCTCACAACTTTTTTATTTACATAACCTTTGATTTAAACGCCGCTCTTTCCTCCGACAGCCTCGGCAGTCTCAGCGACAAGATCAATTACCTCGCTTACTGCGTACACCGGCTCACCAGCAAATATCTGATCGACGGAATTATCCTCGACGACTACTATTCCTCGAAGACCGAGGAGAGCTATATCGACTACCGCGACGGCGGCTCGGGAATCGGCTATGAAAACTGGCTTTTGGATATGAACGCGCATCTGTTCAGCCTTGTCAGCCGGGCGATACGTTCGACAAACAACTCTATCGCCGTCGGAATCGCGATCGACAACGCTTGGCTGAACGACTCGACCGACTCCCGCGGCTCCGACACCAAAGACGATTTTGAAGCCCTTAAAGACGGCTATTCCGACACAAGGCAGTATATTCTCGACGGCCTTGCCGATTTTATGATCGTCTATTGCTACGGCGGGCTTGAAAGCGTCGAGCTCAAATTTAAGAGCATAGTTTCATGGTGGGACGAGCTGGCTTCAGAAGCCGGAATACCGATGTTTGTCAAGCACGCGAACGAGCGCGTCAGCTCGACCGATTCGCGCTGGGACGTCTCTCAGCTTATCAAGCAGATCGAGGAGTGCCTCGATTACGACAGCTACGGCGGAAGCGTCTTTGAATCTTATGACCAGCTTAAATCCAACAAGGTCAGCACCGACGCTCTGACCCGCTATTACGCCGGGCAGATAAATGTCAGCGACCTCTATAACCGCCTTGATATGCTTCTGCCGACAAAGACCGAGTTTGTGACTTATGAGCCGACAGCTATCTTCCAGGGTACCTTTGACTCCAATTTTGAAGTCTATTACAACGGCGAGCCGATTGTTCTGAACGAAGCAGGAAACTTCTTCTTCGAGGAAGAACTCGAGGTCGGTATGAACACCTTCACCTTCCAGAACAAGGCCGACACCGTTACCTATAAGATCACAAGGCGTGTCAAGGTACTCCAGAGCATCGAACCGCAGGACGGCTCGACAATGAACGTCGAAGGCGAGTCGAGGATCGCGGTCAATGTCGTCGCTTACCGAGGGTCGAAGGTCACCGCCTCGCTCAACGGCGAAAAGATAACCCTTAACGAAGAGGAAGCACGCTCCGACGATCTCGACTCCAACACCAACTACACTCACTTTACCGGCTACTTCACCGCGCCGGAGGGAATCGTCGGCGAAGAACAGGATCTCGGAATCATTACCGTAAACGGCAGCTTCGGAGAATACAGCCGCGAGAGCGCTAACGGCGCAAGGATCATTGTCAACGCAATTTCGCCTCAGGCTGTTCAGGGTGAGATCGTAGTCGTCAAGCACGACAACACAATAACCTACGACTATTACACCACCGACAACGTTCCCGACCCGGAATCTCCGAGACTCCCTGCCGGAACTACCGACCTTCTGGTCAACGCTGTGACATATAAGACGACCTCAGAGGGCGTTTCCCAGAGCATCGACTACTATCTGACCCAGTCCGGCCTCAGAATAAAGGCCACCGACTGCGATCTGACCGACGGATATACCGTTGTCAACAACACCGCGGTTCTCAACGGCGCCTATTCTAGCGGCGGCGACACCGTTCTGAGCCTGAAGCTCGACCGCCAGACTCCGTTCAGAATCTCATTCTCGCCGCTTAGCTATGACAACCCCAACAACGGCTCATATCTGATAAACAGCTTCAAGCCGGAATATGTCCTGATAACCTTCGATTATGTCACCAACTACTCGGGTATGCCGAGCTTTGCGGGCGACAGCATATTCACCTCCGGCGAATGGCAGACAACTACCGTCGGCGGCGAACAGAAGGCTCAGCTAAAACTCAGGCTCCGCAACCCCGGCGTATATATGGGCTACTCTTCTAGCTACGACGGCAACGGAAATCTGACGATAACCTTTAACGGTTACAGTTCAAGCCTTTACGGCGCGGTCATCGTCGTCGACCCGGGACACGGATATAACCGCTCGGCCACGACCGTCGACTCCGGCGCTGTCGGCCACGTCGTTGAGCAGAAGATCAATATTGAGATCGCGAAGAAGCTGACCGATCAGCTTCGCGCCGCCGGTGCGACGGCTTATATGCTCCCAACCGACACCGAATATATCGACCTTTATGACCGTTCGGACTACGCCCGCCGCCACTATCATCCCGACATCTACATCTCCGTCCACTGCAACTCGGTCACAAACGGCGAGGGTGTCAGAGGCGTTGAAGCCTATTACTTCACCCCGTTCAGCCAGCCGCTCGCGGCGATAGTCAGCTCCAAAATGGCTGACTACTATGAAGATAACGTCTACGGTGACGGCAAAAACCGAGACCGCGGCGCAAAATACAACTACTTTGCGGTTACTCTCGAGCAGGAATTTGCCTCGATCCTTGTCGAGTGCGGATTCGTTACCGACTATACCGAAGCGATGGCGCTCAATAACTCCACCCACCAAAGCGGTTTGGCCGGAGCGATAGTCGACGCCGTTTCGGAGTATCTCGCAAGGGGCAGATAAATTCTGACAGGAGGAATTGGATTTGTTTAAAATTCTCAAAAAGCGCGAGCTTAACGATCAGGTCACTCTGATGGAGATCGAAGCTCCGCTGATCGCTAAAAAAGCCAAAGCGGGGCAGTTTATAATTTTCAGAATCGACGAAAAGGGAGAGCGCGTCCCGCTTACCGTCGCCGACTGCGACGCCGAAAGAGGCTCGGTTACTATTATCTTCCAGAAGGTCGGCCGCTCGACTATGATGCTCGGCGAGCTCAACGAGGGCGATTCGGTACTCGATTTCGTCGGCCCGCTCGGAGTTCCGACCGAGATCCCCGAGGGCGCAAAGAAGGTCGCAGTTATCGGCGGAGGAGTCGGCTGTGCGATTGCATATCCCCAGGCAAAGGCGCTCTTTAACTCCGGAATAGAGGTCGATGTGATCGCCGGATT
>CANQJB010000099.1 GCA_947624155.1 uncultured Clostridia bacterium
TATCGGCGACTTGTCGGTCAGAAATCTTGCAAAAAAATATTCTCTCCCCGAAACCACCATCAAATGGCGGCTAAATGTAGGACGCCAAAAAATCAGAGATAGAATAGGAGAAGATAAAATGGATAAGGTATATCAGAGAATCAATTGGAATACCACAACTTGTAACGGCAACATGGATTCCGACGCATATCTTCACACGCAGGTTGCCCGTGCAATCTGCCTCGCGGCTTATGAAAAGCCTCTGACAGTAGAGGAGATTAGTATTCGTACAGGGATTCCTACAATGTATGTCGAGGATGAACTTCCACGGCTTGAATACGGGGACGCTGTCTGCGAGGCAGGCAACAAATACGCAACTAATTTTATTATCTTTCGCCTGACAGACAGAAAGCAGACAGAAGACGTTTCAGCATCGGCAGTCAGTACGATTGCGGACAGATTTGAAGTTGCACTGAGAGATGCGGAAAATAAAATCAGAGCGTTAGACTTTTACGGTAACGATTTCGGCATAGGCAGGCTGGGATATATCATCGTTCCATATCTGCTAAGACATAAAATCAGCGATGTAAAAAATAACCGCTTAAAGCTGGCAAACGGCCCGTATCCTCCACGAAAAGACGGCGGCTACGGCTGGTTTATCGTAGAAGAAACGGTCGATGAATCGGAAAACTGTGCGGAGTATGATTCCGGATGTAATGTTGCAGGAGACGACAGCGGCAGTAAGTACAAAGTTCCGACGCATATCTATTACTATTGGATCGGTAAATATTTTGATTACAACATTTACCATAACAAAGGAATACGCTGGATGTGTGCAAACGGCATATCGCAGAACAGTGTAAACGGTGTTGTGTCCAAAGAATCTCTTTCCGAAGAAGACGCCGCACATCTTATTGAAACAAATCTGCTTATAAAGAACGAAGATCATTATGTACTTAACTTCCCGCACTTTACCGCAGAGCAGTTTAGGAAATTTGTTTCACTGTTTGAGATGAATGACGAAAAGCTCGATGGTCTCCTTGCGGAATGGGTCGTAACTGTGCGAAATAATTTTGTAAATTTCGTCCCAAAGCGTCTTCACAATCAGATCAATCAGTGGGTCGACTGTTATCTGCATCAGATCATCGGATATGTTACAGATGAGTTGATTCGCCGCGGCGTCCTGCGAAAGCCTGACAATAAAATGCCTTTGACCGATGGAATATTCAGCGTTGAAGGAAAATACATTAATCCTTAAATAAGTTCACCGCCGAGCGTTTTTCTATGGAGTACGCTCGGCGGCATTAATATGTATTGAAGAGAAAAATAAGAAGGAAGAAAGTATTGTTCCCTTGCCTACTTTTTGAAAGAGGTATTCAGAGCGAAAATCTGGTTATCAAGTAAAACACCTATCCCCAGAGTGCCAGACGCATGAGACGCAGAGCCGATGATTCTGTAAGCAAATACTTGCGAATCACCGGCTCTTTTGATTGTATTATATCATCCCGTAATACTCCAGTGCCGCCCTGATCGCTGCCTCTTTCTCTGGCGGGCATTGGGGCTGCTTTGCGTTCTCTGACTTGGGCTTGTTATAATTCTCCCGTTCAATAATACCGCACTTCCGCTTTACCTGCGCGATATAAAGATGGCTGACCTTCATTCCGAATTTCTCCAGTACATAATCTTTAATTTCCTCATAGCTGGCTTTCTTCTCGGCGGCGGTCAAATCCATTTCGTCCATGGTGAGTTCAACCTCGATATGCTGCTTGACATTGAGTTTGGACAATAAGCATACCGTCTCAACATGATTAGTTCTCGGGAACATATCGGCCGGGCAGGCTTTTTCGGCGATATAGCCGCGCTCGCAAAGATATTTTATATCACGTGCGGCGGTCGCAGGGTTGCAGGAGATCATCACGATGCGGCTCGGGGACATTCTGATTATTGCGTCGAGGGCGCGCCTATCGCAGCCCTTTCTCGGAGGGTCGACGACCACAACATCGGGGCGCTCGCCCCTTTCTGCGAGCATTTCGGCGGCCTCGGAGGCGTCGGCGGCGATAAATTCGGCGTTTCTTATTCCGTTGCGGCTGGCGTTTTCCTTCGCGTTTTCGATTGCCTCCGGCACCGATTCGACGCCGATCAGCCTTTTGACGCCGAAGGCCATCGACAGGCCGACGGTTCCCGCGCCGCAATAAAGGTCGATAAGCGTTTCTCCGCCTTTAAGGCCGGCATACTCCGCCGCCTTGCGGTAAACGGCCTCGGCGGCTTCGGTGTTGACCTGATAAAAGCTCTGCGCTGAGAGCTCGACCGCGACCCCGCACATTCTGTCTCTGATTTTTCCGTTTCCAAATAGAGCAGTTTCTCTCTTTCCGAGAATTACGTTCGTCTTATCGGGGTTGATGTTCAGAAGAACAGTTTTGACCTTCGGAAACCGCGCGGGAAGCTCGGCGGCCAATTCGCTATAAGCGCCGGTTGGCTTTGTGACGACGAGGCAGACCATTATTTCGCCGCTGTAATGCCCCTCGCGCAGGTAGATATGCCTCAAAAGTCCTTTGCCGGAGGCTTCGTCATAGCAGCTAAGACCCTTTGAGCGCTGATATTTCATTATCGCGGCGGATATTTCAGAGAAGATTTCGGGCGAAAGGCGGCAGCTCTCGCAGGGAACCACGCGGTGAGAACGCTGAGAATAGAATCCGCAGACGGGACCGTTCTCGGAATCCGAGACGGGAAGCTGAGCCTTGTTGCGGTAGCCGTCGGTCTGACCGGCGAAAATGATCGGTTCAAGGGGAATATCAAGCCCTCCGAGCCTTTGAATGGCGTCCTTTACGATCTGCTCCTTTGCCCTGAGTTCGGCGGAGTATGTTATGTGCCGAAAACAGCAGCCGCCGCACTTTGTGTAGACCGGGCAGAAGGGCTCGGCGCGGTCGGGAGAAGGGGTCAGAAGCCGCTCGATCTTAGCGTAGGCATAGTTTTTCGCAACTTTAAGTATTCGGCACTCGGCTCTGTCGCCGACGGCGCTGAACGGAACGAAGACGGCCATTCCGCCGCATCTCGCGACGCCCGCGCCCTCTGAGGTCAGGCCGGTTATTTCAAGGGTGACGGTGTCGTTTTTGTTCATGCTCTTCCCTCCAGAATCGCGGCGAGCGCCGCCTCGGCCTCTTTTTTCCGCGGGATAACCGTTTCGTCAAAGCGCTTTAAGTATTCAAGCGGATATTTCGGGTTGTAGAATCTTTTGATATTGTTTTCGGATGCGACGGTTTTCGTCGAGGCTCCCGCGCCGACGGCGAGAACGGTCTGAATCTCCTCCATCATGTTGACGTTATAGATGCCGACATTTCCGCCCTTTTCCCAGCCGACATTTTCCTGGTTTCCGAGCTGGTTTTTCTGGCGGTAGAGATAATAGGGGCTGTAACCGCAATCGCTCAGAACCCGCTCGGAATAGGCGATCATCTCGGAGACCTGAGAACCGCCGAGGTCTTCGCCGCCGGTGTGCATAAGATCTGCGGCGCGCTTTATCGAAAGGGCGTGGACGGTTATATTCTCGGGATTAAGGCCGATCACGCGGTCGAGAGAATCGCAGAAGCCGCCGAAGCTGTCTTTCGGAAGGCCGGCGATCAGGTCGACGTTGACGGCCTTGAAGCCCTCGGACTTTGCGAGCAGATAGGCGTCGAGAAACTGCGCGACGGTGTGCTTTCGGCCGATCGCTTCGAGAACGCTGTCGCTCATCGTCTGAGGGTTTACGCTGACCCTGTCGCCGCCGTTTTTATGTATCACTCTGAGCTTTTCCGGGGTGACGGTGTCGGGGCGGCCGGCCTCGACGGTGTATTCTCGAAGGGCGGAAAGGTCGAAGGAATCATTTATCACATTCATTATTCTAAGAAGCTGATCCGCTTCGAGAGAGGTCGGAGTTCCCCCGCCGAAATAGACGGTATCGAGAGTCAGCCCGAGGGAGCGGACGGTCTGCGCGGTGAATCTGAGCTCGTCGCAGAGCCTGTCCAGATAATCGGGGATAAGCTTATAGAAGCTGCGGACGGTCTGGGAGACAAAGGAGCAATAGGAGCAGCGGGAGGGGCAGAAGGGTATTGAGACATAGAGGCTGACGCTTTTGGGCGGCATATTTAAAATAACCTTTTCCTGGTTCGCGGCGGTCGCGCAGGCGAGGCAGACCTTTTCGGCGCTGACAAAATAGCGCTTGTCCATAAGTTCGGCGATTTCGGAATCGGAGAGGCCTGAGGCGCGAAGTCTGCTTATCAGCTTAACCGGTCTGACACCGGTCAGCATTCCCCAGCCGGGGGTTATTTTTGTTTGCTCGCGAAGACATTCAAACAAAAGACGGCAGAGCCCGAGCTCGCAGGAGTGTTCGTAGTCGGGATCGTCAAGAGGAACGGAAGCGGATTTTTTAAGCTCGCTGCCCGAAACCCGGGAGCGAATGCTGAGCTCGGCGCGCTCGCCCGAAATACTGCGGGTCAGGAAAATGATGTCGCCGTTAGGGTCGGGAATAGCTTCGCCGTCGGTTGCAAATGAAAAGGACACAACCGGGAAAAAGAGCTTGCAAACCGCTTCAAGCTCATATCTGAAGCTGTGTCCCGAAAAGACCAGAGTCATAGCTGCCTCCAGAGAGTTGGATTTTGTTTAAATTTAAACGAGGTGCCTTGAAGGAGCGGCGCGTCCCGGCCGCCGAAGGCGGCCTGCGCCCCGCCCCGCAGGGGCGGGGCGGACCGCGCAGAGCGCAGCTCTGCGCGGAGGACGCGCCTTACCCGCAGGCAGTTGCCTTTTGTTTCAGAGCTCCTCGCGCAATATTTTCAGATAAGGGTTATATCTCAGCTCGGTGTCGAGGTCGCTCGCCCCGCCGTGTCCGGGATAAATCGCGTAATTCTCCCCCAAACGGTAGAGCTTCGCGATCGAATTCATCATCTCGGGGAAGTCCCCGCCGAGATCGGTCCGCCCGACGCTGCCCTCAAAAAGTGTGTCGCCGGTGAAGATGCAGGATTCCGCCTTGAAGCAGACCGAGCCGGCGCTGTGTCCGGGAGTGGCGATTACCGATAGCGGCGCGCCCTCGATTCCGACCTCGTCGCCGTCCGAAAATGTCTTCGCACCGCCAAACGGAGTGAACTCGCTCGAAAAGTAGTCTGCAAGGCAAAGGCGCGAATCGGTGAGCATTTTTGCGTCCTCTGAGGATATATAAACCTCGCATCCGCAGCGCTCACAAAGGCCGTTAAGCGCTTCGATATGGTCGCAGTGGCCGTGGGTCAAAAGAATCTTTTTAAGGCTCAGGCCGAGGCTGTCGAGCTTTTTTGAAATTATCCCGGCGCTGTACGGCGCGTCGATCAGAACTGCGTTTTTATCCTCGCCTTCGACGATATAGCAGTTGGTGCCGAAATCGCCGAGCCCGATGATCGGGTGAAATATCAT
>CANQJB010000100.1 GCA_947624155.1 uncultured Clostridia bacterium
CAGTATTCTGTTTTCAGCATATCGTGCGAACCGTAGATATAAACGCGGTACTTCCCGGGGTTATCCGGGTCTTCAAAGACATAGGGCTCGCCGTCGGGGATATATTCCCAGAGCGGCAGATAGGGGTTGCCCTGATATTCGGCGTCGTAGTTCACGACAGCGCTGAGGTTTGATCTGTCCATAGCGGGGCCTCCGTTTACGTTTGTTTTCGTGCAGCCGAAAAGCGAAAGCGACACCGCCGAGATCGTCAATATTGAACTTATTCTTCTGAAACAGCTTAGCATTATTATAGTACCTCCGCTCTGATTGCTCGATATTGAAATTATATAATATGACCGTCTGACTGTCAACGAATTTTATGCCGAAAATTTTCAAATCGTGCGAAGTCAGCACACATAGCAGTTGCAATATTTTTTAAATCTCTCTCCTGTATTCCGACGGCAGGGCGTGATAAGTCCGCTTGAACACTCTTGTGAACGACGAAACACTGCCGAAGCCCACTCTTGAGGCGATTTCGGTCAGGGTCAATATGGTGCCGCGCCGACTAATTAGTTTCCATCGGTCTTCTATATATGATCACCAGTATCTAAAATTTACGTTCTTCATTTATGCGTCTTCTTATACACCGCAACATATCTTTCCCCAAAGCTTTTGTAATCTATTTCCGTCAGACCGTGTTTTGACATAATATCGTCGATTTGCTGCTTATCCGCATAATGTCTCACCTGTTTAAGCAGATTCTGAGCTTCCGTTCGGTCTATACCGTACATATCGAAATAATGCTTTGTGCGGCGGTAGCCGCTTTCGTTTGATGCGAACACGATTCGCCCGCCCGGCTTCAGAACACGCACGGTCTCGCTTAAAACCGTGTCGATTTCACGGCATTCGTCAATGCCGAAGTGCGAGCAGACGGTGGAAAAGGTTTCGTCGTCGAAGGGCAGGTTCCACAGCGAGGTCGCTATCCCGACGCCGCGTTTTCCGAAATGCGACAGTATTCCGTCGGCGTTTTTGGCGCATTTAAAGTCGATATCAACACAGGTCAGAAAATCGCTGTCAGACATCTTTGATGCGACCGCTGCGGTTCCGAGACCCGCTCCGACGGTCATTTCGAGCGTCATTTTCCCACATTCAAGAACCTTTTCCGCATAGTAATTGATGTGCGTCGCCCACGAAGCGTTTGTGAGCATTTTTTCGCGCTCAATGCCACGGAAAAGATTTGCGTATGCTTTTACAAGCTGTCTATCAGAGAGATCGTCGCAGCAGGGATTTCTGCCCGCATACCAAACCGGTTTCCCATTTTGGGCATAGTCTTCGAGATGCTTGAGAAACGCCTCACGGTCCGGTATTTTTTCTTTTATGTATTCAAACGTTTCTGCCCATGCTTTTTCCGCTTCGTCCGGTTTCAGCCGGGCGCGCAGCTCGGTTTCAAATTCAATCATCTCTTTAACTTCACGAAAAAACAGTATCTCCCTGAATTCCCCGAAAACCATGCCGAAAGCCTCCCTTAATTTGTTTTGTATAGTAATTATAAGCGATCCGCGCAGTAATTACAAGTCTTGAATTTTCAGCTGATTTGTGGTATAATTATATTATAAGAATTTTGTTATATCAATGAAGCATTTCCGGCTGCAACTTCGAGCGACCCGCGTTTCAAAGAATGATGGAAGACATAGAATCCGGGAAAGTGAACTGTGTCGTGACAAAAGATATGCCGCGTCTTGGACGAGATTATTTGCGGATGACTCTTTATACATATGTTCTCTTTCCCGAAAAGGGAGCGGTTTATCGCTATCAGCAACGGAGAAACACGGCAGGAGGTTCAGCAGGCTCATTTTTAGCTGCTTACCGGCTGTTGGGTTGTTAATGAATATTCAGCGAGCGAGGCTCTGGCAGGCGATTCTCAGATCTTCGGGGCTAACAGTGCCTTTAAGACATGAAGCGCTCGACTGCATTTGTCAATGCTACATAAGCGCAAAGAAAAGAGCGCAGGGCTGAGCAGGCGAAAACTCGCCTGCTCTTAATATTATGATACCTTTTTTATCATTTCGGCAGAGATTAAATTCTGAGAAAATCTGGCTGCTTTTCCGGCAAAATACGGACGAAAAAAAGCGAGTAGTGAACAAATAGTGAACAAAGCGGCAGATTTCAGAAAAAACGAAAAAGCCCGCAACCGCGCAAACCGCGCAAATACGGGCTTTTCTCTGGTCTGAGTGACGGGACAAGGCGTCGCCGAAACCGAGAGAAAGCGGTCGCTTCCGTCACGACGCCTCTGCGAAGCCGCCTCGGCTTTGCCTCGGGTCTGCTTCGCAGACTGTCGGCTTCGCCAGACTGAGTCGCAGTCTATGTGCGTGACTTCTGCGCCCTGACGCAGTCAGACCAACAAAAAAGAGTACCTTACGGTACTCAAATGCTTTATGAGCAAGAACAAATCTGCCCAATTTGCAAACGTAACAGAAAAGAACGGGGTCCCCGCAAAGTCGAAGACTTTGTGGGGAAAAGCCGGAGCGACGGAGTGAATGAGCGGAGGCAAAATAAGCAAAAAGCCGCCGCGAACGATACGAAGTCCGCGACGGCGTGGTCTGAGTGACGGGACTTGAACCCACGGCCTCTACCACCCCAAGGTAGCGCTCTACCAAGCTGAGCTACACCCAGACGAAGCGTCTTTCTGACGCCGACGAGTATTATAACACATCGGTTTAAAAAACGCAAGGGTTTTTAGAAAATTTTTTGATTTTTTTGCGTTGACTTTGCCGGTTGACTATGTTACACTTAACCGGTAAGGGGGAGGGGATTATGGAAATACCGAATCTTTTGCGCGAACTTCTGACCGGGCAATACGGCGAAGAGCTCGCCTGCGAGATAATCCGCGGCTTTCAGACCCGCCGGCCGGTCACTCTGCGGGTGAACCGCTTAAAAGCCGAGCCGGACGAGTCCGCTGCTTTTCTTTCCGGCGCGGGAATAGCTTTTCGCACCGTCCCATGGAGCGGCGACGCATTTATAATAGAAAACGCGCGGGAGCCCGAGATCAGGGAGCTCGAGCTCTATTCCTCCGGCAAAATCTATCTCCAGAGCCTTTCCTCGATGATCCCTCCGCTGGTTCTCTGCCCGAAGGAGGGGGAGAGTGTTCTCGACATGGCAGCCGCCCCCGGCGGAAAGACCACCCAGATGGCCGCGATGACCTGCGGCAGCGCGGAGATCACCGCCTGCGAAAAGAACAAGATTCGCGCCGCAAGGCTGCGCTATAATCTCGCGAAACAGGGCGCCGGGCGGGTCTCGGTGATGGTTGAGGACGCGCGCCGCCTCGACGATTTTTTCAGATTTGACAAAATTCTTCTTGACGCCCCCTGCTCCGGCAGCGGAACCGTCACTCCGGAAATCTGCGATTTCAGCGAAGATCTTTATAACCGGAGCAGGCGCTTTCAGCTCGAACTGCTCAGAAAGGCGCTCCGGCTGCTTAAGCCGGGTCACAGAATGGTCTATTCGACCTGCTCGATACTGCGCGGCGAAAACGAAGACATAGTTATAAAAGCCCTTTCGGAGTCGGGCGCAAGGCTGATTCCGATTCCTCCCGATGCTTTTGAGGGCGCAAGGCGGCTGCCGACAGCTTTAGACGGCGCGCTCTGCATCTGCCCCGACGGGCTTTATGAGGGCTTTTTTACAGCATTGATAGAAAGGTGATTTTAATGAAGGCTTTAATACTTTCCTGCAATACCGGCCAGGGCCACAACTCGGTCTCGGGCGCGGTTGCCGAGGCGTTCAAGGCGAGGGGAATAGAGTCGGAGACCGCCGACGCCCTGAGCTTTGTCTCGGAATGGGCGTCAAAGACTGTCTGCGAGTGGCACACGCGGCTCTACCGCTATTTTCCGAAGACATCCGGCTCAAGTTACAGCTTTATCGAGCAGCACCCCGAGCTCTTCGGCGACCGCTCGCCGATTCACAAGCTTCTTAGCCTCGGCGTCGACGGGCTTTATTCAAAGATAAGCGGCGGCGGGTTTGAACTCGTCGTCTGTCCCCACGTCATCTCCGCGCTGATGCTGACCGACCTGATGAAGCAGTATCCCGAAGCGAAGCTGCGCACCGCCTTTATCGCGACCGATTACACCTGCTCGCCGATGTGCGACGAAAGCGACCTCGACCTCTACTGCATTCCCTCTGCCGAGCTGATACCGGAATTTGAGGCGATAGGCGTCCGGCGCGAAAAAATCGCCGTCACCGACGGAATACCCGTCCGCCCGGCGTTCTATATTAAAAAGGATAAGGCGGAGGCGAAGCGCGAACTCGGGCTTCCAGAGGATTGCCGCCACGCGGTCATGATGTTCGGCTCAATGGGCTGCGGCCCGATGCCGAGGTTGACCTCGCTGATTCTCAGAAAGCTCCCCGAAAACTGCCGTCTGACCGCAGTCTGCGGAACAAACGAGACGGTCCGCAGGAGAATGCTGAGGGAATTTGAGGGCGAAAAGCGGGTGAGTGTCCTCGGGTTTGCCGACGATGTTCCGACGCTTCTAAGCTCGGCCGATCTGTTTATTACAAAGCCGGGCGGGCTTTCGACCGCCGAGGCGGCGGTGAAGGGAGTGCCGATGCTCTTGGACAACGCCGTTTCGGGCTGCGAGCAGTATAATCTCGAATATTTCTGCGGAATAGGCGCCGCCGAGACCGCAGAGGGCGAAAGCGCGATCGCCGGGCGCTGCGTCGGGCTTCTCTCAGACCCCGAAAGGTTGGAAAGAATGTCCGCGGCGCTTCCTCCGCGAAAAAACGCCGCCGAGCAGATCGTTTCCGCGATGCTCGAAGGCTTCGAGCCCTCCGGCGCTCCGGAAAAGATCGAGAACGACTTTGTCTATTGGCGCAGCCGCTGCCGCCTCACTCAGTCCGAGCTTTCTAGGATACTCGGTATCCCGCCGCGCACCCTCAGAAGCTGGGAGAGCGGAAAGACCGAGCCGCCGGAATATATCAAGCGGCTGGTGATCGCCGAGCTCAAAAGGATAGGAAGAAGGGTTGAGCAGCCGAAGGATATTGAAGAGGAATAAATAATCCCAGAGGCTATTCGGGGGTTGACAAAAAGGATTTTTATGTTAAGATAATGACAAAGAGCCGCACGGCTCACTTTAATCGTCTTGATTAGAAATAATCGCCACTTTAGAGGAGCGGGCGGTTATTTCTTTATGGTCTTGAAAATTTCAAGAAAAATGTGCGCGAGTATGATATATAATACCAACTGCTCAATTTCCATAGAAATCCCCCCTTTTGAGGGGTAAGATGCGATAAAAG
>CANQJB010000101.1 GCA_947624155.1 uncultured Clostridia bacterium
GCCTGCGCTGTAACCGGGCTCGGTGCAGGTGGGATCCTTGCCCTCTACTTCTACTGTGTCGGGGTGTATGCAGGTTACGGTCGGTGTTTTTATCGGCGCGTCAGAAACCTGAACATATTCGTCTTCACCCTTATGAGTAACTCCGTCTGCGGTTTTTGCCTCGCGTATGCCGAAGTCGAACGACATATTATCAAGGTCTTCCTTAGTTGCGTCGGCTGTGGGAACAAGGTTTATAGTCACTATTGCGCCATCGCCCTTATAAACGGTGAATCCAAGCAGACCTACGGAAAGTCTGTGAGGGCCGTCACTCGCCCAGCCTCCGACAGGAATAAATCCGGCGGAAAGAGTGGTTGCAAACATACTGCTCATAGGGTCTTCCGTCGGGGTAGTCAGACATTCCGGAAGGTCGATATAGAATGTAGTTGCGGAAATTCCGTCGACATTGTTATTGACGCGGATTTCGGCTACAATGACCTCGTCGGTGCCGTGCTCATAGCTGTCCGGCAGAACAAACTCGAATGTAATCGGTCCTTCCGCATATACCGGAACGGCAAGGATTGTCAGCAGCATTATAGCCGCCAACAGGGTTGATAAAAGTTTTCTCATTTTTGTTTCCTCCTAAATTTGATTTTATTATGAGTTTACATTCATAGCTCTTTTAAGAATCTCGATCGCGTCGTCGAGGGTGATCTCGCCGTCGGAATTGACGTCGGCAGCGCTTTCGTTAAACGCTGAGCCGGTTATTCCGACATTCATCGCTCTTTGCAATGTCAGAACTGCGTCGTCAAGGGTGATTTCGCCGTCGGAGTTGACGTCGGCGGGGGTATAAGAAGGTCCGCTGTACTCTAAAATGCTGCTCGCCGGTGTCCTCAAGGCACGAAGCGCCTCTTCACTCAAAAGCCTCGTTTCCATCGTTCCGAGCTCGTAGTTCCAGACCTGTTCATAGTTTCGGGCTCTGTATCTGACTTCAACACCGTCCGACCTGACCGAATATGTCATTTCTTTGGCTCCATCAAGCCCCGCTATTTCCGAAAAGTCTGTTTCGGAGTATTCAATATCATACTCGCCCGATTCAAGCATATCCATCAGAGTGCCGACGCTTATAATTGCGCTAAGCCCCGGAGCGGCTTCGCATTCAAACCCGGTATTTACGGCATTATACATATACAACTGCATGAATCCGACCGGCGCATCCTCTGAAAATTCAAAGCAAATAAACCCGAACCAGAAGTAATAATACAGCAATGTATCGTCCCACTTTTCTTCATTGACATTCTCAATGTAGAATTCATATTCCTTCATTTTTGCCTCAACCTCTGATCTGGTCAGACCGATAAAATCAGAGAGCGGAGAGGTCAGAAAACTGTCCCTGAAATCATGCGGAAGGCCGCTGCTTATTGTTTCAACCGAATAGACTGTATCGTCGGTGGTTTCAGCTGTCTGATTCTTCAAATATGAAACATAAGCCCCGTTTGACTTAATTACTATATATTCTCTGACATAGCCCGGATTGTACTCGTTTTCGATTGAATACTCTTTATAAAGACTGTCGCTTGCGGAAATATAATTCATTAGCTCGCGGTATGTGGCACTGCCTCGAACATTCCCGACAATAAGCATATTTCTGGCGTTCCAAGACAAGTATGCCACTTCGGAAACTATTTCGGTATAGTTGCCCGCATTATCGTATTCCCGATCATATCTGAGACCGAAGCTCAGACCCATGCCGTCATTATAATCGGTAGAAAAGCTGTTAGGATTTTCCGTTACAAACTGCCCGCCGAATTTTTCGGACAGCAGTGCGACGGCTTCCGATCTTTCCATACCGATAAATTCTGCAAAAGCAAACGACGGAACATGGTCGCAAACAGAGCATTTGTCTCGGTCTGAATAATATTCGTGCGAGCCGAACTCTTTGCCGTGGCACCAGCAGTTGAGAACACTGCGCCAATGGTGAGCTTCATCTGAATAATAACCGGAAAGGGAGGACCCGATGTCGTGTTCATGATAGCTCACAAGTATAAACTGATTACCGCTGTTGCCGGTCAGATATTCAACGTTATATTTGCCGTCAGACATCAGAAGAGAACTTCCGTCCTTGAACGAAAAGCCTGTGGATTCGGCGGCTTCTCTGATTTCGTCTTCGCTCATTCCGGTTTCAAAGGCGTTGCCGGTTCCGAAATACTCGGAATTATAGACCGCGCCTTTATAGAATTCATACTCCTCCGGGTTTCCGTAGCCTCCCCAAACATAGAAGTAAAGTCTTGCGCAGAGAATATCTTTTCTGAAAACCGCAAGCGATACTTCACCGGCGCCTCCCACGGGCGCTATATCGTCATTGACTGGGTCTACCGCAGGATCCTCAATCAGATATGAATAACCGGCGTCGGTCAGCCATGTGAGGATACTCTCGGGAAAAACTCCTTCGGGAGTGCTAATATAACTGCCGAATCTGCTGATAAACATTTTCAGATCAAGCTTGCTGAAATACGATTCGTCGGAAGTCGGATAGACGTTTTCGGAAAACAGCGTTCCCTCCGCTTCGGTTTTGTAATCAGGCTGATTCCGCTGAGATTTATCAGTCAGAAAATCAGCTTCTGCGGGCATACACATAAACGCAGATGCAATTACAGCAGCCAGCAGGATTGATAAAAGCTTTTTCATTTTATTTTCCTCCTAGATTTTTATATTATGAATTTACTTTCATAGCCATTTTAAGAATCTCGATTGCGTCGTCGAGGGTGATCTCGCCGTCGGAATTGACGTCGGCAGCGCTTTCGTTAAACGCTGAGCCGGTTATTCCGACATTCATCGCTCTTTGCAATGTCAGAACTGCGTCGTCAAGGGTGATTTCGCCGTCGGAGTTGACGTCTCCGACAGACAAATCGGGAGCATCTGACAGCCTTTCTCGGCCTATTGTGACCTTTTCTCCGTTATAGAAGGTATATATCTCTATCTCATAATTATAGGGATCACCGCCGAACGAGGCAGAAACGCCGTTAAGCCCGAACGGCACGGGGAAGCTGATTCTTCCGTTGTCCTTGACTGTAATACTTTCGATTCTGGTCGGATTGCAATACCTTGTCGAAATATTTCCGAAAGAGTCAACCGTAACTCTTCCGAGATACTCACCGCCGTTCGGATCCATTGCGTTTGTGTATCCTGCGTAAACATCGACATAAGCACTGTCTGTAATTTCCGGAATAATTCCGCTGAACGTATAGCTTGTTGAGGTCAACGCTTCCATAGTGCTGCCGCCACGGTGATATTCATACCTTGCCCAAATGGCGCCGGGCTTGAGTACATTGACGGTCAGATCGTTTCCTTCAATGACCGCTGTCAGTGCGTCGGTTTCCATTAAGGAAAACGGCTTGTTCTTGTAATATGTATTATAATAGTACGTCTTTCCCTGCTGACAATCAAATGACGCAAGGGTCTCGTTTTCCCCCACATCCAATTCTATTCCGCTGGCAATCGGTTCGGACTCCTGACCCTTTACGGTCAGGTCGCGGGACAGGCCGTAATAGTGTCCGCCAGTATGCAAAGGCTCGAGACCGATGAAAATACTCGCTTCGCCGGGTGCTCTTGCAGTGAGAATAACGGTTCCTTTTCCGGTAATATCAAGGCTCAGCACTCCGGGATTGGTGGAATTCACATAGTTGAGGTAAATCTGAGGCTTGCACGAATTGAATCTAACATTAAAGCAGCGCGCATAAAGCTCGGCGGAATCTCCGACATAAAGGTTTTCAAAATCAACCTGGCCGTAAAGAGTTATATCCAGATTTTCTCTTGCTGCTTTAAAACTTCTTGTAACGGCTACCGTGTCGCTTCTGGTGTCGGCCTTTAGCGGTTCGCCGGTCTGAAAATTCTGAACCCAGCACATATATCCGTCATTGCTCACGAAGCAGCCGATACCTACTGATTTGAAATCGGGAGTGAGCATATTTTGATTATGCCCGGGAGAATTTTTCCAGGCATCCATAGCCTCCTCGGCACTCCAATAGCCGATCGCAATATTCTCAGCGGAGTCTCCAACCTGCAATCTGTGGGGATAAAGAGTAAACCAGCTTGAATTGTCCGGCCTGGTATGACTGTAATACACCGCAAGCTCCGCAGCTCGCTGCATTGAAACATCCATCAGATCAACGTCCATAGTCAGAGGAGAAAGTCCGTTTGCCGCGCGGTGCTGATTCAGTATATCCAGCACTCTGAACGCTTCGCCGTATGCGCTCTGCCCGTCAATTCTGATACTATATTCTTCCGGTACATCGGGCTGAGGCTCTGATCCTATGCCGATAAGATTCAGCGCGGCAGTGTAATTTGCTTCGCTATATGCGCCCTGCCATGTGTATCTGAAATTATACTCGGGGTCTATGACGTAGTTTACGGCAAAAGTTATGCTGCCGGACTCTTTGGTCACAGTGCGATATCCGTCAATTATGCTCCAGCCTTTGCTGCTGGTAGAATAGCAAAAATCTATGGACGTATTTCCGGGAGCATATTTATCCTTAAACCACTCGACATGTTGTTTTACGGTGTCATTGTCTTCGCCTGATTCTCCCATTCCGACAGCGATGACCTTGACTCTTTCATCTTCCACCCAGCTTTCGGAAGCAAGGCGCTCAATAGTTCCGTTTGAGTTCGGACACTGTCCGTTTGTACGGAAAAGAATAAGTATCTGGAGTTTGCCTTTATAAGTTTCAGATGTGATCATATTGCCGCTTAGGCTGTTTAAGCTCCAATTCAAAGGGTTGGGCGTGTTATAGTCCTGAAACACCGAGTTGGTGCTGAAAACAGCAGGTTCTCCCAAAGCAGAAGCATAGTTGCCCGCATCGACATAATCAGGTGTGCTTACATAATATACAGCCGCCTGCGCCGAAACGGTCATTGCGGATATAAGCAAGCATATGGATAGGATTACCGACAGAATCTTTTTCATTTGTTCTCTCATTCCTCTCTTTAAAATTGCTGAAAATTTACTGTTCATCTTAAAAAGTGTACCTTTTGAAAGTATTTATTTTTTGTCGTTCAATCCAAATCTTGAAAAATTATCAATAAAAACTATTG
>CANQJB010000102.1 GCA_947624155.1 uncultured Clostridia bacterium
AAATATGCCGCTCTTCGCAACATTCTCTACCGCAAGGGCAAGTCGGTCGAAATGCTTGTCAGCTATGAGCCCTGCTTCAATATGATGGCGGAGTGGTTCAAGCAGCTCTTCGGCGAAAGCGAGGGCAAGGACCAGAAGGGAATCTATCCCTCGAGCGCGACCTTCTCGACCGATCTTCATTCTCTCGGCCAGTTTGTTCAGGACGGTTCGAGAATAATGTTTGAAACCGTTGTCGATGTAAAGCACCCGAAGCAGGACCTCTTCCTCGAAAGCGATCCCGAGAACCTTGACGGCCTCAACTTCCTGACCAACCAGAATATGTCGGTCGTCAACCGCAAGGCGATGGAAGGAACCGTTCTCGCCCACACCGAGGGCGGCGTTCCGAACATCATCTTGGAAGTTGACAAACTCGACGAATTCAACTTCGGCGAAATGGTCTATTTCTTCGAGAAAGCCTGCGCGCTCTCCGGCTATATGCTCGGAGTCAACCCCTTCAATCAGCCCGGCGTCGAGAGCTATAAAAAGAATATGTTCGCGCTTTTGGGCAAGCCCGGCTACGAGGCCGACCGCGAAGCACTCGAAGCAAAGCTCTCGAAATAATTTTGGCTCCAACGGCGAAAGCCGTTCAGGAATAAAAAACACATGGCCCGAAAGGGCGGAAACGGAGTATTCATAATGATTAAGTTGATTACAGGTAAAAGAGGCACCGGCAAGACCAAGATCCTTGTAGACCTCATCAAAGAGGCAGCAAAGAGCACCCGCGGCAATGTTGTATGTATCGAAAAGGCGATGCAGCTCACCTATGACATTCCTTACAGCGTCCGCCTTGTCGACGTCGACAGCTACACTATCGACAGCTATGACAAGCTCTACGGCTTTATCAGCGGCATGATCGCCGGAAACTACGACATCTCCGAAATCTTCGTCGACGGCATTTTAAAGGTCGGCGGCCGCGATTATGAAGCGCTCGGCAGATTCCTCGAAATGATCGAGAAGATCACCTCCGAGATTGAGATAGTCTTTACCGTCTCCGAAGAGCTTGAAAACCTCCCCGAAAGCGTCACAAAATATCTCAAATAATCCCTTCGGAATAAAAATTTCATCTGCTATCCTTTAAAAACGTCCAAAAATGGGTTGACAATTTTATTTTCTATATGTATAATATAGGTTGATATTCTGAGGTGTGACGTGATTCTTCAATTAAAACGGCTCTTTGAGCGCGCAGGAGATCAGAAGGACATCGGCTCCGAAATCCCTTTAGAGGAATTGGGGGAATTTGTCGGCTGCGGCTCCTTCGTAACGCCGATATCGCTCAGCGGCAAGGTTCAGAACATCGCCGGAATGGTTTCACTCGACTATTCCGCCGAAGTGACTGTCCGCCGCCGGTGCGACAGATGTCTTGATGAATTTGACCGTGAGTACCGCTTCGGGTTTTCACACATTCTCTCACGAGATGAAAGCTCCCTTAACGATGAGAGTGTGTTCTGCCCCGGCGGAGCTCTGAACATGAACGAGCTTGTGATTTCGGATCTTCTGGTCGAGCTTCCGACAAAGGCGGTCTGCCGCGATGACTGCAAGGGGCTCTGCCCCAAGTGCGGCAAAAACCTCAATAACGGAAGCTGCGGCTGCGATTTGCCGGCGGCCGTCGGCCGGTCAGAAACAGAGTTTTAGACTATAACAGAGGAGGTGCTGAGAATGGCAGTACCGAAGAGAAAGGTCTCAAAGTCCAGAAGGGATAAAAGGCGTTCAAGCGTCTGGAAGCTCGACGCTCCCGCGCTTTCAAGGTGTTCCAACTGCGGAGCGCTCACTTCCCCTCACAAAGTATGCTCCAACTGCGGCTACTATAAGGGCGTAGAGGTTATCCACAAAGAAGCGTAGTCTTCTTCAAAATTCAGAGAAGGAGCGATCCTTCTCTGATTTTTTCATTAAATTATAGAAACGGAGATTAAAAATATGGCTTTGCCGGTTGTCGCAGTAGTCGGCCGACCCAACGTCGGCAAATCGACACTTTTCAACAGGCTCATCGGTCAGCGGCTTTCGATCGTTGACAACACCCCGGGGGTTACCCGCGACAGAATCTATTCAAAATGCGAATGGTCCGGCCGCGAGTTTATGCTTGTCGACACCGGAGGCATCGAGCCTGCCTCCGACGACAAGATCCTTGTTCAGATGCGCCGCCAGGCTCAGGTCGCGATCGACAGCGCCGCGGTTATAATTCTCGTGACCGACCTTCGGTGCGGAGTTACCGCCAGCGACTACGACGTCGCCTCGATGCTCCAAAAATGCGGCAAACCGATCGTTTTGTGCGTGAATAAGTGCGACCGTCCGGGCGACACCGACCCTGATTTCTACGAATTTTATAATCTCGGCCTCGGCGACCCCGTCGAGGTCAGCTCTGTCCACGGCTACGGCACCGGCGACCTTTTGGACAGAGTAGTCGAAAACCTCCCCGAATCGGACCGCGAAGAGGAGGACGACACGATCAAAGTCGCCGTTATCGGAAAGCCGAATGTCGGAAAATCCTCGATAATCAACGCAGTCTCCGGCCAGGAGCGCGTTATCGTCACCGACATCGCCGGAACCACCCGCGACGCTACCGACACCCTTGTCGAAAACGAATACGGCCGATATACTTTTATCGATACCGCAGGTATCAGGCGCAAGTCCAAAGTATATGAGAATATCGAGCATTACAGCGTTCTGCGCTCTTATATGGCTGTTGACCGCGCAAACGTCGCGGTAATAGTAATCGACGCCTCTGTCGGTTTCACCGAGCAGGACTCAAAGGTTGCCGGCTATGCCCACGAGCAGGGCAAGGCCTGCGTAGTCGCCGTCAATAAGTGGGACGTCGTTGAAAAGGACAGCGACACGATGAAGGAGTTCACCGAAGATTTAAAAAAGAATCTCGGGTTTATGGATTATGTCCCGTTCGTGTTCATTTCCGCTAAGACCGGCCAGCGCCTCAACAAGCTTTTTGAGCTGATAAACGCCGTCTGGGAGAACAATTCTCTCAGAATCAGCACCGGCAAGCTCAACGATATTCTCTCTTATGCGACCGAGAGGGTTCAGCCGCCGTCCGACAAGGGCAGGCGCTTAAAGATATACTACATGACCCAGCCGTCCTCGAATCCTCCCTCCTTCGTTGTGTTTGTCAACTCGATAGATCTGTTCCACTTCAGCTACCGCCGCTATCTCGAAAATCAGATCAGAGAGGTTTTCGGCGGGCTTGAGGGTACTCCGATCAGGTTTATCGTCCGCGAGAGGGACAACTCCGACACCAAATAGCGAAAGGAAGTCTTCAACACGGTTTATTTGACACTGACAGCAACATTTCTGGCGGCATATATTGTCGGCAGCCTGAATTCCGCAATTATAGTGACATTTTTGGTCAAGAGAAAGGATATCCGCGACTACGGCAGCGGCAACGCCGGACTGACCAACGTTTATCGCTGCTTCGGCCCCTTTACCGCGATAATGACCGTCATAATGGACTTTGCAAAGGGCATTGTGATAATCTGCGGCACAAGGCTGGTTATGCGCCTGCCGGTATTTGAGGGCTTTGGGCTCGACGTCTTTTCGGTCTGCATGATCTCCGCCTTCTTCGCCGTTTTCGGCCACTGCTTCCCCGTATTTTACAAATTCAAGGGCGGAAAGGGGATACTCGTCGCCGCGCTATGTATGCTCCTGACTGATCCCGTCGTCTTTCTCTGTGAAGCGGTTCTGTTCGTGATAATGGTCGCAGCGACAAAATATATCTCGATCGGTTCGATGGCCGCCTGCGTCGGCTACCCGATCTTTACGCTTTTCTGGCAGACCCTTTCCAACGCATATTTCGGCGGCAGCTATGAGAATATCTGGCTCCATGTCGCGCTGATCCTCCCGATGTTCCTGGTTTGCTTCCTGCGCCATTTCAGCAATATTCAGCACCTCTGGTCGGGAGACGAAAAGAAGTTTTACTTCCATAAAAAAGGCGAGGAGGAATAAAAATGAAGAAAATAACGATACTCGGCTCGGGAGGCTGGGGCCTCGCCCTTGCCTGCACCTGTTCCCGCCACGGCCACGACGTTACCGTCTGGAGCGCCTTTTCCGACGAGATCGAGGCGATAAAGCGAACCGGCGAGCTGAAAGCGAAGCTCCCCGGCGTTCAGATTCCGAAATCCGTCGGCCTGACGACAGATATTTCCTGCGTTATTGGCGCAGATGTCGTCCTTGTCGGAATACCATCGGCGTTTGTGCGCTCGGTCTGCGAGCAGGCGAAGCCCTTCGTCAGCCCGGGGAGCATATTGGTCAGCACTGCAAAGGGTCTCGAAAACGGCTCGCTTAAAAGAATGAGCGAGATAATTTCCGAAGTCTTCCCCGACCACAGCATCGTCGTGATGAGCGGCCCGTCTCACGCTGAAGAACTCGGCCTCGGGATCCCGACCGCCGTCGCCGTCGCCTCTGAAGACAGAGCCGCCGCCGAATTTATCCAACAGTTCTTCTCTGACAACACCCTTCGGCTCTATGTCAACAGCGACGTGATCGGCTGTGAGATCGGAGGAGCGGTCAAAAACGTGATCGCTCTCTGCTGCGGAGTGACCGACGGCCTCGGCCTCGGCGACAACACAAAGGCGGCGCTTATAACCCGCGGTCTCAGCGAGATAACCCGCCTCGGCGTCAGCCTCGGAGGAAAAAGAGAGACCTTCTCCGGCCTCGCCGGTCTTGGCGATCTCGTCGTTACCTGCACAAGCGTTCATTCCCGAAACTACCGCGCCGGCGTTCTGATCGGAAAGGGGACCGACCCCGAGGAAGCAGTCCGCCAGGTCGGAACCGTAGAGGGATATGCCTGCGCGAGAGCGACCCTTCTTCTCGCCGAAAGGCAGAAGGTAAATATGCCGATAACCGCCGAAATAAACCGGATCCTCTTTGAAAAGAAATCCGCGCGCGCCGCGATAGGCGAGCTGATGCTTCGGCCCTACGGCGC
>CANQJB010000103.1 GCA_947624155.1 uncultured Clostridia bacterium
TCGACCGAAATTCTGACCGTCACGAGAATACCCCTTACCCGCTGCGAGCCGGACGAAACGGGTTACTTCGGCGATGGGTACGTTTTGGTCGAGGCAGAGGGCTATTCGAGCGCGCCGACGGTGATTTGGGCGAGCGAAGCGCTTGAAGACGGGCAGAGGGTGGTTGAAAAATAGAGAAACGCCCTCCCTAGAAGAGAGGGCGTTTTTTGCCTACTGCCAAATGCGGCATTCAAAGACCGACCGCAGTCAGCTTCATCATATTCTCCCGCTTCAGCTTCATCGAGGAATGGACATATCTCTCCATTGTGATCGACGTCGCGGCGTGGCCGAGAATTTCGGAAAGCGACTTGATCTCAAATCCGGCCTCGATGCACCTGGTCGCGAAGGTGTGGCGCAGGGTGTGAAAATGAACGCCTTCGAGCCCGCAGTCCTTCGCGTATTTCTTCATTCTGTATTGCAGCGTGCGCGGCTCGATAAAGGTCGAATTTCCGGTCAGTATGTATGCGCTCTGATCCCTCACCGACATATATTTGCAGAGCTTGGCCGCCGACTCCGAAAGCGGGATTATTCTCGAAGACAGGTCGCTCTTCGGGCTTCCGGTAACGACTTTGGTTCTGCCGCCCTCTCCGCTGTTTTTGAGCCTCTGCATCGTCGCGTCGACCTTGATCGTCCGCTCATGGATCGAGATGTTTTCCCATCTGAGGGCGCAGAGCTCGCCGATACGAAGTCCGGTAAACATCGCGAGGAGCACCCCGAATTTGCAGCAGTCGATGTCATTGGCAAGATATTTGATAAGCTTTTTCTGCTCGTCGGGCGTGAGGACACGGGCGTCTTTTCTGTGCTCTTTTGGATAATTGATTTCTAGCTCGGGCAGACCGTCGGGTATCTGCTTTGCGGCAAATTTCAGAACCAGCCTCAAAACGATCAGAATATCCTTGACGGTTTTCGGCGCGAGACCCTCTAAGAGAAGATCGCCGGAAAATGCGTCGATTGCCTCTCCCGAGATGTCCTGCGGCAGGAAGCCGCCGAGCCTCGGCCTGATGTGCTTTTCGACCGCCGTATGATACCGGCAGCAGGTCGATTCCTTTAGCCTGCCCTCGCAGGAACGGAGCCACTCGTCGCAGAAATATGCGAAGCGCCTGCGGTTCGACACGCCGTAGACCGGCGCGGGGCGGCCGCCGAAGGAGCGGACCTTTTCGGCCTTTTCCTTCGCTTCCTTGTAGCTTCTGCCGTAGCAATAGCCGTAGATTAGCCTGCCGTTTTGGTCGCAGCCCTTTACATAGCGCGCTTCCCAGCGGCCGTCTTTGCGTTTGAAAATGTTTTCGCCTTTCATTATGAAAGCCTCCTTTAATGTTTTATACTTATAAAGTGGCTTTTTGCGAGCTGTTTTGACTGAGCTCTGGTTGAATCTGCGCAGGGTTTTGCTATATTTCGGCTGATTTTACGCAGGTCGAGGGATTTGATCGGCGATAATTTTACATATCAAAGATATAAAAAATTGCCCCGCGATAAGCGAGGCAGTTTTATTCTTAAATTCGGCTTTACTCCGTTATTTTAATTGTCAGATCGACGGTGCAGGTCTCATAGATCGCGTTCTGAGAGTCCGCCGCCTTGAAGCGGTAGGTATATTCCCCTGCCGGAGTATTCGCGGCAATCTGTATCTGCTTTTTCATCGCGTCGCCGGGATATGACGCAAAACCGATTCCGCGGCTTTCTTTGACGACATAGCGCTTGATGCTCCAGCCGCTTTTGAGCCAGTCGGCCGAAGCGGGCAAAAAGCTTTCGCTTATCAGAATATTGACGCCGGAGCCGCTCGAAATATCCTTCGCGGAAACGGTCAGGACATAGCCGCTGCCGCTCTTTGTCAGCTCAGCTTTTTCGGTGTCGATGAGCGAAAAGGCAATTCCGGAGGGCGAGGGCTTCTGATAGAGCTCCGGAAACTCAAACTTCGCGCAGAGCTCGTCGCCGTAGCCGTTATCGGGGTTTATGCCGGAGCCGAGATAGGGGTCGGGGGTGTAATATCTCGCCTCGAAGTTGTTCATGAAAAACTTTGAGAACCAATAGGCGGAGCTGTCCCCGTCGTTGTCGATATTTGTGACGTCGACGAGATACCATTTTCCGCCGATCTCGATATAGTTCCAGATATGTCTGCCGTTATATTCCGACTCGCCGCTGACGCAGATGCAGTTGATGCCGAACTCGTCGCATAGAACCTTGAACGCGGTCGCGTAGCCCTCGCATACGGGGGTGTATCTGTCGCCGGTCACAAGCGCGCTGTATGACGAATGCGCCGCGAGATAGTCAAACGAAAGCGGGTCTTTTCTGTTCGGACCGGTCTGGTCGTGGTTATAGAAATTGTTGTCGCAGAGCCATTTCGCAATCGCCTTTGCTGTCGCCCTTTCTCCGGCGTTTTCGGGAAGAACGGCGGTGATCTCATCGACCGCGTTATCGAGCGCCTTTAAATATGTCTCCTTGAGATCGGCTAGCTTTTTACCCTTCGGCCAGACCGGAGAATAGAGATTCGATTTTTCGACCTTTTCGGGGGCGATGTAGTAGCACATACGGCTGTAAGCGTCGATCCAGTCGACCCAAAAGAGCTTTGGGTTGTCGAGCTTGATCGCGGTGCATACCGCTTCGAGACGGATATTCCGCTTTTTGGTGCGCAAAAGCCGCGGATATTTAAAAATGCTGTTGACGTCGGCTCTCCACGCCGACTGATATTTTTCGTCGAGCTGGCCGTAATAATAGCCCTCTCCCCCGTCGGTCAGCCAGATCTCGCGCTCCTGCCCATCGTCGGCGAAGACCCGAACGGGAAGTATATTAAAAGCAAGCGCCAAAGAGAGCATCGCGGCAAGCAGCGCCGCAGTTGTTCTTTTTTTCATGTCGTTCCTCCCGTTTCGGTTTTCTCTGAATATTTTATCCCCGATCGAGGGAAATGTCAAGGAAAATGGAAAGTTACTAATATTTTTTCAGGCTTAGCCTTACATTCTATCAAAACTGCAATCAAATTGAGCTGTTGCTCATCATCGGTTCATCGTTTTCAACTCTCCGTTCAATTTTCAACCGAAATTGCACAGTGCGGTTATTGAATCCACGGGCAGATATGCTATAATTTAATCAGAACGAAGCGCTGCGTTACTATTTTTTGAGGAGAATCAGAATGGATATCAACATTTCAAAAAGCTTGCAGAACTTAAGACGTGAATGGGGCAACACGCAGGAAGAGCTCGCGAATTATCTTTCGATAACTGTTCAGGCGGTCTCAAAGTGGGAACGCGCCGAGGGTTATCCCGACATTACCCTTTTGCCCAAAATCGCGGCGTTTTACGGCGTTTCTGTCATTGAATGGCAACACACCCTTGCTCCCTAAACAAAACAAATCTGTTCAGTCAACAACTTTTGCCTTTGAAAAATCAGTCCAGCTCAGTGCCTGCCCGCAGCGGTCACAATAAGCCTGATACTCCCGCTCCATTGTTATATGACATCTCGGGCAGATTGGATAGAAAAATGTCTCCGTAAAGTAATCAAATCGCATGATGGAAATTACTCTCATTGGGGTTCTGTATGATATGGCTTCATCAGGGTCAATGTGTCGGCGGCTCTTAGCCATTTTCATCACCGCCCCAAAGTGAGATTATTTCTAAAAGCAGCTCCGCAATCCTTTTACGCTTCTCGAGCGGCAGGTCTGAAAGAAGCGAAAGAATGTCCATCATCTTCAGAAAAACGCTTAGCTGTTCTTCCTTGAAATCTGCTAAAAGTAAAAAACAAGGATTTATTCCAAGCTTTTGAGCTATATGTTCTATCGTAGTTAAATTCGGATTTCCCAAACCCGAAAGGTACTCTTGTAAAGCAGATCGCGATATTTCCAACTCCTCTGAAAATTCTGCCATAGACTTTTTATGTTCTGATTTTATTATGTTAAGCGCGACTGCTAAATTTTTATTTAAATCCACAAAATTCGCCCTTCTCTATCATAACTGAAAACCTTGCGGTGTGGCGAACCATTTTAATAAAAAATCGTACCTTTTTGGCGGTACGAGGCGTTTAATTTTTAGATCACTTACAACAGGCTGATTTTTGAGCAATTAATTTTACACTATCGTCAATATATTATAGCAGCAATTCAAATGGACTTGCGCAGCAATAAAAAAACCTCAGAAGCTTTGCGGCAATTTTAATGATTTTTAATTATGATTTATTTTTGACTTTTCTTTCTATGCCTTTTTGATGTAACAGCCCAAAATCCGCGCGGGCCATGAGCCGTTCAAAAAGCATGAACAGTCAAAGCCATTCACAGCCTTTTCACAAGAAATATTTCCATAGGTTCATCATTCAATATCAGCCCGCCGCAGTCTGAGTAACCGAGCTTTCGGTAAAAGTGCTGCGCGGTTTCGTCTGACTGCGTTGAGGTCAGGACAAATTCATAGCCCTCAGCCTTCATATCGCTCTCCCAACGTTCCATGAGTTTTCTGCCATAGCCTTTATTCTGGTGCTCCCAACCGATAAAAAGCATATTGCAGAACGGGGTGTTGTCCCAGAAAAGGTTATATCTCAAAATCCCGACGGGGCGGCCGTCTTCGGTGATGACATAGCCACGGCGGTCGCGGACCTTTTTGTCAAATTCTTGGGCGGAAATATGGCGGTCAAGGGTAAACCAGAACTCCCTGTCGTCCGGCCGGACATATCTTATTTCGGTCATGATTCTCACCTCGGGTAGTTGTTAGTGCAGTTGCGCTTGCGTCTATATTATAGCAGGAAGAGGGAAAAATGCAAGGGGCAATCTGGTAATGTCAAGTATTTTTCGCAAATTCCCATAGAATGAAGTAAAATTTTTGTGCTACACCCTCGGCATGCCGAGGG
>CANQJB010000104.1 GCA_947624155.1 uncultured Clostridia bacterium
GACGCTGGCCACCGCCACCGGCGTCCAGAACTCCCAGCCCCAGCCCGGCGTGACCATTGCGTTTTGCGCCTCATAGATCAGGCGGCCCAGTGACACCTCGCTCATACCAAGCCCGATGTAGCTGAGGAACACCTCGGAGGAGATGTACCCCGGAATGGCCGCCGCGATCTCCAGCACGATCACGCTGGTCATAAACGGCAGTATGTTCTTGATGGCTATCTTGAAAATACCTGTCCCCAGGCACCGGGACGCCAGGTTGTACTCATGGTCACGGATGATGATGACCCGCGTCCTGATGTAGTACGCCATGCCCAGCCAGCCCATGATCGTCATTGCGAATACCAGCGTCCAGAAGCTCGGTGAAAAGACCATGACCATCACGGAGATGAACAACGTGGACGGGATATTGCCCAGAATGTTGTAGACCTCGTTCATGACTATGTCCACCTTCCGGGAGAAGCCCCAGATAGCGCCAAGTAAAATGCCTATGGACATGTTTATGACCGCGCAGATAAGCGCCAGCGAGATCGAGATCCGCGAACCGTTCCATATGGCGTCAAACGTGGACGCGCCGGTGGCGCCGGAGCCGAAGATCCACTTAAGCTCGAAGCCATAATGCTCAATAGCCTGTGTGGGATTCATGTGCTGACCACCGGGCTCAGAAAGATGCAGGAAGGGGTCGACCTGATCGTCATAGCCGATAACCACAGGGTAAATATACGCGAACGCGATCATGATCGCCAAAAGGGTCAAAACGATTATGTTTATTTTCTTGCGGAAGAACACCCGGAAAACCGACTTCCAGTACGAGTACCGGGGAGCGGTTATTTTTTCGGAGGCCAGCTCGTCCTTGTCTATAGGGGCGAACAGTTCCTCGTTTGTCATGTTGTATTTCTTGCTGAAGTCCTCCATTGCCGCTCACCTCGCTTTCTCTGTAAAGGAAATTCTCGGATCTACCATCGCCATCAGCACGTCGCCCAAAATAAGCGACAGCACCGACAGGATGGCGTAAAAGAGCGTCACACCCACGATGACCGAGTTGTCGTATTTGTTAATAGCGTCGATCAAAAGTCCGCCGGCACCCGGTACCAGGTACACACGCTCAGTTATCAGAGCGCCCGTCATAGCAAACAGAATGGAGCCGGGGATACCTTGAATGATGGGTATGGCCGCTACCTTCATGATGTGCTTGAAGAAGATCTCCGTATCCGACATACCGCCGGACCGGGCGAACTTCACATAGTCGGAGTTCATCTGGTCTATCATGTACCGGCGCATCCACTTCATCATGCTGGCGATGCTCGGCAGCGCCAACGACACGATCGGCAGGATGAACATGGCCTTTGTCGCGTTGTCCATGTCGAATGTGGATGGCAGTCCCGCGGCACGTCCAATGCCCTTGAAGATGAAAATGTACGCCAGAGACGGCACCGCCGAAATGAACATGATGTACACCGTGCCCACCTTGTCCAGGATGCCCTCCTTGTACCTGGCCATCAGTACGCCGAGTGGAAGGCCCAGGATATATACGAAGATGGTGGCGATGATACCGATGACGAAGGAGTAACCCATACGGGACATATTGTTGTGTATGGCGTCCACGTTGGTGTAATCGTCCGTAAAGCGCTGCTGGTACATGACGCTGGAATCCCTTGAGCCCTGTATATACGTGGCGGTATGAAGGTTATCCGCGCTCATTTCCGTAAGTCCGGCTGGGTAGGTTATAAGGGATTGCACCCAAGCGCCCTGGCTTTGCGTCATGGAGGTAAAAACATCTATACCTCGGCTTACGGAGAAGGAAACGCCCAAGTGGATATTGAGGAAGTTTTGATGAATATAGGGGAATTGATCGTCAAAATAAAGCAGATACTTATGCAACGTGCCGTTACCGATAATGGCCGGGGAGAATTTCTCCCCGCCGTAAAGCGGGTCATGTAAGGTAAAGGTCAGTCCGCGTTCTCCTATATCGACATCATCAGGGACCCGATGAATATTGTCAACGAAAAGAATGCTCGTAAAGTAATTCCAAAGCCGTTTCGGGATAGAATAATCCTTATAGGCAAAGAGGGCCTGCGCTCCGCCCTGCGCCAACCTGTTTCGTGAAACGATCGCCGCAAGCCGCTGGACCTCATAATTGTTTTCTTCACAGTATGCGTAGAATTTTTTTACATATTCAGCAGTAAGCTCAGAATCGTCGGAGCCGTCTCCGGCACGGCCGATGGATACCGCCGCGGCGCGGGTCTCCTCGTCGATCTCGCCGCTTTGACGAAGCATAAGCATATAATCCGCGAAGGACATGTAGTCGAGATAACCGTATTCCTCCCAGCGCTGATACATGTACGTAACTCTTGTGTTGTTGGTCTGCTTGGTATACTGAGGGTCCGTTGCGAAAATAAGGGTGCGGTCCATAATACCGTAGACCAAGAGCATAACGATTGCAATCACGATCACGATGGAGAACGCGCCGTGAATCAATCTTTTGATTACGTATTTTCCCATAATCACCCAACTCTCTCGACAGGATATAGGCCAGGGGGGCGGGGATTTCCCCGCCCCCCTTGGCAGTACCTATATTTTTAGGGTAGCGCTTTTGAAATTAATAAAGACCGAAGGCAATGGGCATGTAGTTATGCGGCGTCATGGTGTCGAGGTAGGTCTGCGCATCGCCGTAGTCGGGACTCCAACCGGAGGAACCGCCGAAGTCGTAGTTCATCTGATAGCCGTTGGTGGGATAGTAGTAGCAGTTCTGGAGCGTCTTGGAGTCGCCGGTAGCTACCAGGTTGATCTTGACCAAACCGCCAAGGACCTCCTCGTAGCACTGCTGGGTGTACTTATCCTGCGAGGAACCGATGGTGGAGTAATCACGGTAGTAGTGGTCAAGATAGATCGGATAATCCTCGTTGATCAGGATGCCCTGGTCCGCCAGCTCCGCAATGGCCTTGTCCAGATACTCCCTGGCGGCATCGGGATTGTACCAGCCGTCGAAGCCGATGCTGGAGCCGGCGCCGTCAGCGCCTTCGGGATCCCAAACCTTCATGGGATAGCCGTCGGCGGTGAGCTGGGCCTGGAGGACCTCGCCGTAATAGGTGCCGGCGGGGAAGGTGGTTGCTGTGCCGTTGATGTCAACGGTAAACTCGGCGTCGGACATGCAGAAGGAGCCGGGCACGTAAGAGTTGGTCAACTGGCCGTACTTCGCGTCCTCGCCCAGGGAGATGGCCATGTAGTCGGCACGGTTCCAGGCAAGGCAGATAGCCATACGGAAGTTCTGGTTGAGCATGGCGGCGCGGGTGCGCTCAGCCTGGGTCACGGTCTTGGGGGAGACGACCTTGGTCTCGTCGTTGTAGTTGGCATAAGCGAAACGGTTGACATTGTTGAAGTACACAATGGAGGTATCGCCCACGTGGCTCTCATAGGCATACGCCTCAAAGTAGCTCTTGTCGGGGTCGCTGGGGGAGGCGGTCTTCTGAGCCTGCTCCATAGCGGAGGTGTTCAGGCCAACGCTTGCGTTGAAGGTGCCGTCTATGAAGTTGTTCCAGGAGGCGAGCTCGTCGGTGCCGTCCAGATAACGCCAGGTAACGGACTTGATCTGAACATTGTCGGCATTCCAGTAGCTGGGGTTGGCGGTGTAGGCGATGGTGTTCTGATAGGTGTAGTTGGAGACAAGGTAAGGACCGCAGTAAGCGATGTGCTGAGGATCCTTGCCGTAGAGGTAATCGGAAGCGGAGCTGTCGAACTCCTCACCGAACTTACCGCCCTGGGCGACATAATAATCGCGGCAGAGAGGCTGCAGAGCGCCGTAACCGGTCAGCGTGAGGAACCAGGGGGCGTTGGTCACAAAGGTGTACTGGAGGGTGTAATCGTCAAGGGCCTTTACGCCGACCTGGCTGAAGTCGGTGATCTCGCCATCGACATAAGCCTGGAGGTTTTTGATGGTGCTCAGAAGGAGGTCGGCAAGACCGCCGTCGGTATCGGCAATGTGTTGCATGGCGGCGACCCAGTCGTCAGCCTTGACCTCGGTGATCTCGGTGCCCTGATAGGTGACCCACTTCACGCCCTTACGGATGTGGAAGGTGTAGGTCAGGCCGTCATCGGAGACCTCATAGCTCTCGGCAAGAGCGGGGTGCTGGATGTTCTCGGCGTCATAAGCAAGCAGGCCCTCCCAGGTGAAGGAAAGGGGCTCACCGGTGGTGGCCTGAGCGGAAGCCAGGTTGTCCCAGGTCTCGGGCTCGCTGGTGTAAGAGGTGTTCCAGGAATCGGCGAGAGTGAAGCCGTGATCGGCGACCCACTTCTTGGCCTCCTCATACCAGGTGCCGGTGCCGATCAGAGAGCTCCAAAGGGTGGTCAACTCAGTGCGCTCGGCGGGAGTGAGGGGCCTCTCGTTGATGATGAGGGCGTTCTTGTATCCGCGGTATTCGCCGTCGGCGCCCCAGGAAATGGAGGGGATGGAGTGGGGAACGATCTTGGAAATGCCGTAGCCGGAGGTGTTGTTCTGCATGGGGATGAAGATACCGGCCTCAAGCATCTTGGCCTCGGCGACAGCCATCTTGCCGATACGGACGTTGGGGTCAACCTCAGCAAGAGCCTCGTCATAGTAGCTGAGGAACTCGCCCATGACCTCGTCATAGATCTCGTCAGACTGGGCGTCATAGGTGGTCTGATCGAAATCGGACTGATGCTGAACGTCAGCCATCAGCGTTCCGTCGTCCTCAGGGGGCTGAGGGCCCTGAGGCTCAGTGCTGGTGTCGGTGCTGGTGTCGGTGCTGGTGTCCGGCGGATTCGTTCCGTCGTTTCCGCTGGTGTCGTCATTGTTGCCGCCGCAAGCCACAAGGCTCAGGCACA
>CANQJB010000105.1 GCA_947624155.1 uncultured Clostridia bacterium
GTCGGGTCCCACACGGGACCCGTGGATTGAAATGTCTCACGTTAAACACGCGGAAAGTTTGATTGACGTCGGGTCCCACACGGGACCCGTGGATTGAAATACGCTACTCGGTAAAATCGAGGACATGATGAGCTAGTCGGGTCCCACACGGGACCCGTGGATTGAAATTTGAGAAGGTTGTTACCGACCTCATGACAAAGCGTCGGGTCCCACACGGGACCCGTGGATTGAAATGGCAGTATGGTACAGGTGGTCAATATGGCGAACAGTCGGGTCCCACACGGGACCCGTGGATTGAAATACATCCAACGCCACCAACAGGCAAAAACAACTCGTCGGGTCCCACACGGGACCCGTGGATTGAAATGCGAACCTTGATGTTTCTGCACTGATGACGCCTTGTCGGGTCCCACACGGGACCCGTGGATTGAAATTGATCGTTTTGTATTTTCGTTACAGATGACCGAAGGTCGGGTCCCACACGGGACCCGTGGATTGAAATCTGTTGAGGTCACTCATGATTACTTAGCCTCCTTGTCGGGCCCCACACGGGACCCGTGGATTGAAATTTCCTTGCCGTTGTAGGCAGTGAATTCTTACCTCGTCGGGTCCCACACGGGACCCGTGGATTGAAATATCAATTAGCCTGAATATTTCAACGTGGTCTAAATGTCGGGTCCCACACGGGACCCGTGGATTGAAATACTTGTCATATTTTGGGCCTCGCAGAGTTGTTATTGTCGGGTCCCACACGGGACCCGTGGATTGAAATAGCTTCTTGCTGTTGATATTAGAGTCAACAAACGTCGGGTCCCACACGGGACCCGTGGATTGAAATAATACTGCAAATAGTTGCGGTTGTGGCTGCGGCGTGTCGGGTCCCACACGGGACCCGTGGACTGAGTTTTGACATCGGCAGCAAAAGATACACCTATAACAATGGCAATAACAGTAACCCCCCGCCAACCAATCGGACGGCGGGGGATTTGTATGCTTCTGCGCTTAGATTTTTGAAATCGACATTCCAACTACTTCTTAAAAATCATTCTGAACAGATTATAGAGATGCGGGCTGACGCTTGTGTTGTCGTGGCCGGTGGACTTCATGACATGGACAAGGTGCGGCTCGTCGTGGTCGGTCAGAAGCCCGTCATAGGTCTTCGGGTTGCCGCCGACAACGCCGTCCGACTCGGAATAGCTTATCATCAGAAGGAGCGGCTTCTCGTCCTCGAATTTTAGATTGTCGTCCTTGAGGTTGAAGGGCCAGCCGGTGCTCTCGACAAGCCCCGGGGCAGGGCAGCAGGCGGCGATATATCCGAACAGCTCGGGGTGGCTGACGCCGATGAACAGCGACTCACGTCCGCCCATCGAGAATCCGGTTATCGCGGTCTTTTCACGGTCGGTCGAGACGGAGAAGTTCTCCTCGAGATATGGCTTCAGATCGGTCATCAGGTCGTTGATGAAGTTGTCATAAGCGAGAGTGTTCTGGTTGTCCATACCGGTACACCAAGCCAGCTCCTTTGAGCAGAAGATATAAGGGCAGACGACTATCATTTCCTCGGCCTCGCCGTCGGCAATCAGGTTTGTCAGCATAGTCGGAATGTGTACGGTGTCCCTCGCCATCCAATCCTCGTTGTCCCAATATCCGTGGAGGATATAGAGAACGGGATATTCCTTAGACTCGTCATAATCGAGCGGCAGCAAAACGTTGACGTTAGTGTCGCGCTCGGCGGTAGAAGAATAATAGGTGTACTTCTCAAATTTCGGGTATTCCACCCCCTCGCGGGCTTCATAAATGTCCTCGGGCGGCAGCTCGACGATTAAATCCTTGACCTTTTCCATATAGTCCTCCTCTTCTTCCGGCTCGGCTTCGACGGCCGCAGGTTTGTCTACTTTCGGTTCTTCGCCGTTTGTGTTTTCACCGCTCGCGGCGGTTCCGCAGGCGCCTAAGATCAGCGCAGCGGTCAGAATGAATGCCGTTAGTGTCTTTTTCATTGAATTGCTCCCTTTCCGAGAATAGCTTCTCTTATAAATTATTGCAGAAACCGGTTGTGCTGTCAAGGCTTTAGGTCATCAGGTCTTAATGCCGGCCTTGTTCAGATTGCAGACCGGTTTATTACGATCATCTGCTCCCATGCACCTTTTTATATTCGGCAGGAGTGATACCCTCATGCTTCTTGAAGACCGTGCTGAAATACCCGGGGTCAGAAAATCCCGAGAGCGAGGCGATTTCTGCGACCGAGAGATCGCTTATTCTCAGCAGTCTCCGCGATTCCTGGAGCCTCTTTTTTGTCAGATATTCTCCCGGCCTCATATTCATCGCCTCTTTGAACACCCTGCAAAGATGCTGGGGACTTATCCCCGCTATTTCCGCGAGAACGGTGAGAGAAAAATCGTGCTTGAAATTCTCGTCGATATAGTTCAGCACCGGAATGATCAGCCTGCTGCGGTCGCTTCTCATTCTGCTCTCGCGGTCGGTCATATGGCGGTTAAACTCGATTATGTATTCATAGACAAGTCCCGAGCAGATAAAATCGCAGTGCAGCTTGTCAGATTTCTGAACGGCGAGCATTTTTGCAAAGATGCTTTGCAGCGTGTCGGCGTCATAGGGCTTTATTATTGTCGGCTTTGTCATATTCATCAGGCTGAGGATATGGTTTGTGGCGTAGCCGTCAAAGGCTATCCACTTTACGTCCCACTTTTCGTTGTCCGAATAGTATTCGTGGGGATATCCTGTCGGGAGAAAGAAAAAATCGCCTTCCTCGATTTTGACGGCAATGTTGTCATATTTTAAAACGCCGTCGCCCTCTTCGCTGAAAAGGATCTGGTGCCAATAATAGCCGTCCGGCCTGATGATATGCTCCTGCCATTCGGTCCCGCCGATTCCGGTCAGGTGGACCGGCAGCTTTCTCGCCTCGATATTATATGGGTATATAGACTCGTTTATTTTCACAAGGCCGCACCTCCCCAAGCCGCTTTCTGTTATCAGTATAACCGCATTTTTGCGCCTTGTCAACAGTAATTTTGCGATATTAACACGGCTTTTATATAAAAGCCGCGTATTACTCGCATTTTTCACCCAAATCTTTAAAATATGAACCTTGCTTATGTTATAAAATTCAAGAAGTATTCAAAATTTCCGATTGATTATATCGACAAATAATGCTATCATTGTTTTAGAAAAAACGTCATGTTTGCCAATAAACGCTCCGATGCGCCGGCATATATCGGGCGGTTGAACCGAGCGATTATTATAATCTGAGCCTCAATTCTTTTCCTTTCATAACCCTCCAGGACAATGCGCATATCCGGCGGTATGCGCATTGCAAAACCGACGTGGGTAAAAACAGGATTTCAGCGCGCAGCGCCGAAATATATAAAAATTATCAGGAGGAAACATTATGAAAAAAATTCTTTCAATCGCCATTGCCCTCGTTATGGTAATGGCACTCTCACTCACCGCTTTTGCCGATTCTGAAGTCGTTTACGAGTATCAGAGCCCCTTTGCCGTTGCAATCGGCTGGACTACTCTCTTTGAAAAGGGCAGCGACGACGCCAGCGCTTTCTTTGAAGCCGTCAAGACCGAGGGCGCCGTTATCCAGCTTATCGGCACCGACCTCACCGAGGCTGACAGGACCGACGAAGAAGCTTGGTTCCAGCTCTGCACTCAGGACGCCGCAAACTGGACTGACGGCGGAAACAGCAAGACCGAGGGTATCGGCGAAACTTATGAGTTCACAGACGAAGGTTATGTGATGACTCTTTCGGCCGCCGCTTATAACGAGATTCTTTCCGCTTGCACCGTTCCTACTTCTGACATGAATCTCGTCCTCAACGCCGGTGGTTCGTGGACTAAGGCTGCCACCAACATAGTCATCAGAGTTGTCACCGGCGTTGAAGCTCCTGCCGCCGAAGAGCCCGCAGCTGAGGAGCCCGCCGCTGAGGAGCCCGCCGCTGAAGAGCCTGCTGCTTCCGAGCCTGCTGCCGACGAGTCCGCTCCCGCTGCTCCCGCTGAAAGCACCTCTGCCCCCGAAACCGGCCTTGTCCTTGCAGTAATCCCTGCGATCGTTGCTATGGCTGCCGCGGTTGTTTCCAATAAGCACTGACTTTCTAAAACCGAAAAAGAGCCCTTCGAGGCTCTTTTTTGCTGTCAAAAACACAAATCAAAGCCCCCGCTTCTCACCCTGATTGAAAAATTCTCTCAGAATAAGTTATTGATTTTCCCTTGCCGAGAAGTTATACTGAAACCGTCGACGAAGCCTCTTTGCAAAAAGGCAATAACTTTAAGGAGAATAAATATGAAACTTTCTTTAGGAGAAAACATTCGCAGGCTGCGCAGGGAGCAGAACATGACCCAGGAGCAGCTCGCCGATACTCTTGCGGTGTCGTTTCAGGCGGTCAGCCGGTGGGAAAACGGAGTTTACTTTCAAAAAGGTGACTGAAATTTGCACCCATGTTAATTACAAGAACAAGCCTTTCAGAAACCGCTGAAAGGCTTATTTTATGGGCTTTTACAGTAATCTTCCTTTCTCAATCCAATAATTATCTGATTTCAGTTGTTTTAGAAATATTTTCAAAACATCCCCGCTCCCCTGCGTTATGCAGAACCCGAGCGGGGATTTTTTGTTTCAAGATGACAGGAGGAAATTATGGCAGT
>CANQJB010000106.1 GCA_947624155.1 uncultured Clostridia bacterium
AATTGATATAAATGCTGTAAGCTCATTTTGAAAAAATGCTTTATATCGGCTTATTTGCGGCTGACAGCACTATATGTTGTATATGCGTCAGTTCAAGGACTTCATCGTCGGGAACAATAAAACATCTCTTATCGCGTTTGAATTAGTCAGCAGCATTATCATTCTGTCGATTCCGAAGCCGATGCCGCCGGTCGGGGGCATACCGATCTCAAGGGCTCGCATAAAGTCCTCGTCGATCGAGTTGGCCTCCTCGTCGCCTAGCTTCAAAAGCTCCTCCTGGCGCATGAAGCGCTCGCGCTGGTCGACGGGGTCGTTGAGCTCCGAGTAGGCGTTACACATCTCGCCGCAGTTAATATACATCTCGAACCGCTCGACATAGTCAGGGTTGTCCGGCTTGCGCTTTGTCAGCGGGCTGATCTCAACAGGGTGATCCATTACAAAGGTAGGCTGAACGAGGTGCTCCTCGACATATTCTTCAAACAGAAGGTTGAGAATATCTCCCTTTTTATGGCGCTTTCTGTCATATTCAAGATGCTTTTCGTCGGCAATCTTAAAGGCTTCCTCATCGGTTTTGACCTCGTTCCAGTCGATCCCGGCATATTTTTTGACCGCGTCGACCATCGTTATGCGCTCAAACGGCTTGCCGAGGTCTATTGTAACGTCTCCCCACTGAACCTGAGTGGTTCCTAAAACCTCCTGCGCGACGTGGCGGTAAAGGTTTTCGGTCAAATCCATCATTCCGTGGTAGTCGGTATAAGCCTGATAGAGCTCCATCAGAGTGAATTCGGGGTTATGGCGGGTGTCGAGCCCTTCGTTGCGGAATACGCGCCCGATCTCATAAACCCTGTCGATCCCGCCGACTATAAGCCTTTTGAGGTAGAGCTCGAGCGAAATTCTGAGCCTCAGGCCCTCTTTGAGGGCGTTGAAATGGGTCTCGAAGGGTCTTGCGGCGGCTCCGCCCGCGTTGTGAACGAGCATCGGCGTTTCGACCTCGATAAAGCCCTGAGAATCGAGCCAGCGGCGGATAGAGCTGATTATCTTCGAGCGGACGATAAATGTCTTTCTGACGTCGGGGTTGACGATCAGGTCGACATAGCGCTGGCGGTAGCGGGTATCGCGGTCTTTGAGTCCGTGCCACTTTTCGGGCAGCGGCAGAAGCGACTTTGAGAGCAGGGTGATTCCGGTCGCGTGGAGAGAGATCTCGCCGCGGCGGGTTCTGAAAACAAAGCCCTCGACGCCGACGATGTCGCCGATGTCCCACTTTTTGAAGTCGGCAAACGCCTCGGCGCCGATCTCATTCGAGCGAACATAGACCTGCAAGCGCTCGGTTGAATCCTGAACGTCGATAAAGTTCGCCTTGCCCATATCGCGGCGGGAGAGTATTCTGCCCGCGACGCGCCACTTTGTCTCCTTGATCTTTTCGAGCGCGGAAGCGAGGGCCTCGGCGTCTTCACCCGCAGCAGCCTTAGCCTTCTCCTCCTCGGCGGTGTAATATGCCTTAAGAGCGGAGGCAGTGGTGTTCCAGTCAAAGCTTGTAATCAAAAAGGGGTTTTTGCCGTCGGCCTTAAGGGCTTCGAGCTTGTCCATTCTGATCCTCTTGAGTTCATTTATATCCTCGCCGGAGAGCTCTTCGGCGGGGATATTTTCTAAAATTTCGTCTGTCATTTAAATCTCCTTATCTGCTGATGTCCAGAACCTCGAATTTAAGTGTTCCGACAGGAGCCTCTACCTCAAAAATGTCGCCGACGCGCTTTTTGAGGCAGGCTTTGCCGATCGGGGATTCGTCCGAGATCTTTCCCGCGTCGGGGTCGGATTCGGTCGAGCCGACGATCTGATATTCGACGATGTCGTCGAGATCGAAGTCCTTGAGCTTGACCATCGAGCCGACGCCGACCTCGTCGAGGCTGAGGCTGTCATAGTCGACGATGATCGCGTTCGCGATAGTGACCTCAAGATCGGCGATCTGCGCTTCGAGCATACCCTGCTCGTTCTTCGCCTCGTCATATTCGGCGTTCTCTGAAAGGTCGCCGTAGGAACGGGCTTCTTTAAGCTTTTCCGCGACTTCCTTTCTGCGTATTGTAACAAGATTTTCGAGCTCTTCCTGGAGCTTGTTGAAGCCCTCGCGGGACATTGTCGTTGCTTTTGCCATTATAAATTACCTCCGTATTTGAATTTGGATACTTATAATCATTATAGCGGCTGATCGCGCAGGTGTCAAGAGCTAAATTGTGTCCGTTTCTGGTACATTAGAGGACAGAGGGCAGAAATCGTAGGGAGAAATCAAAGATGTAGCTGAAGGAAGTCTGTCGAGGCTTTCTGTAACTGCTGCTGTATCGAAGCATTTGTTTGATTCTGATGCTGAGCTTGAGAACTCAATTGCTTAAAAAAGAGGGGACAGCTCTCGTCCCCTCTCCCCTTTAGCATCCGTTTATCCCCTCACGCCTCCTTGCCTGCGCTAATCGTCTGATCCCGAACCGCGGGGATCAGCATATTCCGGCAGCCCTTTTCGCGGTAGCCGCAGTCCTCTTTATTCAGGCATTCCCAACTGACCGCTCCGGTTTTTGACGGCCTGCCCTCCATTATAACGTTGTGTCCGAGGTGCGGGCAGTAGCGCACGCTCGCGTATTTGATATCTCTCACACCGGCATCTCCCTTCTTAAATTCTCACATAAAGATTATATGCGGCTTCGGAATTTCTAAGCGTTGTCCCGCATATTTTTGTATGAATGACAAAAATAAAGGAGATGTCGCAATGATTTCGGTTTTGAGAAGACGCAAGGACCCGCGCAGAGAACAGATCGAGGCTGTTTCGGAGGAGCTGAGGCGTATTTCGGAGGAGCTCGAAGCCTCCGACGCACGTTTCAACGAGGTCTCGGACAGCGACCTCGTCGAGGCGATGATATTCGAGCGCTCCGCACTCAGCGCAAGATACAGCTACCTTTTAAAGGAGCTGAAAAGGCTGGAGCGGACAGAAGACAGAGATCAGAAATCAGAAGTCGGAAAGTGATTTCAGACCTCTTTTCCGACCACTTTACTCTCGTCGACCCGGTCAAATGTCCATACAGACCGGTCATAGATGAGATATTTGCCGTCCTTATAGAGCTTCGGACCGTAGAATATATCTGGGATCAGGTTTTCTTCCTGTCGGAAAGCCCTAGTAAACAGTTTGCCGCCGACGACGCGGTAACCGTATAATCCGTTATCCGGCGCTTCAAATTTCATCTCGCTTCCGTCCGGCGAGATCAGCCTGCCCGGCGTGACAATATATCCGCCGTCGATAAAAACCGGCGGGGAGAGGTCGGTCTTTTCGGCTTTTCCGGTTTCGGGGCAGTAGGTGAAGTATGTCCCCTGGCAGATCATATAGATTTTGCCGTCGAAAAAGTCCTCGAGGCTTGCGTGTATCTGACCGACCGCCGGAAAAAGCTCGGCAACATCAAGGCACTCCGCCGTCTCCTTCGACTCAAAATCATAGCACATCAGGTAGTTTGAGGTCTTTTCGGCGATCCCGCCGTTTTCGTCGAACGGGGAATCTTCGCCCATAAAATAGAGCTTCCCGCCGGCATAGAGAAGCTGCGCGCCGAATGTCCTTTTCGGCAGCTCCGCCTCGCGCGCCCGTTCGGTTCCGTCGCTCTTTGCGCGGTATAAATATGTCCTGTCGTCGCTTTCGATTTTAGTCCAATATATCATTCCGTCAATTGGAATCACAACGCCAGAGCCGTTGCCGTAGTTCATCGCATAGCACTCGTCGGGGTCGGTGTGAGGGCAGTTCGGCTTCGGGCATACGACCGCGTGGTTGCAGCTGTCGAAATCGACATAGTTGAGCAGCTCGGGGCCGTCCTGACCCTGATTCGGCGCGAAGTAATACATCCCCTCCGATGAGGTTGTATATCCGGCCTCGACGAAAAGACAGTCGAGCTCATCGCCTCCCGAATTGCCTGCAAACCCTCCGGCCGAACACGCGCTCATAAAAAGACATAATAAAACAGCAAAAATTTTTCTCATAAATATCCTCCTTAAAAGGTCTTCATAAGATTATTGCGGGGAGGACGCATTTTATCGAAGGACAAAAAAATTTCGGCCGCCAAAGCCGGATTAAGAGCTGAAACCGCTTGACACCGCCGCGCCGTTGTGGTATTATATCAGGGCGGACACAAGTCCGCAGAATACGGAGAGGTATCGAAGCGGTCATAACGAGGCGGTCTTGAAAACTCTCACGCCAAAATGGCGCTGTTTTCTTGTAAAGCCTTTATTATAGG
>CANQJB010000107.1 GCA_947624155.1 uncultured Clostridia bacterium
TATCTTTTCCACCGTTATCCTTCACCTCAGTTGTCATAATATCATATCCCCGCTCAAAAGTAAATGCTGTCGCCGTGGAGGCCTCGCGCTGTCTGTTCAAGTGTCAGAATTTGAAAGTTTTCGGTCGAGCCTTTTTCAAAAGGCTGCAATGCAAGCCGGTTTTGCAGCCAATCGGACTTCGCAATCGTAAACGATTGATTGCTCGTCCTCTTGGACAAAACCTAGCGTACATGGTGTACCGCAGGCGCTCGGGCGTGTGCACCGCAGATAAGTGGACGCCCTGCAAGAGAGGGGACAGATACACAGGCAGTCCGGCCGAGAGCGAAGCGAACGGCTAAAGCGACGGAAACAAATGTGACCTTTATATCTATTTTGGCGTCGCTTTCCCTCTCTGGCGATTCTTTTCCCGCTGCTTTTCTGATCGCTCAGAAAAGCAGCGAAAGGGCTCCCGAACACGGTATCAAAACCAACCAAACGCCTCGAGCTAAGCTGCTCTTAAAAGCTAGATCGAAAACTTTTAATTTATGCCGAAATGGACACGTCTCTTTGCGTTTTCATATTGACGAAACGGGGTGAAATATGGTAAAATAGCAAAAAGGAAAATGAGAGAAGTGACAAAAATGAAACACAGATGGATCATAATTCTTTTTGCAGCGGCGTTTGTCCTGTCGCTCGGCCTCGGAATCGGCCTGCGCCTCGCGTCAGTCGGAGAAAACGCCTCCGAAGTCACCGCGCCGGCGACTCAGCCCGAAGCGGTTACCGAGCCGTCGCCCGACACCCCCGCGAACACCGTTTCAACGCCCGAAACGGCTCCCGAGCCGGTAGTTACCGCGCCCCCAGAGACCGAAGCGCCGGAGCCTTCTTCGGCCGAGCCGGAGCCTCAGCCGGTTGCCGACGAGCCTGAGCCGGAGAGCGACTTGGTCAGGATTTGCATCGGCGGGGACACCTCGATCGACGGCGAATTTGCCGACTACGCCTCTTCACACAGCGTCGACTACCCCTGGGAGGACATCTCGGAGCTGATGAACTCTGCCGACATCTCGATCGTCAACCTCGAAACCTGCGTCAGCGAGCGCGGCGTCTCGGAAAAGCGCGAGGGCTACGGCTTCCGCACCCCTCCGGCGATGCTTGAAGGCTTTGCAAACGCCGGAATCGACGCGGTCAACCTCGCGAACAACCACACCCGCGACTTCGGATATGACGCTCTGCTCGACACCTTCGCCAACCTCGGCGACCGCGGAATCAGCTATTTCGGCGCGGGAAACGACCTCGAAGAGGCGGGCGGTCTGCTTATTTATGAGATCAACGGGGTCAAAGTCGGCTTCACCGGCGCGAACCGGGTGTCGCTTAACGGCGATTGCGCCGCTTCTGACGGCCACGCGGGAGTCAACCAGATCGGCGGGCTCGACAGCGAATCGAGCCGGGCATATATCGAGCGGATAAAGCAGTTTGACTCTCAGTGCGACGTTCTGATCGTCTTTTTGCACGCCGGAACCGAGGAAGTCTTCGACGTAACGTCCTATCAGAAGGACATGGCGCGCTCGCTTATCGACGCCGGAGCGGACATCGTCGTCGGCGGCCACTCTCACACTCTCCAGCCGATCGAATTTTACAACGAGAAGCTGATAATTTACAGCATCGGAAACCTGATCTTCTGGCATATCGACGACGACCTCGACGGCCTGACCGCAATCTTCGACCTGACAGTTGACAAAAACGGATATGTCGGACTGAAGCTCCACCCGCTTTTTATCAAGAACTACAAGGTCTATTATCTTGTCGATGGCGAGGGGAAGTATGCGAGCAGATATTCGCAGATAATGGAGCTTGTGAACGACCTCTGCGAGCCTTATGATATATGGTTCGACAGCGAGGGGAATATGCTTCGCGGAATACCCGAGGAGATCCTCGCAGAGCGGGAGGCAAAGCGCGCGGCGGAGGCTGCGGAGCTTGAAGCGCAGAACGCGGCGCGGCCGGAGCAGTCAGAACAGCAGTAATATATAACAGGAGGACATTTTTATGTCATACCAGAAAATCATCATCATCGACTTCGGAGGGCAGTATAACCAGCTTATTGCGCGAAGAGTGCGTGAATGCGGGGTTTACTGCGAGGTCACGCCTTACAGAAAGATAACCGTCGGGGAGATCAGGGAAGAAGCCCCCGCCGGAATAATCTTCACCGGCGGCCCCAACAGCGTTTATCTCGAATCTTCGCCCCATATCGACCCCGAGATCTTTGAGCTCGGAATACCGGTTCTCGGCATCTGCTACGGCGCTCAGTTAATGGCCTATACCCTCGGCGGAAAAGTCGCAACCGCCCCGACCAGCGAATACGGCAAGACCGAAACCGAGTTTGACACCGAAGCGGTGATGTTCGGCGGCCATAAAAAGCAGGCAGTGACCTGGATGAGCCACACCGACTATATCGCCGAGACCCCCGAAGGCTTTAAAATCACCGCGCACACGCCGGTCTGCCCTGTCGCGGCGATGGAAAACCGCGAAAGAAAGCTTTATGCGACTCAGTTCCATCCCGAGGTCAACCACACCGAAAACGGCACCGAGATGATAAAGCGATTTTTGGTCGAGGCGTGCGGCTGCACCTGCGACTGGACAATGGGAAGCTTTGCCGAAACGGCGATCGCTCAGCTACGCGAAAAGGTCGGCGGCGGAAAGGTCTTGCTCGCCCTCTCCGGCGGAGTTGACAGCTCGGTATTGGCGGCGCTTCTTGCGAAGGCGATCGGGAGTCAGCTCACAGCGATTTTTGTCGACCACGGGTTCATGCGCAAAGACGAGGGCGACGAGGTCGAAGCCGCTTTCAGGGACTGGGATATCAACTTTGTGCGCGTAAACGCGAAGAACCGCTTCCTCGGCCGTTTGAAAGGGATATCCGACCCCGAGACAAAGCGAAAGAGGATCGGCGAGGAGTTTATCAACGTCTTTGAGGACGAGGCGAAAAAGCTCGGCAGGGTCGATTTCCTCGCGCAGGGAACTATCTACCCCGACATAATCGAATCAGGCGCAGGGGACGCGGCGGTAATCAAGAGCCACCACAACGTCGGCGGACTGCCCGACCATGTCGATTTTAAGGAGATAATCGAGCCGCTTCGGCTCTTATTCAAGGACGAAGTCCGCGCCCTCGGCGCCGCCCTCGGACTGCCCGAAAAGCTGGTCTGGCGGCCTCCGTTCCCCGGCCCCGGCCTCGCGATCAGGATAATCGGGGAGATCACCGAGGAAAAGCTCGAAATTCTCCGCGACGCCGACGCGATCTTCCGCGAAGAGCTTGAAAACAGCGGAATCGCGCGGGGAATCAACCAGTATTTCGCCGTGCTGACAAATATGCGCTCGGTCGGCGTAATGGGCGACGGCAGGACTTATGACTACACACTTGCGCTCCGCGCCGTCACCACCAGCGATTTTATGACCGCCGATTTCGCGAAGATCCCTTATGATATTCTCGAGCGCTGCGCCGGCCGCATCGTCGGCGAGGTCGCCGGAATCAACAGGGTGGTCTATGACGTCACCACCAAGCCCCCGGCAACGATTGAGTGGGAATAATCCTTTTCCTCCGTAATCTCCCCGCAAATCCTCAATATAAGCCGATTTGCGGTTACATATCATTTTTACCGGCTACAAATTGGCTACATTTACGGCTTTTTGTAGCCGGTTGCTTTATCCTTTACTTCAGCTTGCTGCCATCCTGCACCTCCTTTAAATTATACCGTCGCGTCGGCTGCACAACTCCGTCGTCCGAACCGGCGCTCGGTCATCGTCAATTATGTCGTAGCCGTCTTGCCGCTTGCGCCATTGTTTGCTTATTCGTCACGTCGGCTGCACATCTCCGTCGTCCGAACCTTTCCATGTTCCTGCGTTCGGCTATCGGCAATCGCCGTATACCGTTCTTTCGCTTTGAACCTCACCCGGCACATTCGCACCTTGCCATCGCATTTTCATGCCCGACTTCCCTACATTATCCCGTCCAGCTTTTTCGCAACCTCAACCTGCTTATTCGGATACAAATGGCTGTACGTTTCCATCGTGGTCTGCACCTTTTCATGCCCGAGGCGTTCCGCAATCAGCAGCGGCGAAAATCCCATCTCGACAAGCAAACTCGCGTGGGAGTGCCGCAAATCATGCACCCG
>CANQJB010000108.1 GCA_947624155.1 uncultured Clostridia bacterium
AGCAGGATGTCGGGGGTTCAAATCCCTTCACTCCGACCACGTCGCGGCGAGCCCTCTTGGCTTGCCGCGATTTGCTATATAAACCTATTTGCAAATCACGGCTTCGCTTATCGGTCTGCCGCTCCTTCTCCCCGCAAAGCGGAGCTTTGCGGGGGTCCCTAAATCGCGTTAAAGCTTGCTTTTCGGACTTCGCAATCGTAAATGATTGAAGACATGCCGGTTTTATTCCTGCTCAACTGCCCTCGGCATATATGACCGCCTCGGTTGTTTCGCAGATAAAACCATGGCAAGCCCGCTCGTCCTCAAAGAGCTTTAATCGCGTCGCTGGCCCAACGGCTTCGCCGTTAGGGCCGGTTCGCCTATACTAGTTTCGTTCTAGGCGAAATTTAAAAAGCACCCTCACAGGGTGCTTTTATTTGGTTTAAGTCGTTGGGTGCAGAAATCCCGTCAAAGCGCTGTCTCTTTTTAGAAAATCTGCAAAGGCGCGGTATATTCTGTATTGTTAATTGCTCAAAAACATGAGCGCTTTGGATCGAATGGACGCGATTGCTTTCCCGTGAGACGACCGAGCCGATCCGGTATGGCGAGGGAAGTCGAACGGCTGAAAGCAACGCTTCCATTGGGGTTACAAATCCCTTCACCTTGGCCAAATAAAAGGTGTATTCACATGGTGCTTTTTATTTATAACCTCACTTTTCAATCCACCCTCAGAATATTCACCTTTACCCCGCCGTCGCAGGGGACGACTATCGTTCTGAGGTTCCAGTCCTGCCATTCCGATAGGGCGGCGCTGTCGGTGATGATTGTCGGGGTGCATTTGTCGAGCGCGGGGCCGTTGTTTTCGATGAATATGCTGCAACGGCTGCCCTCGAAATCTGTGCCGGAGAGCATATATCTCGCCGAGAACATCACGCTGCCGTCGGGGGCGTATTTCTGGGTGTCGCAGCCCTGAACCGGCATGGTTCCTTTAAAATAATAGCTGTCGGCGCTGCCGGTGAACGGGAGCATATTGATACCGCCCTTTTCGGAAGACACCCCCGCCGAGCCCTGAAGCGTCACATCGACTGTCATCAGGTATTCTAGAATGACTATCTCCTGACCGTCTGAGATCTCGGTTTTCGCGGCGAGCTCATCAGCCTGTTCTCTTGTCTCAAGAGGCGATTCGAGGCTGCCGTTTCCCGATTCGCTGCCGGTGTGTGGCGAATAGATTATATTTACTGCGTTCAAGGTCGGTTCCTCCTCTGAAATGTCCTTTGCTCCGCCGACATCGGCGGGGTCCGAAGCGCAGCCCGCAAAACAGAGCGCGAGCGCGGCGGCAATAATAAATGCAAGTTTTTTCATGCTGTCTCCTTCTTTAAAAGGCTGCGGGAAACCCCGAGAGGGGTTTCCCGTTGTATTTATCTATCGGTGGGGTCGGAAAAATCACTGTGTAAAGGCGATCTGCGCGAAGTTGAAGAATCCGAGGTGCCAGATTCCGAAATCATGTCCGCCGGGGCGGGTCTGCCAGATATAGTTCTTGCCGTCGGTCAGCTTGTCGCACTTGTCGCATAGGCCGTCCATCGCGGCGGAATGGCTCCAGAGCGCGATTCCGTCGTCGGTTCCGCAGATATTATAGAAATACTTGATGTCGTAATCGGGGAAGCTCTTGAGCTTTTCGGCGATCTCGTCGGAGGAATAGGTCGTCGGGCAGGAGGAGAAGCCGCCGAAATAGCTGAACATATCAAGGCATTCGCAGAGGCCGATGTTTGTGGTCTGCATACCGCCCATCGAGAGACCGGCGCAGGCGCGGTGGTCGCGCGCCGCGGTTATGTCATATCCCTCGGAGTAGTCGGCATAGGTCGCGTAGTGCTCGTCGACATAGGGGATCAGGTCGTTGCGGAGCTCCTTTCCGAACAGATAGAAGGACTGCATATTGCTGTTTGAAGAGTGGTCCTTCGCGGAGCGGCCGTTAGGCGTGATGACGATAAACGGGTCGATCTCATGATTTTCAATCAGATTGTCCATCATCTTCTTGACGTCGGAGTTGTCGTTTGTCATTCCCCATTCCCAGACGTCGCCGCCGACGCCGTGGAGAAGATACATTACATTATATTTCTTCGACTCGTCGTAGTTCGGAGGAAGATAGATATAAGCTTCCTTTTCGATTTCGGACATATCGCCGAAGTAGTCTTTGGTCGGATATGTGAAGCGGGTGACGGTTCCGCCGCCGTCCTCAACTGTTTTAAGATATTCCGAAGGGATAGAGTCAAAGATCTCGACCTTTTTTGCGCAGCCGCTCATTCCGCAGAGGGTCGCGCCCATCAGTGTCGAAAGCAGCATAATTCTCAAAATTTTGTTCATTTCAATACCTCTTTCTCAGTTTTGCTTTTGGACAAGATTTTTCCCAAGGCGTTCCAACATCGACAAAAACTGCTCCTGTTCCTCGGAAGAAAAGCCTTCAAACGCGAGCTTTTCAACGTCGATGACGACATTATTGGCCGCCTCGGCGGTTTTCCGCCCCTTTTCGGTCAGATAAACCGCGAAGGCGCGCTTTCCGCCCGAAACATGAGCGGTCTCGCGGCGAATGAGCTCCTTTCGCTCCATGTTTGCGATAACAGAGGACATTGTCGCCGGCTCAACGTGGCATTTTTTGGCAAGGTCCTTCTGAAGATAGCCCTCTCTTTCGAGCAGCACCGCCAGAACCTTCGGCTGGCCGTCGGTTAAATCAAGCCGACGGAACCTTTCGCGGCAGGTGCGCCGGTGTGAGCTTGAAGTGAAAATCAGAGCTTTGTGAAGCTCTTTGGTGTCAGTCATTCCGCGCCTCCTTAGGATTCTAATTAGATTTCTAATAAATTATAATTTAATTATAACTCACTTCTCCGAAAATTTCAATAGTTTTTTCAAAATTTTTAGCTGGTGTTGAAAACTTTTGAGAATCTGGGGCTGAAATGTTTGAAATAGGGATAATTGATTGGAATTTATCGGCAAGTAGTATTTAAAGAATTGCAGGTTTGAGGCGTTTGTTGGGCTCTGATGTCAAGTTCGGGAATTCTTTCTTCACTTTTCTGATCGCTCGGAAAAGCGGCGAACGGACTCCCGCACTCAGTATCAAAACCAAACAAGCCCCTCGGTCCTGCAATCTTTTTAAAAAAGGCACGTCCGGAGGTGTCATCCAATAAAACAAGTTCAGATTGTTTTCGGGGTGCGGCATGATTTCGGTCATGCCGCAGTTCCGTTTATAAGGTCATTCAAAAGCGAGACCGGGAGTATCCCGATGTAGTTGTAGCTGATGTCTACATCCTGCACCCGATGCCCGCTGGATTTATCCGGCGCGTGAACGTAGACCGCCTTGACCAGATCGTTCAGAATCGCGGGCGTCAGCTCCGTCAGGCAGAGATACTTCTTCACCGTGCGGATGAAACGCTCTACATTGTCCGCCTGATCCTCCTGCTCGGAAATCTCCCTGATCAGGACAGCAATTCTTTCCCGCAGCTCTGTTTGTTCCTTTTCGTAGTCGTCGGAAAGCATCTGAAATCTCGCCTCACTCAGCCGTCCCGCTACCATATCCTCGTAGATCCGCTTGAAAAGCCTGTCAAGCTCGGCGATACGGTTTTCGGATTTCTGGAGCGTCCGCCGCTTGCCGGACAGTTCCTTTCTCGCTTCTGCGTCACGTTTTGCGCCAAGAGCCTTCCGAAACGCATCTTCATAGTTGGAGATACAGAATGCCACAAGCTGCAAATGCTTCAGTACGCCTTCTTCGAGAACGACGGCGCGTATGAAATGTGACCCGCAGACCTCGTTTCCTTTGAGCCTCGATGTAGAACAGATAAAGTGATCCTGCCTTGCCTCAAATTT
>CANQJB010000109.1 GCA_947624155.1 uncultured Clostridia bacterium
CGTCATAGCGAGGGCTTCTTCGTCCTCGGCGGTGAGCGCATGGGGCATATACCCGGTCTGGCTGGAAACAATGAGGCCAGCACCGCCCCGCGCCATCACTTCGCCAAAGGCGTCAATGGCATAGGAAGTGCCGATCAGGTCGAGCTTTATGATGTGTTCCGGGCTTGCCTGACTGGGAGACGCACCCGCTGTGTGGATATAGTACATGACCGGGCCGAGAGAGGCGGCCTTTGCCACGAATGCCCGGATGGACTGCTCATCGCAGGCGTCCACGATCTGCGTCTCCACATCGTACCCGCTGTAGGTGAACTCATGGGATACCCGCTCCAGCGCCTTTTCACTGATGTCACCCAGCAAAATTTTCTTTCCTGCGGCTATGCGGTGGACAATGGCCGTCCCCATACTGCCGGCTCCCAAAAGGACAACAACTTCTTTGTTTTCGTTTCTGTCGAAAATCATCGTAAATACCTCCTGTGTTTTATGGCAAGGCGTTTTTTCGCTTGCGCCTTTTATTACTCACAAGTCCATTATATTGTTTTCCCGCAGAGCAAACAACAACAATTCCCCTTCAAAAGAGGTTTACGCCACACTTTCTGCGAAAATGTGGCGTAAGCCTTTGTTACGGTCTCCACTCGTCTACCCATCGAATGACGGGCTTTTCGCCCTGCCATTCCATGGGCAGCCAGACATAGCGGGATGCGGCGGTGTTTTCCGTGTGAGTCTGGAGCGTACCCGGTAAGGGTGTCACCGGGCGGGGGCTTGTGTCCGGCTTGTAGTCTTTGAAATGGCGCTCCATGCCGGCTATGATCTGCTTGGCCATGGGCTTTACATACCACTGGGGCATCCAGCGGTCGGCGCAGGCAATGTACTTTCCGGTGCCGGGCACGCGGATGACCGATGTAATCTGGGAAGAAAAGCTGGTATTGCTCTTGTCGCCGACAAACGGGTCGCCCAAATCCCGGTATTCCCCGTGAGGATCCGTGAAAACGCAGACCTTGGAGGGGTTGGGGTAATATCCGCTGGTGCCGCTGGTAAAGAGATACCTCTTGCCGTCGCGTTCAAAATAGGTGGGCGCTTCCCGCGTCAGCGGCGGCAGAAGGCCGTCATAGTGGACGCTGTACTTGCCGGTCACGCCGGTGTAATCGTCGGTGAGGTCGGCGCAGATGAGCTGGAAATGGGGCCGCTCAAACCAGATATACGCTTTGCCGTCCGGATCCGCGTGGAGGCAGAAATCGCCGGTGTCCATGTCCAGAGGCTTATAGATCCTGCGGGCAAAGGTATAAGGCCCCTCAAATTTGTCCGCTGTCAGCACGGACATGAACTGGCTGACCTCGCCGCCCATGATCTTCAGCCACGCCACATATTTTCCGGTTTTCCTGCAATAGAGGATATGGGGACGGTCCATGCAGTAGGTGGGGTGGAGCGGGCTTGACAGATCGTCGGGCGTGGGAGGGATGATGAGGCCGCGGTCTGTCCAGTTCATCAGATCCGGGGAAGTGTAGAGCCGCACGCCCCAGTGCCAGACGGTGTTCTTTTTGCCGCCAACGGTTTTCTCTTTGTTCTCGCCGTACCAGTACCAGAGTTTTTCCGCCTCGTTCCAGAAGACGGAGAAGCCGTGGGCCTGGATGGGTTTGCCTTCGGTGTCAAGCCAGGGTTTGCCGGGTTTAATACTGTTCATCATATTCGTACACCTCCGCTGTCACTGTTTCTGCCCTGCCGCCGATGCGGATCTCTGCCGTGCAGTTGGCGGGGATAGTGATCGTATAAAGTATGCCGTTCTCTGTCCGTTTCCAAGCGGAGCTGACCGGCCCATAGGGACTTAAATATTCCGCTGATGCGTGATCAAGACCTGGACCGGGGGCGGGGAGAATACGGAAGCTTCGTTCGCCAGTTATCCGGATGCCTGCGCAGGTGTCGAACAGCCACTGGCACACGGCTCCGGGGGAGTAATGGTTCTGGCTTAAGTTCCCCTCCCAGTTCTCCCAGATCGTGGTCGCGCCATCCAGCACCTCCGCCAGCCAGCCGGGCTTTTCGGTGTTCAGGAGCATCCTGTAGGCCGTATCAGTCTCGCCCGCTTCCGTGAGTACCGGAAGCAGGAATGGAGTGGAGAGGAAGCCTGTGCCCACCCGGTAGTTATAGTTTTCTACCGCCTTTTTGAGCCTTGCCTGGGCGTTTTTCTTTGTCTCGCCGTCCAACAGGCCGAGGGCCAGGGGACGTACCAGCTTTGCCTGGCGGTCGGTGTCAAGATCGGCATATTTCGGATAGATTTTCTTCGCTTTCTTCGCCGCCTGACGCAGCCTTGCGGCATAATCCGGCTCCAACAGCTCTGCGATCTTTGCCATTGTGTCCATGGCGTAATAAAGATACGCTGTACACTCTTCCGTGTGCTTTGCCCGGGCACCGTAAACCTTGTCCCGGAACTCCTCCGGTTCCAGCCACTCGCCCAGATGGACGCCCTTCTCGTAATGGCCGTCCTTTTCGATATTTTTTAAGAGGTATTCCGCGAATTTGCGGATCATGGGCCAGCAGCTTTTAAGCGTCTCTCTGTCCCCGTACCGCAAATAGTACCGCCAGGGGATCAGGTACACTGCGTCCGCCCAGCCCGCGGAGGAGCCGGTGGACTTGTACATCATCTCCACGCCCTCATAGGGAACCACGGCGGAAAGCAGACCGTTTTTGTACTGTCCATCCTCCAAATCCCGGAGCCACTTACGGAAAAAGGCGGCGGTGTCGCAAAGGTACGCGCCGGTGTCGAAGAAAACCTGCGCGTCTCCGATCCAGCCCAGCCGTTCCCGGGTGGGACAGTCGGTGGGAATGTCCAAGAAATTGCCTTTCATGCTCCAAAGGGTGTTTTCCAAAAGGCGGTTTACCCGCTCATCGGAGCAGTGAAATCTGCCTGTCTGCTCCATGTCCGAGTAGACCGCAATGGCTGTGATGGCAGAAGGGTCAATATCTATGTCGCCGATGATTTCCGCATAACGGAAACCGAACACAGAGAAACTGGTTTTATAGTGATCCGTGCCGCCGGAGCAGGTGAAGCGGATCTCCTGCAGGGGCGTTCCCACGGTTTCTCTGGGAGTCTTGCCCGTCAGGAGCTTTTTCAGCATCGCCGCCTGTTTCCAGCCGCCGATGGGCTCTTGCTCCTGGATGCCTGAGAGGTCTACATGGCCGTCCTTCACTACTTCGCCCATACGGAGGGTAAAGCCCTGGCCCGGCTGCCCCTTCACAGTGAACTCCACATATCCCGCAATGTTCTGGCCGAAATCCAGGATGAGGCCGTTTTGTGTGGGAATAAAACGCTCATGTTCCCGCACCGGGACATTATCGGAGGCGCAAAGCTTTACGCCCTTTGGTTCCTGTCCCGGTTCCTTTGCCACCTTGGCGCGGCCTGTGTAGGAGGGAAGCATCCGGGCATCATAGACCTAGCCGTCCTTTAAGTCGGTGAAGCGGACAGGACCGTCGTTGGACCACGCCCAGGTATCGTCTGTGCAGATCCTGTCAGCTGTGCCGTCCTCATAAGTAACCTCCAGCTGCGCGATTACGCTCGTTTGCCTGCCATAGACATCGACGACCCCGTAGGCTGCCGAACTGCCCCGAAACCAGCCGTCGGCCAGACGGAGTTCGATGGCGTTGGACGGGCGGATCAGAGCCGTCACGTCATATGTTTGAACCTGTATCCGTTTCCGGTAGTCCGTGATGCCGGGGGCAAGAATGAAGTCCGCAAGTCTTGTCCCATTGACGGTCACGTCATAGACGCCTCTGGCCGTGGCGTAAAGCCGCGCCTTTTTCACGGCTTTTTTCACGGAAAATTCCTTCTTAAAGCAGT
>CANQJB010000110.1 GCA_947624155.1 uncultured Clostridia bacterium
TCCGCCGACTTCACGGTACATTCTTACAATAATTCCGTAAAAAGAACTTAAAACCGGCAGGATATTTCACCCTTTCTCTATATTATAATTTTACCACATAGAACAGCTTTTTGCAACCCTCAAAAAATCTTTTCCGACCCCTTGACAAATTCTGCATGATGTGGTACCATGTTGGTGACAAGGTGGTACCACTTTGTCAGTACATAATTTAAAATTAACACAAAGTGAGGTAACGAGAAATGACAGAAAAGGTTTTATCGGTAAAGAGGAACGGTTTTAAAGTTATGTTCCTGACAATTGCGGCGCTTATCGCGTTTGTCGCGATATTCGTCGTCGGAATCGTCTTTGTCGATTCCGAAGAAGCGCCTGTCTTGGGCGGAATAATGCTTGCAATCGGCGGTTTGGGAATGCTCTTAGGGTGGATACCGCTCGCAGGACTCCACGTCATGAAGCCGCAGGAGGCTCTTGTTCTGACCCTCTTCGGTAAATATTACGGCACCCTTAAAAACGACGGCTTCTACTGGGTGAATCCGTTTTGCACGTCGTTCAACCCCGCCGCGAAGACAAAGCTCAACCAGTCGGGCGACGTAAACAGCGGCAACAAGGCAGCCCCCGCGGTTATTTTCGGGGCGAACGGCGCCGTCGCGGGCGATGTGGCCGCGGTCGCAAACAACAAAATCTCGCTTAAAATCATGACCCTCAATAATTCCCGCCAGAAGATCAACGACTGCCTCGGCAACCCCGTTGAGATCGGCATTGCGGTCATGTGGCGTGTTGTTGACACCGCGAAGGCTGTCTTCAACGTGGATAACTACAAAGAATATCTCTCGCTCCAGTGCGATACGGCCGTCAGAAATATTGTCAGAATTTATCCTTATGACGTTGCGGAGAATGTCGACACCACCGGCGACGGAATGGCCGACGAGGGCTCTCTGCGCGGGTCGAGCGAAATCGTCGCCGAGAGGATCAGGCAGGAGATTCAGTCGAAGGTCGACGACGCCGGCCTTGAGATAATCGAGGCGAGAATAACCTATCTCGCTTATGCCCCCGAGATCGCGGCGGTAATGCTCCAGCGCCAGCAGGCGAGAGCGATAATCGACGCGAGAAAGATGATCGTCGACGGCGCGGTCGGAATGGTCGAAATGGCCCTCGACAGGCTCGAAAAGGGCGGAATGGTCGATCTCGACGACGAGCGCAAGGCCGCGATGGTCTCAAATCTCCTCGTCGTGCTCTGCGGAAATCACGACGCCCAGCCGGTCGTGAATTCCGGAACGCTTTATTGACATGACCTCCAAAAAGGACCTGAGGCTCAGGGTCAACCCTAAGCTTTATGACGAGCTGATGGAGTGGTCGGCGGAGGAGCTTCGCTCGATGAACGGACTGGTGGAATATCTGCTGACCGAGGCGGTTAAAAAGAGGAAAAAGAGCGCAAAAACAGAGGAAAGCGAGGAAAAGTAGGGGGCGTTGGACAGAAACGGCAGGATAGGGGCAAAAGAATCACACTCTTCGCGCCCCGCGGTTTAAATTCCCTCACCCCTTCCTAAAAATCCCACAAAAAACCCGGGGAACCCTTCAAGGGTTCCCCGGGTTTAAATATCATACTCCGTATTTTGCGACGTTGCACTTGATACTGACGCCCATTGTCGAGCTGATGACAATGCTGCGGAGGTACTGGCCCTTTGCCGCGGCGGGCTTCGCCTTGACAACGGCCTCAACGAGAGTCTCAAAGTTCTCGGTCAGCTTATCCTTGCCGAAGGAAGCCTTTCCGATCGGGCAGTGGATAATGTTGGTCTTGTCGAGTCTGTATTCGATCTTACCGGCCTTGGCTTCGGAAACTGCCTTGGCGACGTCTGCGGCAACGGTGCCGGCCTTCGGGTTAGGCATCAAGCCGCGGGGGCCGAGGATCTTACCGAGACGGCCGACGACGCCCATCATGTCGGGAGAGGCGATTACAACGTCGAAGTCCATCCAGTTTTCCTTCATGATCTTATCGACATAGTCGAGTCCGCCGACATAATCGGCGCCGGCTTCCTTCGCGGCCTCATATTTGTCCTCCTTGCAGAAGACGAGGGCGCGTACTGTTTTGCCGGTTCCGTTGGGCAGAACGACTGCGCCGCGAACCTGCTGATCGGCGTGGCGGGAATCGACGCCGAGGCGGATATGGAGCTCGATGGTCTCGTCAAACTTCGCCTTTGCGTTTGCCGCCGCGAGCTCGCAGGCCTCGGAAGCGTCATAGAGTTTGTTCTTATCGACAGTCTTCAGGCTGTCATTATATTTCTTTCCGTGTTTCATTAAGATTTACTCCTTTTAATATACAAGTTGTGGTAGAGCGGATAAGGAAAATCCTCCCACTTTTAAGAGACGGCCGATCAAAATCAGTCGACGACGGTGACGCCCATCGAGCGAGCGGTTCCTGCGATCATGCTCATCGCGGCTTCGACAGAGCCGGCGTTGAGGTCGGGCAGCTTCTGCTCGGCAATTGCCTTGACCTGATCGCGGGTGATGGTTGCAACCTTGGTCTTATTCGGGGTGCCTGAACCCGACTCGATTCCGCAGGCCTTCTTGATCAGAACGGCTGCCGGAGGAGTCTTGGTGATAAAGGTGAAGGAGCGGTCGGCATAAACGGTGATGACGACCGGAATGATAAGACCCATGTCGTTTTTGGTTCTCTCGTTGAAGTCTTTGGTAAATGCCACGATATTGACGCCGTGCTGACCGAGTGCCGGGCCGACCGGCGGCGCAGGAGTGGCTTTTCCTGCGGGAATCTGTAACTTGATAATACCTGTTACTTTCTGTGCCATAATTTAACCTCCAAAAAATGTGGTAAAGGCGAGCCGTTGAAATATTTCGGCTCTCCCACGTTCACGCATAAGGCGTGACAGTTCAATCCTCGACCGGTTTGACCGACGAGACCGGCAGAGTTGCCGGAGTTTCGCGCCCGAACATAGAGACGACGATGTCAACGGTCTGTTCGTCGAGATTGATTGCTTTAACGGTGCCGACCCAGCCGTCGAAGGGGCCTCCCGAGACGGTGACCTCGTCGCCGACCTTAAAGCTGACGCTGGTCTGAACCTTTCTGACGTCAACGCCGAGGGCCGCGACCTCTTTGTCAGAGAGGGGAACGGGCTTTGAGCCGGGGCCGACGAAGCCGGTAACTCCGCGGGTGTTGCGGACGATATACCACGACTCATCGGTCATCACCATTTTGACCAGAACATAGCTCGGGAAGAGCTTTGATTCTGATTCCTTCTTTTTTCCGGCAGCGTCGGTTTCCTCTATTATTTCGACCGGAACTCTGACCTGCTGGATAGTGTCCTGAAGCTTGCGGTTTTCAACGACCTTCTCGATATTCTGCGCCACCTTGTTTTCGTAGCCCGAATAGGTATGGACAACATACCATTTTGCAGTCAGTTCAGTATCCATAGATAACAAATCCTTTCTTGACGGGTTAAAATAAAGGTGCGCGGGCGGTTACATCTTAAAGAGAAGGCGGTCCAAAAGCGCGAAAACGGAGTCGGCTGCAACCAGAACCACGCCGCAGATCAGGCACATTGCCAGAACGATCGCAGTGTTGTTAATAACCTGCTTTTTGCTGGGCCAGACGACCTTCTTGACCTCGGCGATAAAATCGCGGAAGAACTTCGCGGTTGCTCTGCCGGCGCGGACGAAGATGTTCGGTCCCTTGTTTTCTTTTGCCATTTTTTACTCTCCTCTCTGATTACTTGGTTTCTCTGTGGAGAGTGTGCTTGCGGCAGAACTTGCAGTATTTATTCATCTCAAGCCTGTCGGGATCGTTTTTCTTGTT
>CANQJB010000111.1 GCA_947624155.1 uncultured Clostridia bacterium
GCCCCATAGGATAGAGGGGGCGGACGCGTTAACTTCGGAAAACGATTGATTGGAGTAATTCCAGGCCGGCATTGGGGATTGGCGATGAAAAGGCGCCACCTCGGCCGCGTTCCGCTTTGCGTTTCCCGTTGTACTTGCCCTGCTGTATATTCACGAGACGGGGCCGGACTGCCGGAAAAAAAACATAACACGACCGCATTCCCGGCGCAGGGAGTGCGGCGCAGGCGTGCGTCTTCCTCCGGATCCCTGCGGGACCGGAGGAAGGAAGCGAAATAAAACGGGGGTCCGGACGGATCCGGATACCTGGGATGCGCATTCCAGTCTCCCCTTCAGGATTCGGGATAATTAGATTCCAAACGGTCTCTGGGTGACTGAGTCACGTGGATCTGGGACGTACGCGTCCTGCCTGTACAGGTATGGCCACTGGTGCCTCAAGGCGTCGATGGCGAGCTCATCTCAAAACCATGGTGTGGACGAAGAATCCATGATCATGGAATCTGACGTCCGGTCAGGACGGTAGGGACCCAGTCACAGATCTACCTGCGCGCGGCACTGAGTGTGACAGCCGCGGGATATCCCGGAGATCACTGGTTGTGATCACGGCCGTAAGGACGGATTACCAGCTGGTGCGGATCCGCAGTGCGAAGGCATGCTCGTCCAGCAACCCGGGTGACAAACATGTTCGTAATTATTACGAACAACGTACGAATAACGCCTGGGATGGATTATTGCGAACCAAATGACATGCATGTCAAGCACCTAGGTGCCCACTGAAGTGACGGTGGTCGGCAACGTTGAAGACGTCTCGTGGCTCAAGGCCCCGAGTGAGCTGAGCTGAAGGCAGCAGGATACCGGTGACCTGAGGGCTCGCCAGACTCGGTCTGCAGTACTCGTGCCTGGCAGGCTTAAATCCGACTGATCAGTCAGCGACCTCCGGGTGCAGCAATGCGTGGATCCGCGGAAGCCGGCCTGGCGAACGCTGTGATGAAGACGGCATTCCGTGCGGGCACGCACTCCAGTTGCTCTTCGGATACCTAAGGTACCTGCAAGAAACGCGTCTCCAGCAGAGCTGAGGAGTATAGTGCACTGAAGGGACTTGCAGTCGACATCGCGATCGAGATTCCAACGATGCCAGCTGGTCGACGATCATGATCATGATCATGCCGGCAGGGTACCCTGCCGTACGACACTGGTTACCTGGAGAAGCTCAGGCTGCCAGATGCTGTGGATCCGGATCTCATGAGACATGCTTACCAGGCAGGCTCCTGGATGAACGCGTAGCGCTGCGAAGATCCTGATGATCATCAGAACCACGCGGTGGCTTCGCGATACAGCTGTCGTCCGATGAGGCCTACAGCAGTCCAGGGTCCTTTGGCGTCGAACTCGTTCCAGGATCCTCTCTTCAGTGTCATCGGTTGATGTCGAGATCATCCTCCTCAGGACGACAGGTTCGAAACCAAGCTCCGGACTCAAGCTCCGCGGGCCGCATCGATGGACCTGCTTCCCAAATCCGTCGCTGGAACCCGGGATGGTCACCAATCATGAAATCCTCGATCCCAGTCCAAGTTCCCCAATGTTGTTCTTTCTCTCCGCCCTTTCCGAATTTTCGCTATGAATCAAGGTAAAACCATGCGTCATGCACGAACGCGCCGCACAAAATCACAGGCTCGTATGACAATGCGGGCCTCATAGGAGGAATATTGCCATGCCTTTCGACTTCAGAAATAATCAGAACCAGGCTCCCGGTTCCATGCCGCCTCCGGGTGCCGTAACGCCTGCCCAGGCGGCCCAGGACGCCTCCGGCGTCACCGAGCTCCTCATCGACTACAACAAGAAGTTTGCCAAGGCCATGCCCGTCAAGCACCGCGACCACGAGGTTTTCCAGGTCGTCTCCCAGCTGATGATGTCCAAAAAGTCCTGCTCGCTCCTTGTGGGCGCCCCCGGCACCGGTAAGACCGCCATTGTCGAGGAGATCGCCCGGCTCATTGCCATGAAAAGCCCGTACACGTCCATGCTCAACGACTATACCGTCTACGAGCTGCCCCTGTCCAGCCTCATGGCTGGTACCAGCTTCCGTGGCCAGCTCGAAGAGAAGGTCCGCTCCGTAGTCGAATACTGCGAGTCCAACAAAGTGATCCTGTTCATCGACGAGATCCACCAGCTCTGCGGCGGCCACGGCTACGACAGCGTCTCCCAGATGCTCAAGCCCGCCATGGCCCGCGGCGGCATCAAGATGATCGGCGCCACGACCCTGCAGGAATCCAAGTCCCTGCTGGAAGACCCCGCCTTCAACCGGAGGTTCAACAAGGTCCAGGTCTGCGAGCTCTCCATGGAACAGACCCGCGACATCATCGAGACCGTCACCATGCCGGCGCTGGCAACACATTACGGCATCGGCTTCGCCAACGGGCTGGCCATGAAAGTCGTCCAGGCTGCCGAAAAGTCCAAGACCATCACCTGCCACCGCCCCGACAACGCCATCACTCTGCTGGACCAGGTCTGTGCCAGCACCCTGCTGCAACGCAACGCCAACATCATGACCTGCACCGACGATGCCCTCAAGCAGCACATGCAGTCGACACCACTGGTCATCAACGCGGCCCACGTGGAGAACTACAATAAGGGCCAGGGCTTCACGGTCCCCGCGGATTTCGACGCTGTAAAGGATAAGATCTTTTTCCGGGACGACGTGATCGACCACCTCTATGAGACGGTCAGCGACTACGTCCGTTTCGACGCCCTGTTCCCCACCGGCAAGCCGTTCCGCATTGACGTGAAGGGCGACCCCAAGTCCGGCCGCACCACACTGGTGAAGCAGGCCGCCGCCCTCATTGACGAGCAGCCGGTCTACCTGGACCTGGCGGACTATTCCGACGCCCCCAGCCTGAACCGCATCATCGGCTCACCCATGGGCTACGTGGGCTCCGACTCCCGCCAGGAGATGCCGTTCGACATCGTCGAGTCCAACCCCAGGAAGATCATCATCCTGGACAACATGGACAAGGGTCACCCCGTCGTACGCGACTTTTTCAAGTCCGCCATGGGGACAGGCCTCATCAAGTACGCCGACAACCGGACCGTGGACATCGGCAAGTGCATCGTGTTCTGCGTTTCCGAGGACTCCGGGAACTCCCGGTCCATCGGCTTTGCCGCCCGCCGCGACCCCGTCTCCCAGACGAAGATCTGCATCCGCGCCTTGTCCGCATCTGAGATGGTCGACGGCGCCGAGCGCATGGTCCGTGGCATGGTGGCGTCCATGAAGGCCGAGCACTCGAAGTACGCGTCCATTCCGGACGACCTCGGCATCCCCGACGAGGACAAGCTCCGCATCGCCAGTCCCGCCGACATGGCGCCCGTGGCGCGTTCCGTGATCTTGTCCAAGATCTGATTGCGGGCGGCCGCCTCTTATGATAAGATGGGAGACGGCCGTCATAGGAGAAAAAGACATGAAGAACCCGTTCCGAAAACTGTTCCGGCGCCATCGCAGGCTGTCCATGCAGGAGCGCTGGATGATAGACGCCGATTTGAACGAGCAGGTCGCGCGCATCGTCCACTCCCAATGCTTCGGCTGTGAGTTCCGCGTGCCGTACCACGCCGAGGCCTGCCCGATGTACCGGGGCGGGAAGAAGCCGCTTGCCATCCGTGAGGCAAAAATGAAAAATTTGAAAAAAAACTCAAAGAGAAAAAGCCCGACATAA
>CANQJB010000112.1 GCA_947624155.1 uncultured Clostridia bacterium
TCTCTGTGGAGAGTGTGCTTGCGGCAGAACTTGCAGTATTTATTCATCTCAAGCCTGTCGGGATCGTTTTTCTTGTTCTTTTTGGAACAATAGTTTCTTTGCTTGCACTCAGTGCAGGCGAGTGTGATCTTAACCCTCATTATTCGGCACCTCCTAATGAATTTTACGCGCGTCGGGGTTCGCTCAGCGCGTCAGCTTGCCTCCCTCCGCAGCTTGCTGCGCCGCCGAAAAGCGGTCAGCGGGAGCGTCTGCAAAAATTGCACACCAAAAAAAGCACCCCCGCAAAGAGGTAAAGATATTCTATCATGCCCGCGCGGGTTTGTCAAGGGGTTTCCGCGGCTTTTTTTGCGGGATCTGAGGCAGATTGCGGGGAAATTTTGCGGGAAAGGGACGAGTCCAGAGGCTTCTCGCCTCCGGACTCGTCGCCAACCTTTTGAAATGGGTTGGATCGAAAGCTTTCAATTCTTGCGCTCAGAGATTACTGCGAGCGTCAAACCTCTTTCGTTTCCCCGGGCTTGACGGTCAGCACCTCGCCGCGGAAGCTTTCGAGCCAGATCTCCTTTGCGGTCGGGTTATAGACAACATGGCCGTCGAGAGAATATTCGAGCGACTTGGAAGCAAGGTCATATTCGCAGATCTCAATGTTTGTCGCATACCAGACGTCGCTGCGGTTCGCGGCCTTCGAAAGAAGATCCTCGATCATTCCCCACTTCTGATCGCGGTTAAATTCCGGCGTGTGTCCCCAGATATAGAGCATACGCGGCTCACGCGGGGTCTCGGTCAGGAATTTCTCGGTGATCTCGGCGAGCTTGGGGTCGTTGTGGTGAGCGGTCGGGCGGAGTCTCAGCCAGTCGCGGGGCATTGCCAGCGAGTCGTCCGACCAGACTGTGCGGCAGTATTTTATTCCGCTGTGGCGCAGAATTTCGACCGCGAGGTCGTTGAAAGTGCCGTAAGGATATGCCGAGCCGCGGACAACTCCGCCGAACATCTTTTCGAGGTTAGCCCTGTCGGCGCTGATCTCATAGACAAGCTCCGGCTCGGTGATCTTGGTAAAATCGCGGTGGGTGATCCCGTGGACGGCGACCTCGATTCCCTCGCGCTTATAGCATTCCGACTCCGAAAGGGTCAGGCGGGGCCAGGGGCCTTGGGGCTCGGTGCCTTCGGGCCTGAACAGCCCGCTGCTGATATTGAAGGTACCCTTGATATTCAGACTTGACATAATGCCTATAAGTCTGATATCATCATAACAGCCGTCGTCATAGCTCAGGGTAAACGCCTTTTTCAGGCCGCCCGGGAAAAGAACTCTTAACATTTTCGTCGCTCCTTATTATATATTTACTCCATTATACCGCCTTTCGGCCGGAATTTCAAGTAAGAAGGTAAAAATTATGCAGGATTTAAACCACATTTTTGACACCCATTCCCATTATGACGATCCCCGCTTTGAGGGAAGAGCCGAGGAGATCGTCTCGTCGCTCTTTGACCGCGGTCTTTCGGGGATAATTCACGCCTCGACCGACTTCGCATCCGCCGATTTCGGGCTAAAGATGTCCGAAAAATTCGCAAAATATTATACCTCGGTCGGCATCCACCCCGAATACGCCGCAGACTATTCCGAGGCTGACATTCCGAGGCTTCGCGAGCTTGCAAAAAGCTCGAAAAAGGTCGTTGCGATCGGCGAGATCGGCCTCGACTACCACTATGAGGGCTATGACCGCGAAAGGCAGATCAGGCTGTTCCGCGCTCAGATCGAGCTTGCAAACGGGCTCGGGCTGCCGGTGATCGTCCATTCCCGCGACGCGGCAGGCGACTGCATGGAAATTCTGAACGAGCTCAGGCCGCGCGGGGTGATGCACTGCTTTTCCGGCTCGTGGGAGACCGCGAAGGAGGTTCTTTCGCTCGGAATGTATCTGAGCTTCACCGGCGTGCTGACCTTTAAAAACTCGAAAAAGGCGCAGACTGTCGCGGCGAATATGCCGCTCGATCGGTTTCTGACCGAGACCGACTGCCCTTATATGGCGCCGGAGCCGCACCGCGGTGAGTGCTGCGACAGCGGAATGATCGTTTATACCGCGAAAAAGGCCGCCGAGCTCAAAAACATCTCTTTTGAGGAGCTGACCGAGGCCGCCGAGCGAAACGCGGGGAAATTGTTCGGAATTAAAGAATAATTTTCTCAAAAAAGGCTTGACAAAACGATTTCTTTCGGGTATAATAATCAAGCTGTCGGTATGGCTGTATAGCTCAGTTGGCTAGAGCATCCGGTTCATACCCGGAATGTCACCGGTTCGAATCCAGTTACAGCCACCAGCGGCCCGTTGGTCAAGCGGCTAAGACACCGCCCTTTCACGGCGGAGACATGAGTTCGATTCTCGTACGGGTCACCAAACCGAATCCCCTCTCGGTGAGAGGGGATTTTCTTTTTTCGGTTTATCGCCGTTCAGAAACAGCAAGCGCGCCCCGGAGGACGCGCTTGCTGCAAGAAGTGGTTTATACAATTACGATGATGTCAAATTTAAGGGGGAGAGGCTTATCACCTATCCACGCATAAAACTTTACCACAGAATTTTGAATTTGTCAAGAGAAATCTATGAAATTTGTGAACTTTTTGTTTTTTCAGCCTCAAGTTTATTAAAAATGACGGAAATCGGCCCGATTTTCGTCGCTGCAGTTATATCCAAAAACCCAAAATGCCTATTGACTTATCGGAGCGTGCGCGCTAAAATAATAGAGAAAATTCCGAAAAGACAAGGAGATATCCAATGAAAAATACCGATAAGAGTATGTCAAAGATCGTCGATCTCTGCAAGGGGCGCGGTTTTATCTTCCCCGGCAGCGATATTTACGGCGGCCTCGCCAACACCTGGGACTACGGCCCGCTCGGCTCGCGGCTCAAGAACAATGTCAAGGACACATGGCGCAAGCGCTTTATTCAGGAGCGCAAGAACAGCTATGAGGTCGACGCCGACATTCTGATGCACCCGAGAGTGTGGGAGGCGTCCGGCCATGTCGCAAGCTTTTCCGACCCGCTTTTGGACTGCCGCGAGTGCAAGACCCGCCACCGTGCCGACAACCTGATCGAGGCGTTTGACCCCGACGCCCACCCCGATTCGATGACAAAGCAGGAGATGTTCGACTACATCAAGGCTCACCACATTCCCTGCCCGAAATGCGGAAAGCACAACTTCACCGATATCCGAGAGTTCAACCTGATGTTCCAGACCTTCCGCGGAGTCACCAACGACTCGAAGAGCGTCATCTATCTCAGACCCGAGAACGCCCAGGGCGAATATGTCAACTTCCTGAATGTCCAGAGAACGATGCGCGCAAAGCTGCCGTTCTCGATCGGCCAGATCGGCAAGGCGTTCAGAAACGAGATCACTCCCGGCAACTTCACCTTCAGAACCATCGAGTTCGAGCAGATGGAATTCCAGACCTTCTGCCGCGAAGGCTCCGACGGCGAGCTGTATGAGTATTTCAAGGAATACGGCAGGAAATATTTCGAGGACCTCGGCCTCGCGCCGGATCACCTCAGATTCCACGACCACGAAAAGCTCGCGCACTATGCCAAAGCCGCCTGCGACATCGAGTT
>CANQJB010000113.1 GCA_947624155.1 uncultured Clostridia bacterium
GTCCGTATGCTCCGCTGTGCCGAAAAGCTCGGCTTTGTGGAGTGCAACCGCAACATCGGCACACGAGAGGTTGATGGACAAAAATATGATGGGCTAACTTTCAAGATAAAAAAATGATTACGCGCAAATAACTTCAGATTTATCCGTAAGATGAATTTTAATAAGCGCGCTTCTATATGCAAAGAGCAGACGGATTTTCGTCTGCTCTTGCTGTTTTGTGCTTGGCCCGCTCGGGTTCCCCGCCTTTAGCTTTGTCAGTCTTCCGGCTCCGCGACCCAGCGGCCGAAAATCTCAATCGGCTCGCCGCCGTTCTGCTCGACTATCAGCCCGTCGACGGTGACCGTCAGCGGCGTTAATTCTTCGAGAGTTGTGTAGCCGTCCTCGGGTGTGACCGATTCGCCGTCATCTTCAACAATCTCCGGCAGGCCGTCTTCCGGCGGAACGGTCGGGTCGAGAGCGGTTCCGGTCGCGTTGACCGGCTTGACCCACGGCGCTAGGTCCTTAGCCTCATAGGTCTCGGACTCGACCGGAAAGCTTATCTCGTAGCCGGTGACTTTGTCAACATAATCAACTCTGCGTGAAACGGTTATGTCCTTGATGCTCCCGTCGCTAGCACGGCAGGTGACCATCGAGCAGCCCACCGATTCGCCGGTCGGTTCGAGACTGTCGAAGTCGATTCCGTAGAGCGTTTCTTTTTCTTCGCGCTCCTCCTTGCTCATCTTATGGCTGTCGACAAGCCTGCCGACCGCGATGAGCGGGTGCATATCGTCGAGGCAGATGCCGCCGCTGCCGTCGGTTCCCTTTTCGGCGATCCATTCCAAAAGCAGCTCGCCCGCGCCGGTGATCTCATAAGAAATCGGTCTGATCGACGCGGCGTTCTCGAAAATCGGAGCTTCCGCCAGGTCGTTGACGGTTATATCGAGCTTCGGCTCGCCGTTTTCGCAGCCCAAGAACCTTACCGTGATTTTGTCCGAAAGGTCGGCGGGGCTTTCGGGAATCTCAAAGGCCGCCGTCCAGCTGCCGTTGATTTCGAGGTCCTGATCGCCTTTTTTGGTTATCAGAAAGCTTTCAAGGCTGAGCGTATATGTTCCGCTCTCCAAAAGCTCCTCCGACTCGATATAGAAGACCTCGGAATCCGTCTTCGGGTCGACATATTTGCGGCGGTGTTCAATGATCAGCGAATAGTTCATGCTGCTTTCGGGATTGCCCGAAAAGCAGTTTTTAATTGTGTCGCAGGTCACGTCGGTCGGAACATAGTTTTCGGGGATCATGCTGAGAAGTTCCTCGTTTGAATGCAGCCGATTCTCCGGCTCGGTAATTTGGCCCGTCTGCCAAGTCAGATTTTCTTCCGGCAAAGCCGCTTCGCTCTCGGTCGCGATTGAAAAGAGCGGTTCGCCGTTCTCGCCTGTTCCGAGAGAGGAATTCAGATAGCCTTCAAGGTCAAAATCGCTGCTCGCAGACATCGCCGCTGTGCTGCCCGAGCTTGTAAAAACCGTCCTGCCTTGAGAATCGCTTATGCTGTAACTCAGAGGAGTAAACGTGCAGCCGTCGAGCATAAGCGTTGATTCCGGGTCGGTCTTTTCGACCTTGAGCTCGATCCCGCCCTCGCCGAAGCCGAGCACGCTCACTCTGAAATCGTCGGTCGCGTCGCCGACATATTCCTGACCGGTGACCGCGCCGAAGATGTTTTTGATGTCGATAAGTCCTCCGCCCGCGAAAGCCGCAACCGCCGCCGTTCCGCATATCATTATTGCGACAGCCGCAGCCGCAGCCCGCGGCAGAATCCTGCGCTTTTTCTCAACCGCTCTTGCTTCCGCCGCTTGTGCGAGAAATTTTTCGTCCAAAAGGTTCATCGCGTCGCTTATATTCTCTTTTTTCATATCAAACACTCCTTTTCAAGCCGCTCCCTGAGCGATTTTCTCGCCCGAAAGAGCAGGGTTTTGGTCTTCGCCTCGCTGATTCCGAGGTATTTCGAGATATCTCTGACCGAATCCGCGAAGTAATATCTTCCGATAAATGCGTTTCTCTGCTCCGCCGAAAGTTCTCCGAGCCAGTCGTTGATCGCTTCGCTTAAAAGCTTCAGGTCGCAGTCCTGTTCCGGGCTGCTTTTTGCCGGAAGGCAGTCTCCGAGCTCCTCAAGAGATACGCTGTATTCCGAGGCGCGGCGTTTGTCGCGCCCTTTAAGCCGAAGAATGTCGACCGCGCGGCGGCGTGTCAGCTTTAAAAGATAGCTGCGAAGATTCTCCGGCTTCTGCGGCGGAATCGAGCTCCATGCGCTCAAAAGCACGTCGGAAAAGCACTCCTCGCTGTCCTGAACATCTCCGAGAATGTTATATGCCGTCTTTTTGAGATAGCGGCCGTATTTTTCCCTGACCTCTGCCAGAGCCGCCTCGCTTCTATTAAAAAACAGCTCGACTATTTTGCCGTCCTGCACCGTTCAGCCTCCTTTCGGGTTATATTATAAGCGCTTACACTCTATATCTCGTCAAAAAACCGAAAAGGTTTCAGAGTAAAGCAAAAAATGCCGATATGTAAACTAAAGTTGCGCGTTTGATTATGCTTGTTTATTGACACTCCGCGCCTCAAATGCTAGAATAAGGGAAAGAAAAGGAGGTTTAACCATGACAACATCAGAAAAACTTCAGCTTATCCGCCGCCGCGAGGGACTGACCCAGGAGCAGTTTGCCGAAAAGGTCGGCGTCACCCGCCAGGCGCTTTCAAAATGGGAGAACGGCGAAAGTCTGCCCGACGCCGTCAATCTTCTGAGCATCAGCAGGCTCTTCGGCGTCAGCATCGACCGCCTTCTCGACGACGGCGCCGACCTCGACGGACCCGCGCCCGACTCGGGCAGGAAGAAATATCAGGAAATCGGCAAGAAATTTATTCTAAGAACTGTCGGCGCGATGATGGTGATAATTCCGGCGCTTATAATTCTGATTATGGCTGTCTATGCCTCGGTGAGCAGCGCTTATTGGATAATCCGTTCCGACGGGTTGAGCGGAAACACCGCCACGATCTATGACTGGTCTCTGCCTGCCGACGGCGCGCCCGTTTCGGTGAGGTATTACAGCGGCCTTTGGGCTCTTTTATATCAGGCCAACCTCTGGTGGTTCTTCTGGCTGCTGATCGCCGTCGCCGCCGCGGGGGTTGCGCTGATTTTCCTGCCTCAGCTCAAGAAGGCCGCGGAGAAGATCAGAACTCGCCTGAAAAAATGATAACACCAAAGAGCGGCTAAGTCAAATTTACCGCGAAGGAGCGCTCTGCTCTTTGATTTCTATAAAGATGTGTCCGCTAAGGGCGCATCTTTTGCTATGCGCTGATTGACAAACCGCCCGAAAAGTGATATTATGTATGCACGCGGGTGTGGCGGAATTGGCAGACGCGCCAGATTTAGGTTCTGGTGGTTTTCCGTGCAGGTTCAAGTCCTGTCACCCGCACCA
>CANQJB010000114.1 GCA_947624155.1 uncultured Clostridia bacterium
GCTTGAATTTTCCGCTGCCGTATGATATAATAGATTCGATTAAGCTTACAGGGTGATGTTATGTATATACCGAAAAGGGAGCTGCCGCAGGAATGCGCGGCTTATGAATTTGTCGACGAGCCGATGATTTCGCTGTCGGAATATTTCGGCGACAGGATAATGATCTCGCCGCAGTATTTTTTGGAGGGGATACCGGGGGCGGTCAACGGCTGCTCGCTGCGTAAATCCGCCGTTATTCTCCTCGAAGACGCGCTGAGGCGGCTGCCGAAGGGGCTGACCTTCAAGGTCTTCGACGCATGGCGGCCGGTCGAGGTTCAGACCGCGCTGTTTAAGCGGTTTTATGACTCTCTCAAGGCCGACAACCCCGATTGGAGCGAAAGTCGGCTAACCGCCGAGACCAAAAAATTCGTCTCTCTCCCCTCTTTGAATCCCGAGCGCCCGTCGGTACACAATTCCGGCGGCGCGATAGACCTCACCATAATTGAGATCTGGAATCATAAGGAGCTCGACATGGGAACCGGGTTCGACGACTTCACCGACAAATCACTGACACTTCACTTTGAGGAGCTCGGCGACTCGGCGATCAGGGACAACCGCCGGCTCTTATATCGGGTGATGACCGAGGCGGGGTTCACAAACTATCCGCTCGAATGGTGGCACTATGACTACGGCGACAGCTTCTGGAGCTATTATACCGGCAAGCCGTCGATTTACAGAGGAATTATGGGGAGGCATTAAAATGAACCGTAAAAACAGGCATGATATGAAGGTAAAGACCTTTATGCTTTTTGCGATTACGCTTCTGATATGGGCGCTGCTGTTCATAATCAAGCTTCATTTCTGGGGCGCAGACGGCGAAAGCGTGATCGACGACATCGTCTCGAATATGATCGGAATAATCCCTCCGCTGCTGATATTCGACTTCGGACTGGAATATCTGACAAGGGGCAATATCGCCAGCGATATCAGCGAAAAGATCACCCAGACACTGATGGGAGAGTCCGAGGCGATAAGCGCCTTTAAGGACGACGACAAGATACGATTTGTCAAGAACACCGTCAAACACCTCGTCGGCGAGGAGTCATACGACATGGTATATGCGGTGATGGAGCCATATATCACCGGAAAGTATAACCGCAGGACGGTATTCAGATATAAAATAACCCTGCGCAGCAGCCCGAAAAGCGTACTTTTCAGCGATGAGAACTATTACAGGATCTATGAAAGCCTCAGATACCGAAAGCATTATGCCGTCGACAGCTCCTTGCCTCAAAGATTCAGCGTCGCGTTTATAATGAACGCCAACGCGCTCGACGACGCGCTCAGAAACAGGACCTACATATTCCAGGAAAACTTCGCGATCAACTCCCCCGAGCTTCAAAAGCTTCTCGATATGTCGCAGGCGGAGCAGAAGGACTTTATCGAAAAGGAGCTTCATCTCTCGATCTATATCGACGGCAAGATATGCCGACTTGAGGATTTCAGCTTTGGCGAAAATATTATAACCGTGAACTATTTCTCGGAGCACGACGAGGCGGAGAAGGTCCACGATGTCGATATCAGCTTCTCGATGCCGCAGAGGCGAGGAATAAGCGACTTCATGGTGTCGATCTCGGAGCCTACCTATTCGCCGGTCATCGAGCTGTCTTACCCGGAAACCGAGATGGAGGTAAAGGCGTTTTCGTTCCTCAACGACTGCGAGGACAGCTCGCTCGAAAAGGCTACTCACAACATCGACTCCTTTGAATTCAACATTCAGGACAAGTGGATCTACCCGATGAGCGGCGTCGTTTTCGCGATAAACACCTCGCGGGAAGAGTAAGGGCAGAAAATTTACAGATATAACGACCACCCATATCCGAAAGGGTATGGGTGGGGTTTTTAGACGCGGATACAGGAAAAAGGGGGTGACCCGTTTAACAAACTTAAAGACGTGCGTATGTGTTTTAATCAATTTTGCCTACGAATCGGTAAAATATTTCAATTTCTTGGGTTCTGGTGCCGTCGGAATCTTTGACGACTTCGTGAACAACAATCTTTTCGATGAGCGTGTTGAGCATTTCGGCGGTCAGCTCTGTGGGCTCGGAATACTGCTTGATTAGGGCAATCCACTTTTCAGCGTCGGCAGTAGTCTGTTTTTCAGACGCAAGCTCTGTTTTAGATAAGGTACACTATCTTTCGCAAAAAGAAAAAGAGCTCAAAAAATAGACATGTCTCCGCACTTCTGGTAGAATGAAGTAACCACAAACCATTCGAAAGGAAGTAGGAAACATGTCCGAAAAGATTATACAATTAAACGAGGAAGCTGTCAAGACCGAACTGAAAGATTTGGTGCGCAAAAGCGTAGAGGAAACCTTGAACGAGCTTCTCGATAATGAGGCCAAAGAACTTACCGGAGCCGCAAAGTATGAACGCAACGAATCCCGAAAAGGCTACCGCAGTGGGCATTATACACGAAATCTCACCACCACGTCAGGAAATGTAAAGCTGTCTGTGCCTAAGCTAAAAGGCGTGCCGTTTTAAACGGCAATCATCGAGCGCTATCGCCGCCGCGAAAGCTCTGTGGAGGAAGCTTTGATCGAGATGTATCTTGCAGGCGTTTCTGTACGCCGCGTAGAGGACATCAGTGAAGCATTATGGGGCAGCCGGGTTTCAGCGTCAACTATCAGCGATCTGAATCAAAAGGCATATGTTCACATAGAAGAGTGGCGGCAAAGACCGCTTCACGGCAAGTATCCGTATGTTTACATCGACGGCATATACCTAAAGCGGAACTGGGGCGGCGAGTTTGAAAATGTTAGTATTTTAGTGGCAATCGGCGTTGATGAAGATGGTTACCGCGAGGTAATTGGTGCTGCTGAGGGTATGAAAGAAGACAAGGAAAGCTGGAGAAGTTTCCTTGTATGGTTAAAATCACGCGGGCTCGACGGCGTTAAGCTCGTAGTCGGAGATAAGAATCTCGGAATGTGTGAATCGGTTCACGAAGTATTCCCCGAGGCAAAATACCAGCGTTGCACGGTGCATTTCTATCGAAACATCATGTCAAGCGTGCCGAGAAACAGGATTCGTGAAGTCACGATGATGCTTAAGGCTATCCATGCCCAGGAGAGCAAGGAAGCTGCGAGGAAAAAGGCAAGAGAGGTTGTTGAAAAGCTGCGAGAAATGAAGCTGAATGCAGCTGCCAAAAAGCTTGAGGACGGGATTGAGGAAACGCTTACATATATGGATTTCCCATCGCAGCATTGGCTTAAAATTCGCACGAACAATGTGATTGAACGGCTAAATCGCGAGATTCGCCGCAGGACGAAAGTGGTCGGAGCGTTTCCCGATGGGAACTCGGCGCTGATGCTCGTTTGCGCGAGACTTCGCTATGTCGCCGGCAAGGATTGGGGGTGCAAGAGATATTTGTGTATGAAATATCTTG
>CANQJB010000115.1 GCA_947624155.1 uncultured Clostridia bacterium
AAACAGCCGTTTTTTGGCACGCTCTCATCTATGAACGCGGGGTTTTGTCCGAGAGGACGAGTGTCCGATCCTTTATGGACACGAAGTCCGATCGGCAGCAAAACCAGCTTTCATTGGGGGCGCTGTTGTTGTACGGGGGTGACGGGTATGGCGATCGAGCTCTATGAGCATAACTTACAGGCGTATAACGCCGCCGTTGCTATGCTCTCATCGACCGGAAAGGCTGCAATAATCCACCCCACCGGTACGGGCAAATCGTTCATCGGCTTCAAACTCTGTGAGGACAACCCCGAAAAAAAGTTTCTTTGGCTGTCTCCCTCCGAATACATCTTTAAAACGCAGCTTGAAAACCTCGCTAAAACTGGTGCAAACGTTCCCACAAACATCACCTTTATGACATACAAGAAGCTCACCTTGCTTACTGATGATGAGCTTTCCGCGCTCCAGCCTGATTATCTCATCTGCGACGAATATCATCGCGCAGGTGCCGAGACTTGGAACGAAGCAGTCCTTAAACTGCTCGCGAAGTACCCGAACGTTCCGATGCTCGGATTGTCGGCTACTAATATAAGGTATCTGGACAACCAGCGCGACATGGCGGCGGAGCTTTTTGACGGCAACGTTGCAAGCCGTATGACCCTCGGCGAGGCTATCGTCCGCGGAATCCTCAACCCGCCGAAATACATTATGTCGGTCTACTCCTACCGCGACGAGCTTGAAAAGTACGAGCAGAAAATCGGTCGCTCGCATAACAGGCGCCTCCGCGACGAGGCGGGCGAGTACCTTGAAAAGCTCCGCAGAGCCCTCGAAAAGGCTGACGGCTTAGACGAAGTCTTCCGCAAGCACATGACCGAGAAGACGGGCAAATACATTGTCTTCTGCTCGAACTTTGAGGCGATGAAGGAGTGCATATCTCTTTCCGGCGAATGGTTCACGAAAGTTGATAAGAACCCTAAGATATACTCTGTTTACTCTGGCGACCCAACCTCGAGCCAATCTTTCATTGACTTCACTAATGATGAAAATACAGATCATCTGCGCCTCCTCTACTGCATAGACGCATTAAACGAGGGCATACACCTTGACGACATCTCGGGAGTAATTCTGTTCCGCCCGACCGTTTCGCCAATAGTATATAAACAACAAATCGGGCGCGCACTGTCCGCAAATCGCAAGAAAATTCCCGTCATTTTTGACGTCGTAAATAACATCGAAAATCTGTACAGCATCGACAGCATCAAAGAGGAAATGCAGGTCGCAATCACCTATTATCGCTACAATGACGAGCCCGACAAAATCGTGACCGAGAGCTTCCAGATCATTGATGAGGTTAAGGACTGCCTGCGCCTCTTCAACGACCTTGAAAAGACGCTCAGCGCGACTTGGGACTATATGTATGACGAGGCGAAACAGTACTTCATCGAGCACGGGAGCCTTACGATTCCGCGCAACAGCAATAACCTGCTCAGCAGTTGGCTCAGCACTCAGCGCAAGAACCACGAAAAGGGGCTTTTGACTGATTCTCAGATTGCGCTGCTCGATGAAATCGGTATGCGCTGGGAAAGCCTCGACTACATTTCGTGGAACAAGAATTTCGGCGTGTACAGGCAGTATGTCGAGGACGGCAACCCGCTGAAAGTCCCAAGCAACCTTGTATATAACGGCGTGGAGTTAGGCAAGTGGCTGACAAGAATCAGACGTTACCATTCAAGCGGTATTCGCAGTGATTACTTTACACCCGAGCGCGAAAGAGAACTCGAGAAGCTCGGAATCATTTGGGATAATGTTGACTACCTCTGGGAGAGAAACTATCAAGCTGCGGCAGACTATTTTGCTCAGCACGGAGATTTGAACGTGCCGCACGGTTTCGTTCAGAACGGCGTGAAGCTCTACAACTGGCTTGCAGGCCTGCGAAAGCTTTACAAAGGTACGAACGGCAGGCGCGGGACACTTACCGATGAGCAAATAGCGCGGCTCAATGCTATCGGCATGCGCTGGTATTCAAAGAACGAAACAGCTTGGAACACCGGTTATGAGCACGCAAAAGAGTATGCAGACGAACACGGGGCAGCTGATGCTCCGCTAAGTTATGTGTGCGATGACGGTTATAAGTTGGGCGTATGGCTCAGCAAATGTCGCGAGAAGTACGCCAAAGGTACGTTGACGGATTCGCAGATAAAACAACTTGAAGACATCAAAATCGTTTGGAATAAATCGCGCAAGAACGACTGGGACGAGTGCTTTGCAAAGGCGAAAGCATATTTCACGGAGCACGGCAATCTCAACGTCCCTCCGAGTTACACCTCCGATGGTGTCTGGCTGAACAAATGGCTGAACGAGCAGAAGCTGATTCTGCAAGGTAAGCGTGAGGGCAAGACATTGACCGAGGCGCAGATAGCAAAGCTTAAATCAATCGGTTTGACCGCCGACGAACCGCGAGACATCAGGTGGCAGCAGAGGTATGCAGAGCTGAAACACTACTACGACACCCACGGGAACAGCCATATCCCGACCGACTACACCGATTCCAGCGGGCAGAACCTCTATGTCTGGCTGACGAACCAGAAGGTCAGCGCGAAGGCGGGAAAGCTGAGCGACCGTAGAAAGAACCTCCTTCGAGAGGTTGGAGCGCTGAATGGATAAGCGTAAAAAGCAACCTGACAGCGAGATTGAGCGCTGCGTTATCTGTGGAAAGCCTACGGAGTACCACGCAGATACGTCGATTGACAAGCGCGATTGCTACGTTGAGGGCGCGGGGCAGCTGTGCAGGAAATGCTTTTTTGAAATATATCTGAAAAATGGAAATGAGGGAACGAATTGAGCGAAGAGTTGAACGGAACCGTGCTGTTGGAGAGACCGGTTGAACAGGTCGAGCAGCCAGTTCCCGTTGCTGTGCAGACTGTGAGTCAGCCGAAAGCCGCTGTCGGCACAGTCGTACATACTCCGATTGAAGTTAAGCCGAAGCCGGTTTATGGCTTCTTCAAAAGAGCTTTTGACATTGTTGTTTCGCTTATCTGCCTGACGGTTGGATTGCCTGTTTACTTAATCATAGCGCTTGCAATCGTGATTGACGATCCCGGAAATCCGTTCTTTGTTCAAGACAGAGTAGGCAAGAACGGAAAAGTTTTTAAAATGATAAAGTTCCGCTCGATGAAAAAAGATGCTGAACAGATAAAAGTCAATCTTGCCGAGCAGAATGAATACGTGAGCATTCACTTTAAAATGGAGAACGATCCGCGCGTGACGAAAGTCGGGAAGTTCTTGAGGAAGACAAGCCTTGATGAAACTCCGCAGGTGCTGAACCTCTTAACAGGAGAAAGAGATATAATAGAGACAACCAAGAAAAACGTAGGTTTTTCAAGGGTTGTCGCGGCTTGATCAATTTCGTTATG
>CANQJB010000116.1 GCA_947624155.1 uncultured Clostridia bacterium
AAAAATAATATCCTCTCCGCTGAAATTTTAATTTCGTTTTTGCTTGACAAATTCCTTTTAGTGTGTATAATTGTTTGTGTGAAAAAAACAACTGTATTTATCGGACAGTACTGGAGGAATCGGTGATGTCAGAAAAAGAATTCGTTGTGGTGAGCTCCGAGGTCCTGCCGGAAGTCGTTCTGAAGGTTCTTGAAGCCAAAAGGCTTCTCGCCCAGGGCGTCTGCCGCACCTCGACCGAGGCCTGCCGCGAGGCGGGCGTTTCGAGGAGCGCCTACTATAAATATAAGGACTCGGCCTTTATCTATTCCGAAAAGCTGAACGAGAGGATCGTTTCGTTTTGCATCGTTCTCTCCGACCGCCCGGGGCTTTTGGCCGAGGTTCTGAACGAATTCTACCTTTTGGACGCGAATATTCTGACCATAAACCAGAATATACCGATCGACTCTGCGGCGACGGTGATGATAACCGCCCGCTTCAACGACGCTTCGGCCAACCTGACCGGCATCACAAAATCAATATCAAAGATTGCCGGCGTCGCGAGCGTTAAGATCATCTCAGGAAAATAACATTGAAATGAGGAAGAGTATGCAGGTATCAAAAATAGCGGTAATGGGCTTCGGAGTTGTCGGAAGCGGAACCGTTGAGCTGTTTTATAAGAACAGGGAGCTGATCGAGCAGCGCTGCGCGAGAAAGATGGATATTAAATATATCCTCGATCTCCGCGACTTTCCGGGCAGCCCATTTGAGGACAAATTCATCAAGGATTTCAGCATAATCGAGAACGATCCCGAGATCAAGGTCGCGGCGGAGCTGATGGGCGGAGTAACCTTTGCCTATGACTATACAAAACGGCTCCTCTCGCGCGGGGTCAGCGTCGTCACCTCCAACAAGGAGCTTGTCGCGCGGCACGGCGCTGAGCTTATTAAGCTCGCGAAGGCCAACCGCTGCAACTATTTCTTTGAGGCATCGGTCGGCGGGGGAATACCGATAATCCGCCCGTTACATCAGTGCCTCGCGGCGAACAGGATCGAGCGCATCGCAGGAATACTCAACGGCACCACAAACTATATCCTGACGAAGATGGTATATGACCAGCTTCCGTTTGACCAGGCTCTCGCCGAGGCTCAGAGGCTCGGATATGCCGAGCGCGATCCCTCCGCCGACATCGACGGAGCCGACGCCTGCCGCAAGCTCTGCATTCTCGGCTCTTTAGCTTTCGGAAAGCACATCTACCCGGAGTATGTCCACTGTTCCGGAATAAGGAATATCGCCCTCGACGACCTCGAATATGTCGCCAACGCTGGCTATTCCGTCAAGCTGATCGGTTTGATTGAGAAGACCGAAAAGGGTCTTGTCGCGACTGTCTGCCCCCGCCTTGTGAGCGTCAGCAACCCGCTTTCGGGCGTGAACGACGTTTATAACGCGATCATGATCCGCGGCGACAGCGTCGGAGATACGCTGTTCTACGGCCGCGGCGCGGGCAAGCAGGCGACTGCCTCGGCGGTTGTCGCTGACATCATCGACGCCGTCAAGCACGAAAACGCCGACATCGCCTCGCTGACCTGGGAGGACAGCGCCGACCGCAGCTTTATGGTGCCTTATAAGTCCGCCGACGTCAGGGTATATGTCCGCGTCAGCTCACACGACGCCGACTCCTTAAAGGGTCTGATCACGACACTGTTCGGATATGTCGATTTCATTCCGAGAAAGCACCGCTCCGAGAGCGAGCTCGCGTTCATCACCCCCGCAATCGAGGAATATATGATCGACAAAAAGCTCGCGATCCTTTCGGAACACGCGGATATAATGAGAAAGATAAGGCTGCTGTGAGAGTAGAAAACTTTTGGCTTAATTCTCTTAAATCGGCCCTTTGCGTTCACCTCATTATCAGGAACAGATACACCGCGTATGCCGCGATCATCGCTCCGCCCTGCCATTTGCGGAATTTCTCGGTGATAAGGATCGGGACCATCGCGAGAAGAACGACTATCAGGCAGGCGGGCATATCATAGACAAGTCCCTGGCGGTCGATAGTGAGCTGTCCGCCCGAAACGAGCGAGCTGATCGGCAGAATCAGGGTCAGGTCGATGATGTTCGCGCCGATGATGTTTCCGGCCGAGAGGCCCGACTGCTTCTTGACTATCGCAGTTATTGTCGTTACCAGCTCGGGCAGCGAGGTGCCGATTGCAACCATAGTGACGGCGATTATTCCCTCGGGGACCTTAAGGTATGTCGCGATATTCGAGCCGTGGTCAACGAGAAGATCAGAGCCGATGACGAGCATCACAGCGCCGACGACGAACAGAACGAGCTTAATTACAAGTTCCTTTTTGGTGAAGCTCGGTTTATCCTCCGCAGAGCTCATATCCTCTCTTGCGGAGCGGACATTTTCATATACAAACGCTGCGAAGACCGCGAGAAGGATTATGCTCGCAATGACCGAGAGCTTGCCGGAAAGGCAGCCGAGCCAGACGGTCGTCACCGCCGCGATCAGAAGCAGCCCTTTAACGAGATATTTTTTTCTGCTGACGACTATCGACATGAAAATAATCCCGATCGAGAGTATCAGTCCGGTGTTTGCGGTGACAGAGCCGACGGCGTTTCCGACCGCCATTTCATATTTGCCCTGCGCGGCGGCCATGACCGAGACGATCATTTCCGGCATGGTTGTTGCGAGGGAGACTATTGTCGCGCCGACGATGAATTTCGGAATGCCGGATATTTCGGCGATAAACGACGCCGAGTCGACGAAGAAATCTCCGCCCTTGACGATCAGGACGATTCCGACAGCGAATAAAAGCAGGTCAAGCCAAATCATTTTACATACCTCATTTTGAATTGATTTCGGAGCAGCGGCAGGCGGCAAAATTAAAGACCTATCCGCAGGCGGGCATACTGCCCCGATGCAGATAAGTCTCATTGTTTATAACCATGCCGGGCGGCGGAAAACCGCAGCGCCGCGATGACGGCAGGGTAACGCCGAAGCGCCAACTACTCCCCTATCAGTTTTATTTTACTCAATTTCGGATTGTTTGTCAAGGGGAATGCGGGAAGTTTGGAAATAAAAGAATGATAGATATTTGACTGAATGAGTGAGGAATATGAACAGGAAATTTAAACGAAAACTGTTTTTATTATCAATGCCTGCATTTACGGGCTTTTTGATATTTTATATTATCCCGTTCTTCCGCAGCATCGGTTACTCGTTTATCGGCAACGTTGCGAACAAGGAGTTTGTCGGGTTTACAAATTACAAAGAAGTGCTCGCGAATAAATATTTCAGAATGGCGTTGAAAAACACGGTTATCTTCTCGGTCGTAGGCGTCGC
>CANQJB010000117.1 GCA_947624155.1 uncultured Clostridia bacterium
TCAAAGACCGCGATTGGGACGCCTACCGCAACCACTCTATCGGCTTTGTATTTCAGAGCTACAACCTTATACCGCACTAGTCGGTTCTTAGAAACGTCGAGCTTGCCCTGACCCTTTCGGGCGTATCAAAAACCGAACGCAAAAAGCGTGCGAAAGAGGCCCTTGAGCGAGTCGGGCTTGGCTCACAGCTCAACAAACGCCCCGGCGAGATGTCGGGCGGGCAGATGCAGAGGGTCGCGATTGCCCGAGCTATCGTCAACAACCCGGATATAATCCTCGCCGACGAACCGACCGGCGCGCTTGACACCGAGACGAGCATTCAGGTCATGGACATTCTCAAAGAGATAGCCAAGGATAGGCTTGTCGTGATGGTGACGCACAACCCAGACCTTGCGGAGAGGTATTCGACCCGCATTATCCGTATGCTCGATGGCGAAATTACCGACGATTCCGCCCCGCTCACGCAGGAAGATGTAAATCGGGAGCATTTGAAAGAAAAATCCAAGACGGAGAGCAAAAAGCTGCCGTCAATGTCGTTCGCAACGTCGTTCGGGCTGTCGCTGAAAAACCTGTTCACGAAAAAGGGCAGGACTGCGCTGACCTCGTTTGCGGGGAGCATTGGAATTATCGGCATAGCCCTTATTTTCGCGGTTTCGCAGGGCATGACAACATACATCAACACCGTGGAGGAGGACACCCTGTCATCCTACCCGCTGACCCTTGAAGCCCAGAATATGGACATCTCTGCCCTGATGGAGACATTTATCGGTGCAGCGCGTTCCACAAATACCCACGACAAGGACGCGGTCTATGCCAAGGGCATGATCTACGATATGGTCAACTCGCTTAGCGAAATGGAGGCAAACGAAAACGACCTCGCCGCGTTCAAGAAGTATCTTGAACAAAAGCGTATCGAGGATACGGAACTCGCCGAAGCTATAAGCGGCATTCAGTACACCTACGACCTCGACCTTTTGGTCTATACGAAAAACATCGACGGCGACATTATCCGCTCCGACATGGAGGAGCTGATGAAGGACTTTTTGGTAGAATATCTTAACACCGACATCACCTCTCTGCTGTCCCTCGGCGAACAGTACGGCATTACCGATTCGCCCGCGCAGACAATGATGATGCCGGGCGGAATGTCCTCGCAACTATGGCAGGAAATGCTCCCCGGCGACAACGGCAGGCTCATCAGTCCGCTTTTGGAGAAGCAGTACGACGTCGTTTACGGCTCGTGGCCGACCGAATATAACGAGATAGTTTTGGTGCTCGACGAAAATAACGAGCTTAACGATTTGTCGCTCTATGCCTTGGGACTTTCGCCGAAAGAGAACGTTGACAAGGCCATGAACGCGGCGATCAACAAGACGGAGCTTCCCCCGACCGAGAGAAAGTGGACTTATGAGGAGATCTGCGATATGGAATACCGCACTATCCTCAACTCCGATTGCTACACCTTTGACAGCGCGACGGGGACGTACCGCGACCTGCGCACAACCGACGCGGGGCTTCAGTATCTCTATGACAACGCTATCCCGCTCAAGGTCTCCGGCATTATCCGCCCGAAGGAAAATGCCGTTTCGACTATGCTTTCGGGCTCGATTGGATACACAAGCAAGCTGACGGAATATGTTATCGAGCATTCAAAAGAATCCGCCGCTATTAAAGCTCAGCAGGCCGATCCCGAGACCGATATTTTCACAGGTCTTCCGTTCAACGAAAACACGGGGAGCCTCTCAGATGAAGAAAAAGAGGCGGCTTTCAGGGAGTATATCGCTGGGCTCAATGAATCCGAAAAAGCCGCGGCATATATTGACATAATGAGCATTCCGAGCGACGAGCAGCTTGAAGCGACCGTTTCGCAAACTATGTCAACGATGACCCGTGAGGACATGGAATCGGCGATGATCACGGGGCTTGTCGAGCAGATGGGAATGGACGAGGCGAGGATCACCGAATACGTCAGCAACATGAGCGATGAGGAAATGACCGACTTATTCTCCCAAATGGCTGCCGAACAGGTCAAAGCGCAGTACGCCGCGCAGGTTAAGGAGCAGATGTCGGGAATGGAGCCCGCGCAGCTCGCCGCCGCCCTCGACATGGCGATGCAAACCTACACCGCCGAGCAGTGCGCCATCTACTACGACGAGATTACAGAATTTTCCGATTCGACCTACGACGACAACCTCTCCGCGCTCGGCTGTGTGGACATAGACAGCCCCGCAAGCATAAACATCTTCGCGTCAACCTTTGAAAACAAGGAGGTCATAGAAGATGCAATCGCTGCCTATAACGACACCGTCGAGGAGCTTTCGCAGATACACTACACCGATTACGTCGGGATAATGATGGCCTCGGTCAACACTATAATCAACGCAATTACATATGTGCTGATTGCGTTCGTCGCGATCTCGCTGGTCGTCTCGTCGATAATGATTGGCGTGATTACGCTGATTTCTGTTCAGGAGCGCACAAAGGAAATCGGAATCCTGCGGGCGATAGGCGCCTCGAAGCGAAACGTCTCGGGAATGTTCAACGCCGAAACGGTGATAATTGGCTTCGCATCGGGACTGCTTGGCGTGCTGATGACGTATCTGCTTTGCATACCGATCAACCTGATTCTGCACCACCTGACGGGTATTCGGACACTGAGCGCGTTCCTGCCGATTCCCGCCGCGCTGATTCTGATTGCGATAAGCATGGTGCTGACGCTGATTGCGGGGATCATACCGTCAAGGAGCGCGGCAAAGAAAGACCCGGTGGTCGCGCTGAGGACGGAATAAAGAAAACCCGCTCTGCCAAGTGGCAGGGCCGGGGTGATGAATATTTTCACGAAGTGCGCACTTCTATACCCCTGGGGGTTATGTGCGCTCTGCGGTGCGGGTCGCCGGTGGCGACCTCTGCCTCAGGCAGAAGCACCGACCGAGGCGACAGCCGAGACGCTAACCGTCTTGATGTATATCAAGACGGTCTTTTATGCCAAAAAAGAGAAAGAGGTATGTTCAAATATGAATCTGAAAATCCCCAAAGTCAAACAATCCGCTCCCTTGCTTGAGCTTACTGCTTTTCTCAATCTGCGCAAATCCGGCTTCAATTTCATCAATCAAAGAAACAGGAATATTTAACTGATGGTGGCCGGGCAGTATTCTTGCGAGGTTTAATTTCCGTACTCGTTTAACGGAATTATAAAAAAGTCGTGGGTCGGTTGTCGGATAAAATGCATAAAGGCAGCCTTTGTAGAC
>CANQJB010000118.1 GCA_947624155.1 uncultured Clostridia bacterium
TATAGTGCGAATAAAAAACTCTGTCAGACATTTTTGTACTTTACTTTCAAATATTTTTTATAATTATATCATTTTTTATCTGAAGTGTCAATACATTAAGCGCTAAAAGCTTAAACATAGTATCACAGTGCAAAATCCGATTCCCCTTCCCGGCTTTTGTTGACAAAGAAAACCACCGGCAGAGCCGGTGGTTTTGATTACGGTTAGCGTTCGGTCACTTGTAGGAAACAAGCTTCAGGTAGTTGTTCAGCGTGGTGCCGCTGATCTCATAGACAGCCTCCTGGGCGGCCGTTTCATCATAGATATACTGCTGGACCGCGGGGTTGCTGTAACCCGCGGCGACATAGACATGGAGCCTGACCTGGGCGCCGTTGGGAATATTCGAGTCGACCAAAAGATCGACAGAGCGCTCGGCATATTGCAGAATGTCGCGGTAGCCCGCGCTGTACCAGCTCTTCCACTCACCGGCGAAGCTGACATTCCCCTGCCCGTCGGTCTTGCGCTCTCTGTATTCTATCACGATCTGCGCGACGAAGCCGCCGTCGTTTTCAAGCTTGAAATAACGAATCTTATCCATTGTTTACCTCCTATATCAAAGTCAGAGCATACTCATAAAGCTTGACAAATTCGTCGTCGAACCTCGGGGAGCCGCAATAGAGGATCTCTTTTCCTGAGGTCGAGACATAGGCGTTGAGTCCGACGACCGTCACATTGTCTTCTAAAACCCAGGCGCCGCCCGAAGATCCGCCGCTCATCTTGCTGCCGAACATCGCCCAATGACCGTAGAGAGGGATAGCAGGGCCTTTTGTGAACATCATCTGCGCGCCGCCGCTGTATGCAACGGGGTAGCCCATCGAGGTTATTGTCTTGTTCTGAATATTCTCGGTGGAATAGCGGAGCGGTGTGGCGACATTTGAATTCTTATTGAGAATCGCGATCGCATAGTCATATTTTACATTTTTTTGCAGATACCAGTTTTCGCGCAGGGCGATCGTTTTAAATGTAAAATCGTCAACCGAGGATTCGCCGGAATAGCAGAGTTCAAACAAATAGTTCTCGCCGACGCAGCCTGAGGTCTTGTCCTGAATGCAGTGCGCCGCAGTCAGAAGCATATTGTTTCTCATGAATATATTCGCGCTCGCAACGTAGTTCTTGCCGTTCATCGAATAGAACAGCTTTCCGCCGGTCGTAAACGGCATTTCTGCGAGGTTTGCCGGCTTTGGATCGGTCGCGGGAGGCGGAGGAGGCGCGTTTTCTTCGCCGGGGATACCGGTAAACTCCGGCCCTGAGCCGATCACCGAAATCGCCGCGGCCTTGCGCTCGGGGGTCCAGTATTGCCTTATGTCGGCGGGAGAATCGTTCATGCTGACCGGCTGCATCGACATGAATCTGCCGGTTTTAGGATTGTTTTCCATCTATGTACCTCCTCACTTCAGATTCATCACATAATTGACCAGCTTTTCAAACTCTTCGTCAAATTTCGGCGAGCCCATATAGACGCCGCCCTTTGCGGTTTTGGTGCCGTAAGAGTTCAGCCCGACCGCCGTCACATTGTCGTCAAGGACCCACGCGCCGCCAGAAGCGCCGTTTGAAAGCTTTCCGCCGATAAGGGTCCAGTTGTCGAGGCGCTCGGTGACGGTGCCGTTAATAAACATCATCTGCGCGCCGCCGGAATAATTGAGCGGGTATCCCATCGCGGTAACGCGCTTTCTGAGCGGGCTCTCGGTTGAGTATCTGAGAGGCGTCGCGACGGTGGAATCGGCGTTAAGGACCGCGATTGCGTAATCCCATTTGTTGTCCTGTTCGATATGCCAATTTTCCTTCAGGGCGATCGTCTTAAAGGTGAAATCCTCCGACGATTCCTCGCCGGAATAGCATCTTTCAAACAAGAAGTTCTCGGCCAGATGGCCGGTTACGTCGTCCTGAACACAGTGAGCGGCGGTCAGAACGAGGTTCTGGCGCACGAAAATATTTCCGCTGCCTACATAATCAACGCCGTCAAGGGTAAAAAAGAGCTTCCCGCCGGTGGTAAAAGGCATTTTGCCGAGATCAGCCGGAAGCGGGTCGGTCGTCGGGTCCTGCCTGGAGGCGTCAGAGGACTGCGCGGCGTTGATTCCCGTTCGGAACATCGGAGCGGGTACTGCGGCCTTCTTTCGCTCGGGGGTCCAGTACAGACGAATGTCCTGCGGAGACTTATCTAAGTTTCCTAATTGAAATGCGGCGAACTGCCCGCCGTTAGGGGTTGGATTCATGGCGTATGCCTCCTTTATTGAATTGATAAAATTGGTTTTGCAGGTATATTATAGCATAAATTGAGGCAGATGTCAACGGGTTTAAAACGAGAGATTTGAGTGAGACGAAGAAGTAGCCTCGGTTATGTCCGTTTTGCGTGCATTATACAAAATGGATATGCCGCCGCAGGCGATACCTTTAAATTCTGATATATGATTTCCAACATCTGTTTTCTTGATGTGGCCGATTAAGACACATTTAGTCTCACCGCTCTTGACTTTCACTTTCTTAGGAGTATAATTGATTAAAAACCCCGAAAAAGAGTGGTAAAATTGGAAGACACGCAAAAGACACAGCTTTTTGAGCGCACACCGATACCGAAGGCGGTGATGACGCTCGCGATCCCGACGATTGTCAGCTCGCTCGTCATGGTGCTCTATAACCTCGCCGACACCTATTTCGTCGCGCAGCTCAACGATTCGATTCAAAACTCCGCCGTTACGCTTGCCGCGCCGGTGCTTCTGGCGTTCAACGCAATAAACAATCTCTTCGGCGTCGGCGCGTCGAGCATGATGAGCCGCGCGCTCGGCCGCAAAGACTATGAGACAGTTTATCAAAGCTCTGCGCTCGGATTCTACTGCGCGCTCTTCTCGGCGGCGGCCTTTTCGGTTATATATACCCTGCTGCGCACGCCGTTTTTGGGCATACTCGGCGCTGACTCGACGACCTCCGCCGCGACTGCGGAATATTTAAAATGGACTGTCACCTGCGGAGCGGTGCCGTCGATACTCAATGTCGTGCTCGCCTATCTCGTCAGGAGCGAGGGCGCGTCGCTCCACGCGAGCATCGGCACGATGAGCGGCTGCATCTTGAATATCATACTTGACCCGA
>CANQJB010000119.1 GCA_947624155.1 uncultured Clostridia bacterium
ATCGAGGTTTTCGCCCTCTATTAAAAGCTGTGTGTCATATCTGTATTCGGTTTCGTTCATGACGATCTTCCTTTCTTATTGGTGTGGTGATATTATACCACTTTTTGGGGGAGAAATCAAGGGGATACGGGAGTGATGTGGCCGAAGCTGCCACATCAAGAGGACAGAAGTTAGAAGACAGATGTCAGAATTACAATGTGCCGCCTGTGGCAACACATCTAAATATTGCGAATAATGCGTGCGGAATGGACACTCCCTACGGGAGTAGCAGTTTATAAGCATTAAAAGGAAAATTATGCTATTGAATTTGACATTACTTTTCTTTAAAAGCACGCTTTTTTCTGCGGTATTCGGTCGGGGTGAAGCCGGTGACCGCCTTAAACTGGCGTGCGAAGTGCGCCGGGCTGTTATAACCGCAACGGCGGGCGGTTTCGGTTATCGGCTTTCCGGTCTCGGAAAGCAGAGTCATCGCGTATTTCACCCTGGCGTTGATTATATCGGCTCCGCAGCTTATCCCGAAGAGATTTTTATATAGCTCCTGGAAGTAAGTCTCGCTGACATACAAAAGCTCTGACATCGACTTTATATTCCAGTCGCGCTCAGGGTGGGCATACATATCATATCTCAGCGGGATCAGTTTGTATGTATGAGACATACCCGAGGATTCGGCCTTTGCTATTATTCCCGCGACCTGAGAGAACATCGCGTTTATCAGAAGGCAACAGGCGATCTCGTCGCCGCGTATGTGCGCCTCATAGATCAGCTTCATGTGGCCCGATATATCTACCGAGCTGCCGATATAGACGGGCGTATTCATCGGGAGCCTGATCTCCTCGTCGGATTCAAAAATCATGCAGTCGTCGACATATTCGCCCTTATAGGTATGAGAATAGAGCGGAGAATTGACATCGAGAAGTATCATTGTGTCCGGCTCTATCGGCGTTTTGCTGCCCTCTGCGCCGAGAACCGTCCTCGTCTTTATAAACATAAAAAGATAGCAGCCTCCGTCAATATCATATCTTTCATACCGGCCGTCGTGCCAGCGGTTTATTTCAAGCCGCCTTATCGTTATCAAACCTGTTCACCGCCCCTCTTTGAATTGTATTATATATCAAGTATATACTTTTTTCGGGCAGTATTCAATACAAATAATAAGCCGGATTTGAACAATCGTAGGTTTTAGGGGGCGAGATTCAGAATTTTAGGCTGCACGTTTATATGCTTGTCAACCTGACATAGCAAACCGCCCTCTGCACCGATTGGCGCAGAGGGCGGCTGCCCAGGAGGCTGACCTGCTATTCTGATTGACTGTCGATATCTTCGATCTGCTTGTTGAGGTCGTCAAGGTAGAACTGAAGCTGTTCTCCATACTGCTCCTTGCGCTTTGCCCAGGAGCTGTCGCCGCCCTGACGGGTGTAGTTAAAGAGATTGTCGACGATCGGCGCGGCGTCGCCGAGGCCGCTTTCAAACATTACAAGGGTATTGTGAGAGTGAGCGATATCATACATCGTGTCCCACATATCAAGCATTTCGTCTGTCCAGCCCTTCTTTTCCTTGAGCTGGCGGCGGTCGATATTCACAACCGTCGGGTCAACCGTTTTGAAGCGGTCGCAGGCGGCCAAAAGTGCAACTCCCTCCGGGTGACGCGCGTTTTTAATCAGGTTATAGCCCTTGATCTTAGAGTCGATATAATACTCGCCGTCGCCGTTCGGGTCTCTCGGTACCGGCACTATCATCAGCTCGCCGTTTCTTATGTCGCCGAAGATGTTTTCATATTCCTCTGCGCTTCTGCACTCATCAAAGACATACCACGGATCCATCGCGAAAAGTGTCTTGCCCTGCTTCATTCCGCCGCCCTCGGCGCCGTAGTTCATTGTCCAGCCGATAGTCCACATCGGGAAGCTGAGCTCGTTTTTCATAACGTCATAGAGCCAGTTCGCCGCGCGTTCGATTCTCGGGTCGTCGAGATTCTGCTTGTACTCCCCCGCCTCGGGATCATATTCGACCAAAAACGTTCCGGTAGACGTAAACAGCGACTCTTCGGTGTGCCAGGCGTTAAAGGCATATCTGCCGTCATCGGCGTCGGTGAAATCCATCGACATATCCATCATTTCGTCCCATGTCCACTCGTTGTTATAAAACAGCTCGGCGGGGTCGTCAAAGCCGTGTTCGTTCATTACACGGCGGATATAAACAACAACACAGTTTGCGATAACGTCGGTTATGAACACATAATGCTTGCCGGCGATCGAGAAAAAGTTGTCGGCCATGTATTTCATATCCGCCCAGAGAGGGTCGTCATAGCTGATATAGTCGTCAATTGGCTGGAACATTCCGCGGAGGCATTGGTACGGAAAATCTGTCGCCCACGCCGCATAGAAATCCGGCGTAGTATCCGCGACCATCAGGTTTGCAAGAGTTGTCCAGCGGTCGGCAAATGTGCATTCAATATATTCAATATCGCTGCCGTAGCGCTCCCTGAAAGTCCAGTATCCGGTCTGAACCATTTCCTCATCGGAATAGTTCTGAAGATCGTTTCTGTAACCGTAGAGCTGGATCACGGTGTTTGCTCCAGCGGCCGTCTCCGCGTCGGGAAGATACATTCCCGCAGCATTAAGGATAGCCTCGGCGTCCTCGGTCGAAAGAGTGAGCTGAATGACCTCGCGCCTCTTTGAAGAGCCGCAGCCGACGAGCGCAGCTATCATTATCGCCGCAAATATGACTGAAATAATTCTTTTTCGCATTTTTCTACCTCCTGTAGGTAATGTCAAGTATTTTTCGCAAATTCCCATAGAATGAAATAATATTTTTGGATTATATCCCTCGGCATGCCG
>CANQJB010000120.1 GCA_947624155.1 uncultured Clostridia bacterium
GGTCACCGAAACGCAGGGGATAATCGACGTCTCCTGGAAGAGCGGCGAGCCATATGCGCTGATCTATGTCGGATATATCGACGGAAAATGGCGGGAGACCGCGACGGAACTGTATTTGGATTACAGCGAGTTTCTGAAGGGCGTCGGCGGCGGAGAACAGGCTGCAAGCGTCTCGAAGCCGTTCAACGTCGTCCTCGACCCGGGCTACACCGCCGATTCGAGATTTGCGCAGAGCTCTGTGTTCTCGGTCGCCTACAACGCCGACGGCGAGGTGATAAACGCACACAGCTATGACAACGACAGCATCTGCACCCTCACGGTGTTCGGCGGGAAACCGGTCATCTTCGTTCCTGACAGCGACGGGCTCGGGCAGCTCTATCTTTTGGACCCCGAGACAAGAATCGCCGAGCCGCTTCTTTCGGGCGATGCCTATCGCCACAGCTTTGAGGAATACCTGGGGCTTGACGGGCTTTGTTGGTGTGCGCAGGCGGTTGCAAGCCCGAACGGCGACGCAAGGATCGCCTATGTTTCCAACAAATATTTTGATTATACCGATGATACAAAGCCGAATCTCGGCGGCGCGGTCTGGGTATATGACCTCGCAAGCCGAAACGAAGTGAGGCTCCCACTTGTCGGCTCCGACGGGGTTGCAAACCCGAAGTGGAACGGCGATGGCAGCCTGGAATACTCGACTGTCGGCAGCGGCGGGAAGTTAAGAATCGTTGTCCCCGCCGACGACCCGATTTTCGAGGGGCTGCTGACCTATCAGCGAATCTCGGTCACGGCAGGCGGCTGCACTACCGCCGAGAGGGATTCCTCGGGCTGGAGCCTTTCGGGAAACCTCGGCCGGTTCGACACAGGCGTGACAATCCCGTCCGACTGGATATATACCGGCGGGACGACGGCGAGCAACGGCTCGGGCAAGGTGTTTGAGATAAGCCCGGTCTTCCCCGCCGAGGAGTATTCTCCCGAGATATTCCGGCTCTTCCCCGAGGGAACGGAGTATCCGCGCGATTATGAGACTTCTGAGGGCGAGAGTGTCGGCTGTACGGTTCTCGAGGAGATCGAAAACGAATGGAGCGAGGATGCGCCGTATCTGCTTAAATCGCGGAGACTGATCAGCTTCCCCGAGTATGACTGCGAGAAGATTCAGTATGTCGTCCGCGACGGGGATATGTGCGCGGTGGTGTCGTTATGGACAAACGACGGCTTCGGGCCGAATGTCACCCCGTACTTTGACAACATTTGCTTCAACGTTCTGCGCTGGATCGAGATCAGCGAGAGCGGGGAGTGAGAATTAAAATCATACCCCTATCCGAAGATAGGGGTATGATTATGCCCGTTTATATTCCGCCCCTCCCCGCGATCGTCAGCTCGCTTGATATAAGCGTGTCGCGCTCATAGCAGAGCTTGAGCAGGAAGAACCGCGGCTCGTTTATCAGAAGATCGAGGAAAATTCTGTCGCCTTCCCAGATCGGGAGAGCCGGAACGTCTTTTATCGGCACCCATTCGAGGTCGCCCTCGTCGCAGTCGGTCAGCTCGCCCTCGAATTCCGAGCAGGTGAAAAGGTGCATCTGCTCTGTCATCAGCGACGCGCCGTCATCCAGGCAAAATGTCACCAGCCCGCGGTATTCCGGATTTTTAAGGCTTAGGCCGGTTTCCTCAAACGCCTCTCGTTTGACGCAGTCGAGCGGCGATTCGCCCTCTTCAAGACCTCCGCCGACGCCGATCCACTTGTCTTTGTTGCAGTCGTGCTCCTTTTTTACGCGGTGGAGCATCAGATAACAGCCGCCGCGCTCGATATAGCAAAGAGTTGAGTCCCTCATAGCGATCCTCCTTTTTGATAATTATATCACATTCCCGCCCGCTTGACAACCCGCCGCCCGCGTATTAAAATAGCGAGAGAAGGAGTGATTAAAATGCGGGCTTTGATAGCGATGAGCGGCGGGGTGGACAGCTCGGTCGCCGCGAAGCTTACTCAGGATATGGGATATGACTGCGTCGGCTGCATGATGAAGCTTTATGAAGCGCCTCCGGGGGTCGAAAGGCCGGAGCGCGGCTGCTGTTCTTTGGACGACGCCGAGGACGCGCGCAGCGTCGCGTTTTCGCTCGGTATGCCGTTTTATGTCTTCAATTTCTGCGACGACTTCAAAAAGCAGGTCATCGACAGATTTGTCGGGGAATATCTCGAGGGCAGGACGCCCAACCCCTGCATCGACTGCAACAGCTATATGAAATTCGACAGGCTTCTGACAAGGGCAGAGGAGCTTGACTGCGAAAAGCTTGTAACCGGTCACTATGCGCGAATCGGGTTCAGAGACGGCAGATATACTCTCAGAAAGGCCGTTGACCCCGCCAAGGATCAGAGCTATGTTCTCTACCGCCTGACCCAGCGCCAGCTTTCGCACATTCTGTTCCCGCTCGGAAATATGACCAAGACCGAAACGCGCTCGCTCGCTGAGAGATGCGGCTTTGTCAACTCGGCGAAGCGCGATTCGCAGGATATATGCTTTGTTCCAAACGGCGACTATGCCGCCGCGCTCGAGGCTCTGACCGGAAAATGCTGCCCCGAGGGGGATTATATCGACTCGGAGGGCAGGGTGATCGGCCGCCACAGGGGGATAATCCGCTATACCGTCGGCCAGCACAAGGGCCTCGGCGGGAATTACCCCGAGAGAATGTTCGTGCTCGGCGTCGACCCTGCGGCGAACACCGTCACCCTCGGGACGGAGGAAAAGCTCTTTTCGCGCTCGCTGACCGCTTCAAGCTTCAACTGGATAAGCGGAGAAGCGCCGGAGGGAGC
>CANQJB010000121.1 GCA_947624155.1 uncultured Clostridia bacterium
GAGTGGAAGATAGACAGAATAATCACTTATGACGGCGACAGGGAAAAAGATGCGCATTATGCTTATGTCATCAATGCGGAAGATATCCCGCCTTATGAAGAATAGGAGCAAAGTGCTTGTATTAAAACAAAGCAGAAAATCTTATTTGAGCAACGACAAAAATAATGATTATATATGAAACGGGCAACTAAAAGAATTTTGACAGTCGCCATCGGTTTGGTCACCATACTTAGTATGACAATGTGTATCTTCGCAAGTTCAGCATATCAATCTTACTATAATCAATCAGGATATACTGTAGACTGTTATTTAAACGTCACAAGTACAAGTGCTGATGCAAATATGAGCTCCTCACCTGAGTCATCAAATGTTTTGCCAAGTGAAATGTTGACATGCGTCATTTATGTGACTGCATATAGAAACGATGGAAGGGCATGTACATCCACATCTGGTACTTGCTTCGTAAGTGCCTCCACTTCTTGCGGTTCTAATGGGATTATTTATGCAAGTGCATCATATTCATTCATGGGGTATGTTCTTGGAGGCTTAGTTAGTTATGCATGATTATTATACTATACCGAAATTGAGCAGACGTTTGTCTGCTCAATTTTGAAAAAATCATGGAGATGTGTATATGAAAAAAATCACACTTTTATTCATTTTTGCCTTTGTGCTTTCTTCCTGCGGCTTTGCTCCTGCGGAAAGCCCAAAGGCTACTGGCGATGCGCCCATAGAAAGTTTGCCGAAAAATGTCAGCTATCTCGCCGACAAGGATTTTGACACCGACGAGCCCCTGCCCGGCTTTGAGGCAGACCCTGCCTTTATTTTGCCCGGCTCGCCACTCTGCGAGACAGATGAAGCATATTACTACATATTTGCCGACGCCGCGACATCACAGTTTTATATATACTATTATGATAAAGCAAGCGGGACGAGCGCCAAGCTCTGCCCGAGACCGGAATGTCCGCACAACGACCCGACTTGTAACGCAAGAATTTCTCCGCTTTATCTTGGGGTTATGTCCTATGCCGACAGGCTTTATACAGTAGTCGACAACAATGATTTTAAAGGCGGCGCGCTTCGCTCGCAGGACGAAGACGGCAGAAATGTCGCGATAGTCGGCAGTATGGAGCCGTCGGGAATGTCGAGCGCCAACGAAACTGCCTTTTTGCACCGCGGTTTTTATTATGACACCTGCCTAGCCGGAAAAGTGTCCGGTGCAAATCCGACATATTACGCCCGCGTCACTCAGCGCCTGCTCGACAGCTTTGAAGAAGAATACAGAATAATCGACATTGAGGTAGACGCGATGGCCGAGGTGAGGTCCTTCCCGGTCGCAAACGATATTTATATCTCGGTCTCGTCGGCGGGAAATCTCAAGCTTTACCGCTTCGATTCAAAGACCCGCGAGTTTGAAACGCTCTTTGACGGCGAATTTGCGCCGACTGTGAGAAGTCTTTGGGTCGACTCTGAAAGCGATATTTATTTTATCGGCGGCGTATATGAGACCGATACCTCGGCGTTATATAAGCTCGGCTTTGGTGAAAAAGCTCCCGAAAAAGTGCGTGATTTGCCATACGGCGAGAATAATGCGAGGCTGATTAACGGGAAAATTTCCGCATTGAAAAGACTTGATAACGGGCAGATGTCCTTTGAAGTCAGCGAGCTTGACGGTCAGCTTATCATCGCGTCAGCTCCGGAATTTGACGGAATCGACATGAGCACCTCCTATTTTGCGGAAGCCGGACTGACGGACGAATGCCTCTTTATGGGCGCTTATATTGACAATCCGACGATTAACGCAGTCTTCGCCATTCCTCTGGACGGAAGCGAGCCGAAACTGCTCTGGCTGCTGCCGGGGCTGTGGTGATTGATAAATTCACCAAAATATCTTGGTTAGGTTAGCGCTCATAACCTATATTGGTAAATTGGATGGTTTCATTATCTACTGCAAAAGTTATTGTATACGCAAGGTAGTCTCTAAAACAAATATATGCCTAAAATCCCAGCGGTTCTTATGCAATCTGGTTGGGATTTTTTACAGCAAAATATAGATATGCTCTCATACTTCTAGGTCCTGTCAACCCTTTTTCGCAAATTCATATAGAATGAAGTAATATTTTTGGATTATCATCCTCGGCATGCCGAGGAACGATTTAATGATGTGAAGCACTACTTTGGAATTATTCCGCGACCTCATCAAGATATTTCATGCACAAATATCTCTTGCACCCCCAATCCTTGCCGGCAACATAGCGAAGTCTCGCACAAACAAGCATCAGAGCTGAGTTACCGTCAGGAAATGCACCGACCACTCTCGTCCTGCGCCGGATCTCGCGATTCAGTCTTTCAATTACGTTGTTCGTACGGATTTTCAACCAATGCTGCGACGGGAAATCCATATATGTTAGCGTCTCTTCAATCCCGTCCTCAAGCTTTTTGGCAGCGACATTAAGTCTCATCTCCTTGAGCTTTTCAGCAACCTCTCTTGCCTTTTTCCTTGCGGCTTCCTTGCTTTCCTGAGCGTGAATCGCTTTGAGCATCATCGTTACTTCTCTGAGTCTGTTTCTCGGTACGCTTGACATAATATTTCGGTAGAAATGCACCGTGCAGCGTTGGTATTTTGCATCAGGGAATACTTCGTGAACCGATTCACACATTCCGAGGTTCTTATCTCCGACCACGAGCTTAACGCCGTTAAGTCCGCG
>CANQJB010000122.1 GCA_947624155.1 uncultured Clostridia bacterium
TCATCACCCGCCAAACGATTTCGAGTCGTTCCCGTTATGACCACTTCGATACGTCTCCAAATTTATTCAATTTTAGTTTCTCAAAATCAGGAGAGAACTGATAGAGAGAACAAAAAAATTGCCAAGCCTACAAAGTCCCGAAAATAAAGCGTTTTTCGAGAAATTTTCAAAAATATCCAATCAGTTTTCGAGTCGAGCCCGTTATGACCGCTTCGATACTGCTCCGGGTCAACAGATTGTATTGTATCACACTTTTGCGGGGATTGCAAGCACTTTTTTCAAATTTTTCGGATTATTTAATGCTTGAAATTGCTGAAATGCAGAATTTACAACAATTTCCGCGTCAAAGCGCCTTATTTTCGGCGATTTTTAGTGAAAAATATTCTTGACAAAACCGCAAGTAAAAGTTATAATACTCTAGTATGCAAGATCATGGACGATTGTGCGTTAAGCGCCCGTTCAACGGTCTGCGCAAACAAATTTATGAAGAAAGGAGAGAAACTATGCCGACGTTTAACCAGTTGGTTCGTAAGGGAAGAAGCCCTCTCGCGGACAAGTCAAAGTCACCGGCTCTTCAGGTCAGCTACAACTCAAAGAAGAAGATCGTTGTCGACCAGAGCTGCCCGCAGAAGAGAGGAGTCTGCACCGCCGTTAAAACTCAGACCCCTAAGAAGCCTAACTCAGCTCTGAGAAAGATCGCCAGGGTAAGACTTACTAACGGAACGGAAGTTACCTCTTATATTCCCGGCATCGGACACAACCTTCAGGAGCACAGCGTTGTTCTCATTCGCGGCGGAAGAGTCAAGGACCTCCCGGGTGTGCGTTACCACATCATCAGAGGAACCCTCGACGCTCAGGGCGTTGCCAAGAGAATGCAAGGCAGGTCTAAATACGGCGCTAAAAGGCCGAAGACCAAATAAGTCCTGACAAAAAGAAAATTCCGCCACAGCCTTGTGGAGTTAATCATATACATTTTCAGTATAGGGATTGCCTCCGGAGTGCTGACGAGGTCGCCGGAAACAGGTTTTTCGGTGAAAACGAGTACCAATGATATCATTCTATGAAGGAGGGAAGTAAAGTGCCAAGAAGAGGTAATGTTGCAAAGCGCGACGTTTTGCAGGACCCTATCTACAACTCTAAGCTCGTTACCAGACTGATAAACAACATCATGCTTGACGGCAAGAAGGGCGTAGCTCAGAAGATTGTTTACGGTGCATTTGAAATCGTTGAGGCAAAGTCGGGCAAGCCGGCTCTCGAAGCCTTTGAACAGGCGATGGAGAACGTAATGCCCAACCTCGAGGTCAAGGCCCGCCGTGTCGGCGGCGCAACCTATCAGGTCCCGATGGAGGTCAGACCCGAAAGACGTCAGACTCTCGGACTGAGATGGATCACCAGCTATTCCCGTTCTCGCAACGAGAAGACAATGAAGGAAAGACTGGCCGGTGAGATCCTCGACGCTCTCAACGGAACCGGCGGAGCGGTCAAAAAGCGTGAGGATACTCACAAGATGGCAGACGCCAACAAGGCGTTCGCTCACTTCCGTTGGTGATCGGCAGCGGCTATCCGCCGTTTGCTGACCAAAAGGAGAACTGCCGGATTCGGCAGATTTCCGAACTACTACTATATTGATACTGTAACTGCGGGGCAGGCACGAGTCCCCTGAGCCCCGTGAAGAAATGGAGATTATTTATGGCAAGAGATGTATCTTTGTCAATGACTCGAAACATTGGTATTATGGCCCATATCGACGCAGGAAAGACCACCACCACCGAGCGCATTCTTTTCTACACCGGTATCAACCACAAGATGGGCGAAACACACGACGGCTCCGCCACAATGGACTGGATGGAGCAGGAGCAGGAGAGAGGAATCACAATCACCTCCGCCGCCACCACCGCCTATTGGAAGGGCCACAGAATCAATATCATTGACACACCCGGCCACGTTGACTTCACTGTCGAGGTCGAGCGCTCGCTTCGAGTCCTCGACGGCGCAGTGACCGTCCTCTGTGCAAAGGGCGGCGTTGAGCCGCAGACCGAGACCGTGTGGAGGCAGGGTGATAAATATAACGTCCCGAGAATGATCTATGTCAATAAAATGGACATCATGGGCGCAGATTTCTACCATGTCCTCGATATGATCCACAACCGTCTGAAGTGCAACGCCGTTCCGATCCAGCTTCCGGTCGGAAGCGAGACCTTCTTTAAGGGAATCATCGACCTTCTCGAAATGAAGGCATATATGTATTACGATGATCTCGGAAAGGACATCAGGGTCGAAGATATTCCCGAACACATGGTTGCCGACGCGGAGAAATACCGTTCTCAGCTTGTCGAGGCAGTCGCCGAGCTGGACGACCAGCTTATGGAAAAATACCTCAGCGGCGAGGAGCTTTCGATTGAAGAGCTCAAGGCCGGTATCCGCCACGCAACGATCACCAACCAGATGGTCCCCGTCACCTGCGGCACCTCTTATAAGAACAAGGGAGTCCAGAAGCTTCTCGACGCGGTAGTCGACTATATGCCCGCCCCGACAGATATTGAGGCGATCAAGGGCATCAACCCCGACACCGACAAAGAGGAAACCCGTCCTTCAGACGACAACGCTCCCTTCGCCGCTCTCGCATTCAAGATCGCAACCGACCCGTTCGTCGGAAAGCTCTGCTTCTTCAGAGTCTATT
>CANQJB010000123.1 GCA_947624155.1 uncultured Clostridia bacterium
AGAAAACCCTGAACAGCCCCGGCAGCTCGGCGAGATATATCCTCTCCGCCTCCGATCTTATCGCCTCGCACTCCGCCAAAAACTCATCGCAGCCCGATTCGAGCATCGGCCCGAGCTTCGAGATCGAGTTCATCATCTCCCCGAGGCCGGCGTCGTTGACGACTAGGCTGAGCCCCGGCGCGTATTCCCGCTCAAAGAATTTTTTCAGTTCCGCGATCTCGGCCTCGGCGCCGCTTTCGCCGTAAGAGGCGAGAACCGAGTCGATTTTTCCGTAGAGCCGCTCGTTCTTTTGGGCGACAGTCCCGATCGTGCAAATCCCCGCAGCGATTATCGCCGCGATTATGGTCAGGCAGATTATAAGACGCTTCATTTCTTGTCCTCCTTTTCGATTATATAAAGCTTTCCGTCGGCTCCTGCGGTGCAAAGAAACACGTCGCCGACGCCGAGGTGCTTCCGCTTCAGCTCCTTTAAAATGTCCGCCTCGCGCAGGTCGAGGGTAGTCTCGGCAGACCTGATCATATCCCCGTCGCTGATAACCGCCTGGGGAGGGTCGGCGGCGGGCTCGGGCGAGGCGGCGGACTTCGGGGTCAGCGGCAGATATTCCGGCTTTAAAAGCGCGCTGATCGCGCCGGTCGTCTCGACAACGGCATACTGCACCTGCGAGATGTCGAATATCCCCTGAGTTCTCAGCGAAGACATCAGGTCGTCGACGGTATATCTCAGCGCCCTGAGCCCGCGCTGGTCGATCACCCCGTTTGAGATAATTATTTTCGGCCTGCCCGAGACCGCGTGGCGAATTTTGCGCGAATTTAGGCAGATATAGGACGAAATCACGTCGAGACAGACAAGGGTCAGGATCGGGACGGTTCCGGTCAGCAGCGGAACCGAGACGTCCTCCATCGCGAGGGTGGCGATATTTGAAATCAGGATCGTTATCACCAGCTCGGCCGGCGAAAGATCGCCGATCTGGCGCTTTCCCATCAGCCTGACCGCGAAGACGACGAGGACATAGAGTATTATCCCCCTGATAAAAACAGTCAGCAAAGCGCTTTCACTCCTTTCGAGGCTAGTTTTGCCCTTTTGTCCGCCGTTCATACAAGAATAATTCCCTTAACGGCGGGAAATATAAAGCCAAACGAAAATTCCGGAGGGATAGCAAATGGATAGATCAGTGCAGCTAGGGCCGCGGCTCGAGGGGAATATCGCTCGGGTAAAGGCGATTTTCGGCAATTCCGCCGACCTGAATGCGGTTCGCGCCGAAATCTCCGGTGTGAAATGCGGAGTGCTGACTCTTGAGGGAATGGTCAGATCGGCCGACCTCGCGAAGATGCTCTTTGAGCCGATGATGTCTTTTAACAAAAAGAACGCCGCGCCGGAGGAGCTCTTTCGGTTTCTGAGCGAAAACTCGCTTCTCTCGGCCGAAATTCAGCCGGTAAACCTCTATTCCGAGCTGAGCGAGCGGCTTTGCTCCGGCTTCGCGGTCGTTTTGGTCCACGGCGTTTCGCGCGGGCTGGCGGTCAGCGCTCAGGGCTTTGCGACCCGCGCGGTCTCTGAGCCCGACACCGAGGCGAATGTCAAAGGCACCCGCGAGGCGCTTTCGGACAATCTCAGGACATCGGTCTCGATTCTGAGGCGGCGGGTCAGAAACCCGAAGCTGAGATTTGAATTTATCAGAGCAGGAAAGCTCAGCCGCACCGAGCTCTGCATCGTCTATATCGAGGGGAGAACGCCGGAAAAGCTGATCGAGAAGACCCGAAAAAGCCTCGGAAGCATCAAAAGCGACCTGATTTTAACCAGCGGGAGCGTGATCCCATATCTCGGCGACAGCCCGGGGTCGTTTTTTTCGAGCGTTTCGACCACCGAGCGGCCCGATATTCTCTGCGCGAAGATAAACGAGGGGAGAATCGCCGTTCTGATCGACGGGGTGCCGTTTGCGGCGGTGTGTCCGGCGCTGTTCGTCGAGAATTTCCAGACCGTCGACGACTACGCCGACAAGCCCTATTTTGCGACGTTTCAGCGCTGGATACGCTTCACCGCGTTCTTTATATCCTCGCTGCTGCCGGGGCTATATGTCGCCGCAGCGGTATACCACCCCGAGGTGCTTTCGCGCTCGCTGCTTTTAAATCTTCTCGCCTCTGAGGAGAGAACGCCCTATCCGCTGCTCGCCGAGATGATAATAGTGATAACGATGTTTGAAGTGCTGCGCGAAGCGGGAATAAGGCTCCCGCGGACGATCGGCGGGGCTGTCTCGATCGTCGGGGGGCTTGTGATCGGCGACGCGGCGGTCACAAGCGGGCTGATCTCTGCCCCGCTGCTTATTATAATCGGAATAACCGCAACAAGCGCGTTCGTAGTCCCGAGCCTCAACCCACAGATGACGGTTCTGAGGATTTTAAATGTTCTTCTCGGCGGCGCGACCGGCTTTTTCGGAATCGCGCTTCTCGGAGCGGTGATGCTCTGCAACGCCTGCGTGACCGACAGCTTTGCGGTGCCATATACCGCGCCGCTGACGCCGTTTACTCTGAGGGCGATGAAAGACGTTCTCGCGAGAACAGGAAACAGAAAGCGCCCGACAAACGAAACCGTCGAGGAA
>CANQJB010000124.1 GCA_947624155.1 uncultured Clostridia bacterium
TTTAACGACGACGTGCTTTTCGGCGAGAACTGGAACAACCGCGACATCGACCTCAAAACGCGGTGCATTATAACCGTCGTTGCGCTGATGTCATCGGGCATCACCGACAGCTCGCTCGTCTATCATCTTGAGAATGCGAAGGCTCACGGCGTTACCCGCGCGGAGATCGCAGCGATTGTCACTCACGTCGGATTTTACGTCGGCTGGCCGAAGGCGTGGGCGGTTTTCCGCATGGCGAAGGACGTTTGGAAGGACGAGGAGCTGACCGAAAAAGATAAGTACCAAAACAGCATTTTCTTCCCGATAGGCGCGCCGAACGACGGCTTCAAGCAGTATTTTGTCGGACAGAGCTACCTTGCGCCGATTTCGACCGAGCAGGTAGGGATTTTCAACGTCACCTTCGAGCCCGGCTGCCGCAACAACTGGCACATTCACCACGCGACTAAGGGCGGCGGGCAGATTCTGATTTGCGTCGGCGGGCGCGGGTACTATCAGGAGTGGGGCAAGCCGGCGATTGAGATGAAGCCGGGCGACTGCATCAACATTCCCGAGGGCGTGAAGCATTGGCACGGCGCCGCTCCCGACAGTTGGTTCAGCCATTTGGCGATTGAAGTCCCGGGCGAAAACGGCTCAAACGAGTGGCTGGAGCCTGTCGACGATGAGCAATACGGGGGCTTGAAATGAGAAAATTTTTTGTAATAATTACGGTTTTGTGTATGGCTTTCACACTCGCAGCTTGCGGTGCGGAGGCGCAGGAAAACCCCGCGCAGACTGCTGAACAAACCGAAAATCAGCCTGCTCAAACGACTTCCGAAGCCGCCGCTGATGTTGAAATTACCGAAGAAACCGAACCGGAGGAAGCTCCCGCAGACGTTACCGAATCATCTAAAGCCGAAGCCGAAGCCGAAGCTGCTCCCGAAGAACAGGACACCAAAATCCTTGTCGCGTACTTCTCCTGCACGGGAAACACGCGCGGTCTTGCCGAAAAAATTGCTGAAAAGCTTGGCGCGGACGTCTACGAAATCACCCCTGCCGAGCCTTACACCGACGCCGACCTCGACTACAACGACAGTTCGAGCCGCAGCACCGTTGAGCAAAACGACGACAGCTGCCGCCCCGAAATTTCGGGCAGTTTCGACGTCAGCGGCTACGACACCATTGTCCTCGGCTACCCGATTTGGTGGGGACAGGCGCCGAAAATCCTTTACACGTTCGTCGAGAGCTGCGACCTCTCGGGCAAGGTCATCGTCCCGTTCTGCACGTCGTCGAGCAGCGGGGTCGGGTCGAGCTCTGATAATCTCGGAAAATCCGCGAATGCCTCCGACTGGCACGACGGCACACGGCTTTCGACAAGCATTTCCGACGGCGATTTGGACGAATGGCTTGCGGAAAACGGGTTGATGTGAGAGATGAAAAGCGCCCTGCCATGACGACAGGGCGGGGGGGAGCGAAAAATCAGCATAAATTTATCTTAATCAATCAACTTCATCATATACTCCACATACTCCTCCGCATGATTCAAACTCAGCTCGCCATGATTATAATTCATAGTTATCATATCGCTTTCCAGAATCAATCCGTTAATCATCTTTGCGGATTTTTTCATAATAGGGCGCTCCTTGCCACCGACAAATATCATCGCTTTCGCTTGGCACTGCGATAAAGTCGGCTTTATGCGATACGAGGAATTGCTTTGCAGAATCCTGATGTAATTTTCGCGGGTGATTGCGCAGGTGTCGCGGTAATAATCGTCAAACAGGCTGCCCCGAATATTCAGGCTTTTCATCTGCAGCCTTGAAAACCATTTTTTGCTGATCAGCCCGTAGCTGAGCATGATAGTTGGCTTAATTAGGCGGCAAGTTATCGGCATGGGCAGAGCAAGCGCGCTCTCGACCATCGCGAATTTGCAGATGTTTTTGCGGCGCGAGAGAATTTCCAAAAGTATCTGCCCGCCAAGTGATAAACCGCCGATCATGAGCGCATGCCCGCCGAAATTTGTGTCAATATAATTTATGATTCGAACGGCGTTATCCTCAATAGAAGAAAAACCCGAGTCGCTCCCGGCATGGCCGTCCAAAGCGGGAATAACGACGTGATAACGGCCTTTGAGCAGCTCGATTTCGTTCGCAAAATTCCACCAACCAAGCCCGCCGCCATGCAAAAGAACGACGACTTCGCTGTTGTTTATGCCAAATTCCCGGGCTGTCATAGAATCACGCTTCCATGTTTAATTTAGTATTATTTAAATTATATCAAACTCATGAATATAAGTCAATCCCTGCCGCAGTTATAACCTCCGGCTCTGACTGCCGAGCGCCCTCAAAACAAAGGAGTAACTTATGAACACAATTAACAAAACCGTCGATTTTCACGCGCACCCCGTCGACGAGGTTTTTCGCCGTGAAGTCGAAAATACGGACACACACAAAGTATCCGCGTGTTTTGTGCTTCCTGAATAAGTTTTACCAACTGCGCAGACGAAGCCTTCGCCGTCGAAGACGGCGTGCCCGTGCTTTAACGCAGGCAGCGCGCTCAATCCATTACCTATTTACCATATTTCCTCAATACTGACCA
>CANQJB010000125.1 GCA_947624155.1 uncultured Clostridia bacterium
GGGGTAAACCTTTCATTCATAGTCATTGACGTTAAAGACGTTGAATCTATGCCTGAGAAGGTTAAAACTGCCGCCGCAATGTTCCCTGAAAACAGAATCGATATTTTAGTCAATTCTGCAGGTATACTCAATCATTCGGACTTTTTAGATATGTCTGAACAGGAGTATGACAATATAATGGACATCAATGCAAAGGGCACGTTTTTCATGTCTCAGGCAGTTGCAAAATATATGATTGAAAACCGAATCAAGGGTCATATTCTGAACGTGACTTCCTCTTCGGCACTTCGCCCTGCTTGGACGCCCTACCAGATGTCAAAGTGGGCTGTCAGAGGGCTTACTCTTGGCACAGCGGAGAGACTTTTGCCACATGGAATCGTTGTCAACGCGATAGCTCCAGGACCTACGGCAACGCCAATGTTTGGAATGAAAAAAGATGACAACATCTACAATGCCTATTGTCCTGCCGGACGATTTGCCATGCCTTCAGAGATTGCTGCGCTTGCGACATTCATGGTCAGTGATATGGGTGACATGATCATTGGCGATACGTTCTATATGACAGGAGGCAGCGGAACGATTACACTACATGGATGAGTTGAAATGTATTCAGAATAAACTTCACGAGTCCACTTGAATAAAATATAGGTGTTGTCATTTCACCAAACAAGCGTTCTCTCAACTGCTACCCACTATACCACAAATTCCGCGAAAGTCAAGAAAAATTTTGACCAGTCACGAATTTTTGCCGTAAAGCAAAGGCCTCGTCTTCGGAAATACATCTTCGACAAGGATAGCGGCGCACAGGCAGTATATGGGATCAGCGGCACAACACTGAATAACTATCTGAAGCTTGTATCTTACGGCTAATAAAACACAATAGACAATATGATGATAACGGAGAGAGAATAATATATGAATTGTGAAGCCGACGGACAGACGGAGAATATCTTGCGCGAGGTATGCGCCGCATTCCGAATCCCCGGCGAACTAAAAAGCTGGGAAACCATCACACGGGGCAACATCAATACGACCTTTCATGTGAACTTTTACAACCCTGACGGTCAGCCGCACGAGATACGCAAGTCCTATCTCGTGCAGGAAGTCAACGCCTATGTGTTCAAGAACCCGAAGGAGATCATGCGGAACATCGACCGCGTGACGGCGCATATCAGCGCGAAATCGCCCGGTACGCCACAATTGCACTTCCATCACACGGCGGACGGGATGAATTACTATGTCCCCGGAAACGGGTCGTTTTGGCGACTGAGCAACTATATCGACTCTGTGACGTTCGACACCTGTGCGGATCTTGCGATACTGCGCAGCACCGGCAAGGCGTTCGGACGTTTTCAAGCGTTGCTGTCCGACTTCGATGCGGAAAGTCTGTACGAAACTATTCCGGATTTCCACAATACGGAAAAACGATTGGATCGGTTGTTTCAAAGCGCGAAGGATGATCCGTGTGACCGTGCGAAGGAAGTTAGAGACGAACTTTGCTTTTTGGATTCCCTGCGGGATAAGGCGACCGAGCTGTGCCGAATGCGAGCGGATGGCGCACTGCCGTTGCGTGTGACGCATAACGACACGAAGGTGAATAACGTACTGTTCGACCGTCAAACGCTGGAGCCGTTGGTGGTCATCGATCTCGACACTGTGATGCCGGGACTGTCGGCTTACGACTTCGGAGACGCGGCACGGTGCGCGGCGTCGAGCGCGGCGGAGGACGAGCCGGACACTGAAAAGGTTTTTCTTGACACGGAGAGATTCGGCGCGCTGGCGGAAGGGTATCTCGCGTCTATGAGCGGCGTTTTGACTCGAAGCGAAATCGACGTTTTGGCACTCGGTGCGTTGACGCTTACGGTGGAGCTTGCGTCGCGGTTCCTGGACGACTATCTGACCGGCGACAAATACTTCCGCACGTCCTATGCCGGACATAATCTTGTGCGGACGCGCTGCCAGTTGAAACTTGCGGCGGATATACTTGAAAAACTGCCGATACTCCGGAAAACCATTTCAGACATCGCCAAGAGAATGAAGGACGCATGAATATGCGTCAGAGGACTGAATGGTACGACGTTGAACAACTATTTGAAGCTCGTCTCTTACGGTTGATAGCTTGACGTTTGCACAGCAATTGATATAGTCACACCATCTTGAAATAATCCCCACAATCTGCTACAATATATAGTGTAAGGCAGAGCGGCGCTCTGCCTTAACTTTTCTGCGAAGAATTGAATTGAAACGATATAACGATAGAATCTGCAATTTAGTGTTCTGTGAAAAACACGTTTTTCCAAAATATAACCGGCCTCCGAAAGGACAATTTATGTCAGCTTTGGGAGGTCGGTTGAAATATTTTTTTGTGGATTTTCAATTTGCCATCTGTGACGTCATTGTATCAATTTCGCGGATAGAAAGATTGTTTGGGTGCTACGCTTTGATATATTTTTGATTTCGGCTGTTAGGCTTTTCAGGAATGGTTTGCTTAATGAAGCCCTCAGCTAATAAGGGCTTTATTATATACTTGCGAAAATATTCTGCTGTTTTGATTTTGCA